>JBOGDE010000085.1:0-17902 GCA_050701695.1 Micromonosporaceae bacterium
GCGCCGCACCGGGCGGTGCCGGGCCGGGCGGTGCCGGGCCGGACGGTGCCGGGCCGGGCGGTGTCGGGCCGGGCGGTGTCGGGTCGGGCGGTGTCGGGTTGCCGGGTGCGGCGGCGCTGGGTGGCGGTGCCGCGGCGGCGGTCGCGGCACGGGCGGGACGGTTCGATCCGGCAAGTGGCTTCCCGGTGCCGCTGGACCGGCCCCAGAGGCGTGCTCTGCTGCCGGCGCTGGCGGCCGCCGCGGTACTGCTGCTGGTGCTGGGGGGCGGTGTGCTGATGATCGTGCTGCCACGCTCGGACGCGGACCGGCTGGTGTGGGGCGACCCGCGGATCTCGCCCACCCCGGCGGTGTCGGCGGAGCCCACCGCCACCCCGTCCGCGCCGGCCTCGGCGAGCCCCTCAGTGGGGGCGAGTACGCCGGCGCCGCCGCCGTCCCGCTCCCCTGCGGCACCGCCGCCCCCGCCGTCGCCCAGCGCGTCACCGAGCCGGCCGTCACCCTCGGTTCTGGTGGTGAAGGTGAGCGGCACCCCGAGGTGCAACGAGAAGGGCTGGGAGTTGCCGGCCACCGCCTGGGTCTCCGGCGGTACGCCCGAGATGGTGGTGCTGCACTGGAAGACCGGCAACGGCGACACTGGCCAGGTCGAGATGACCTGGAGCGGGAAGAACTGGCAGGGCACCGCGAGGACGTTCGGACCGAACGACCGGATCCAGTGGTGGGCGACGGCCCGCGCCGCCGACGGCGGCACCGGCCAGAGCGAATCACAGCCCGCCTACATCGACTGCCCCCGATAGCCCTGGCCAGGCCTTCGCGATCAGGCATTGGCCACTGTGCGCGCACCGGAATCGATATCCCGGACGCCACGTGGACAACGCCTGGTCACCTTCGGCCGGGGCGGCTGGTCAGGTGGGGCGGCGGACGATGGCGCGGGCCTGGCCGAGCACCTTCTCGCCGTGGCAGGTGGCGGTCAGGTCGACCTGAAGCCGCCCGTCGTCGAGCTCCTTGCGTACGACGCCGGTGACGGTGACCTCGGTGCCGGTGTCGTCGTCGGGGACCACGACCGGCTTCGAGAACCGTACGAGGTACTCCTCCAACGCGGTCGGGTCGCCGAGCCAGTCGGTGACGACCCTGGCGGCGAGCGCCATGGTGAGCATGCCGTGGCCGATCACGCCCGGTAGGCCGACGTCGGTGGCGACCCGCTGGCTCCAGTGGATCGGGTTGAAGTCGCCGGAGGCGCCGGCGTACCGCACCAGGTCGGCGCGGGTCACGGTGAACGTCTGCGCGGGAAGGTCGGTGCTCACGGGCTGGTCGACCCTCCGAGACTCTCTACCTGCCGAGGACCGGGTGTGGTCTCGGACGGTCGGACCACCAGGGTCGACCAGGTGCTCAGGACGCGTGCCCCGCCGGCGTCGGTGACGTCGGTACGGGTGGTGAGCAGGTGGTTGCCCGCCATGGTGCGGAGGCCCTCGACCGTCACGGTGCAGCGCAGCTCGTCGCCCGGAACCACCGGCCTGGTGTACGCGAACCGCTGGTCACCGTGGACCACCTGCCGCAGCACGACGCCGAGGGAATCCAGCAGCGGCAACCCGGCGGCGAAGGTGAACACGAACGGGAAGGTCGGCGGCGCGACCACGTCGGAGTGGCCGAGCTTGCGGGCCGCCTCCGGATCGCGGTACGCCGGATTCGGGTCACCGATCGCGTCGGCGAACTCCCGGATCTTCGCGCGCGAGACCTCGTACGGCTCGGGCGCGGTGACGCTGCGACCGATGACCTCGGGGTCCAGCGCCATGCCGGTCAGCGGGTTTCGCGGTGTGCCTGGTGCTTGCCGCAACGCGGGCAGAACTTCTTCAGCTCCAGCCGGTCGGGGTCGTTGCGGCGGTTCTTGCGCGTGATGTAGTTGCGCTCCTTGCACTCCACACACGCCATAGTGATCTTGGGACGTACGTCAGTCGCCTTAGCCACGGCGGAGTGCCTTCCTCGCAGAACTCACAGGGAGCTATCGTCACGGACAACCCCACCAGAGTAGCCGCACCCGGTGGGAACACGAAATTCGGTAGCGGTGGCCGGACTCGAACCGGCGACACAACGATTATGAGCCGTTTGCTCTACCACCTGAGCTACACCGCCGCACCAGCCAACGTACCCCCGTACCAGAGAAGGAATGGTAGCGGGACCACAAGACCACCGGAGCTGCGCAACGGCCCAGAACCGGAAGCCAAGCAACCCGCCCGCGGGGGGCTCGGGGGGTCGTCCCCCCGACTGACATAAGCGAGAGACTTGGCGTGGCCTTCAGGCCCGCACAGTTCTCCCATCTCGAGCCCCTTTACGGAATCGAACCGTAGACCTTCTCCTTACCATGGAGACGCTCTGCCGACTGAGCTAAAGGGGCCGGCATGAGGCTCGCCGGAGCGAGCGCCGCGATAAGAGTACACGGTGTCGGGCGGGCTCGCCGAGTGGGTTCCGGGGCGGGTCACAGGTCGCCGAAGAAGGCGCCGATCTCGGCGGCCAGCAGCTCCGGCGCCTCGGCTGCGGCGAAGTGTCCGCCGCGGGGCATCACGGTCCAGCGGCGTACGTCGTAGAGGCGTTCGGCGTACTCCCGGGGTGGTTCACCTTCGGGGATGTACTGGTGGCCGAAGATCGCGAACCCGGTGGGGACGCGGACCCGGTGGTGCGGGCCGAGGGTGACCGGGTGCCACCGGTTGTCGTAGTAGTCGCGCATCGACGAGGTGATCGTGCCGGTCGCCCAGTAGATGGTGAGGTGGGTGAGCAGCGCGTCGCGGTCGAGCCGGCCGAGATCGCCGCCGGAGTCGGCCCAGCTGCGCCACTTCTCCAGCACCCAGGCGGCGAGCCCGGCGGGCGAGTCGGTCAGGGCGTACCCGAGGGTCTGGGGTTTGGTGGACTGGATCGCCTTGTAGCCGCCTTCGGCGGCCCACCACGTGCGTTGGTGCTCCAGGTAGGCCCGCTCGGCGGGGCTCAGCGGCGGTGCTCCTTCCCCGGTGTACGGGGTGACGTCCATGTCGGTGAGGTGGATCCCGATCAGCGGGTCGGGGTCGTCGAGCGCCATGATCGCGGCGACGCCGCCTCCGAAGTCGCCGCCGGCGGCGCCGTACCGCTGGTAGCCGAGGCCTCGCATGAGCTGATGCCAGAGGCCGGCGACGTAGCGGTAGTTGACGCCCTGCCGGTCCGGTCTTGGCGAGAAGCCGTAGCCCGGCAGTGACGGGATCACCAGGTCGAAGCCGGGCGCGTGCTCGACCAGGGCGAGCGGCTCGGCGAAGCTGCTGGGCCAGCCGTGGGTGACGACGAGCGGGGTGCCGCCGGTCTTGACGTGTACGAAGTGGATGGTGGCGCCGCCCAGCTCGACCCGGTAGTGCGGGTACCGGTTCAGGGCGGCTTCGGCGGCGCGCCAGTCGTACCCGTCGGCCCAGTAGCCCAGGAGCTCCTGGAGGTACGTCAGGTCGGTGCCCTGCTGCCAGGGCTCGCCGGGCGCAGGGTCGGGCCAGCGGGTGTGGTGGATGCGGCGGCGCAGGTCGGCGAGCACCGCGTCGTCGACGTGGATCCGGTATGGGACCGGCTTCACGGCACGGCGCTCACGGCACTGCTCTCACGGGACCGGGCTCACGGCATGGCCTTCACGGCACGGCTTTCATGGCACGGCGCGGAGTCGGCGTACCTCGCCGGCGGGGGTGGTGGCGAGCTCGGTCTGGGCGGTGAACCAGGCTTCCAGCCGCTCGTACGGCAGCGGGCGGGAGAAGAAGAAGCCCTGGCCGACGTCGCAGCCCATATCTTCGAGCAGGGAGAGCGTCAGCTCGCTCTCCACGCCCTCGGCGACCACGGAGAAGCCGAAGTGCCGGGAGAGGTCGACCACGGCACGCACGATCGCCAGGTCACCGGGGTCGGTCGCCATGCCCTGCACGAACGTACGGTCGATCTTGACTTCGTGGACGGGCAGCCGGCGCAGGTACGACAGCGAGGAGTAGCCGGTGCCGAAGTCGTCGACGGAGAGCCGTACCCCCAGCTCGCGGAGCAGTCGCAGGCTGGGCAGCGGCTTCTCGGTCTCCCCCACCATGCCGTCTTCGGTGATCTCCAGGGTGAGCCGGTCGGCGGGGACGGCGTACTCGTCGAGCAGGCTCGCGACGTACGCCGGGAAGTCGGGGTCGGACAGGCTGCGCGGCGAGAGGTTGACCGCGATCCCGATCGGCCGGTCGTCGGCGTCCCACTCGCGGCACCGGCTGAGCCCTTCGCGGAGTACGACGTCGGTGAGCTTGCCGAGCTGACCGGTGTGTTCGGCGACGGAGATGAAGTCTTCGGGAGCCACACTGCCGTGCGCCGGGTGTTCCCAGCGGGCGAGGCATTCCAGCCCGGCGAGGGCGCGGTCGGTGATCGCGATCTTGGGTTGGAAGTAGACCTCGATCTCACCGTTGTCCAGCGCCCGGCGCAGGTCCCCGGCCAGCCCGAGCCGGCGTACCGACCGGGACTCCAGGCCGACGTTGAACGTGCAGATCCCGGACGGGATGGATTTCGCGGCGTACGCGGCGACATCGGCGCGCTGCAGCAGCATCTCCGGCTCGGCGCCGTGCTCGGGGTGCAGCGCGATACCGACGGTGGTGTCGACGTCGATGGTGAGCGTGCCCAGCGTGAACGGCCGCTGCAGCGTGGTGCGCAGGGTGCGGGCGAGTTCAGTAGCGGCGTCGGCGTTGGCGATGCGTACCAGGACGGCGAACTCGTCGCCACCGGCGCGGGCGACCAGGGCACCGTCGGGTGCGGCGTCGGTGAGGCGCCGGGCGACCTCGGCGAGCAGCTTGTCACCGGCGGCATGCCCGAGCGAGTCGTTGACATCGCGCATCCCGTCGACGTCGAACAGCATCGCCGCGACCACTTCGCCGGGGGCGCGTATCTTGACGGCTTCTTCCAGCGCGAACACCATCCGCCGCCGGTTGGGCAGACTCGTGAGAGCGTCGTGGTACGCGTCGAACTGCAGCCGGTCGACCAGCCGGGAATTCTCCACCGCCACCGCCGCGTGCGCCGCCAGCGTCTCCAGCAGCTGTACGTCATCGGCCCGGAACCGCTCCAGATCACCCAGCCGGTTCGCCACCTCCAGGCACCCGATCGTGGCGGTACCGGACTTGAGCGGCACCACGATCACGTCCTTGGTGGCAGCCTCCCGCAGCAGGACGCGGTCTTCGGCGTCGCCCAGCTTCGGCCCCACCGCGACGGTGTGCCCCTCGGCCAGCGCCCGCTCCCGAAACACTCGAGGCGAGAAGGCCCGGTCGATCAACCCGGCGCTGTCTGCCCGCGCGCTGAGCAGCGTCTCCGGATACCGCCCCCGCTGCGGCAACCACAACGTCGCGGCCTCGGAATTCATTAGCTTCCGGGTACGCGTCAGCAACTCATCGGCAAGCGTCCCGTCCTGGCGAGCCGTACTTACCGCACGAGTGAGTTCGTAGAGCTCCGCGAGCCGCAGCTGCTGCCTTACGAACTGCGTGTATCCGCGATAGCCCAGCGCGACCGCGACAACGACGGGGATAAGGAGCAGGACCGTCCACCGGCTGACCTCGAACACGAGCAACACCAGAATGCCGAGCGTGGCGCTCAGTACCGAGGTCACGAGTGTTGATGCAGTGGTGCGCGCGGCCTCCGCCCGAGTAGGCGGGCCCTGCACCAGTGTGATAGCCGCCATCACCATTAACGCACTGCTCGCCATTGCCGGGACGATGGCGGCATAGACAATCGCCCACGACGCCGGGAACCCTGGGGCTCCCAGCTGCATTCCATGGGCAATCGAGATGGCGATCGTCGCGGCGACACCACCGTTGATCGCGTTAAACGCCGCCTTCTGTAATTGTTGTCGCTGGTACAGGTAGAAGACCGCGAAGAACCCGAGACAGCGGGCCGCCAGCAGCGTGACAGGGTCGGCGTAGAACAACGCCAGGACGAGCGGCATCTCCGAGAAGGTCACCTTGTAGCTGTGGCGACCCATGTCGATCGTGAGCTGCGCAGCGCTGGCGAGAAAGAACATCGCAAAGTACGCGGCAAACCGCAACGGCTGGCTGATCAGCCCGCCCCACGACCACCAGCCTTGCAAGGCGAAGATGGCGAACCCAGCAACAGCGAGCCCGGCGATGAGCAGCCACACGTGCCGCGCCCCGGCGGCCTCCTTGGTGACCCGCGTCTTCCCGCGACGCTGCGCGTCCTCAAGGGACATGCTCAGCTACCCCACTGGCCCCCGCGAACGATGCCTATCCCCAAGTCGGGTCGTACTGGGCGACGACGGCGGCGCTCGAGTCCTCACCAGCGTCCGCAGCGTGGGCGAGACCGGGTGCGCTCAGAAAGACCGTCAGGACGATCCCCGTTGACAGAAGGAAACGCCCCACCCACGCGCGAACCTTGCGAGGCTTCATGGTGCTGACTCCGATGATTCTGAGGCTCGACAGGGAATCCCGTGCGTCGATCGTGCCACACGGGAACGGCGCGCGACACCCGAACTGCGTGTCGACCGCCGGTCCCCCGAGCGAGTCGGCACGGTACGGCGTATAAGTCCGTATCTTCCGATCTGCACCTCTTGCACGCAGTGTCTGATATCGCCTCCAGAAGCGCTACCGTCACCATGCACCCTGGCACCGAGCGTGACCATCGGTGATTCGTACGGGTGACTCGGGACCTAGGTCCTGTCACAGGCAGGTGGGATTCTGCGGCCATGACCACATCGACCCTCGATCGGGTGACGATCGCGCTGCGTAACTCCTGGGGGCCCGACACCTGCGACCCGGTGGATCTCGCCGACTGGCACCCCGGCAACCCGGCGCGCGGCCAGTGCGCGGTCACCGCACTGGTGCTGAACGACCACCTCGGAGGCGAGCTGTTGCTGGCGGAGGTGACGTTCCGCGACGGCGGCCGGCAGGGTGTCCACTACTGGAACCGGCTCCCTGACGGCACCGAACTGGACCTGACCCGCGAACAGTTCACCGAGGGTGAGCAGATCGGCCCACCGACCGTCGTCACCCGGCCGCCACACGCGCCAGTCCGGTGCCGCACCCAGTACGAGCTACTCAGCAGCCGTGTCCGCGAGGCGCTCCACCCCGTCGCGTGATGTCATGCGCGTAAGCAATCCCCGGGCTTCGCTGGCTGCTGGCGCACCCAACTGCTCGAATATCTCGACCGCTTCAAACAGGCAGGCTCGCGCACGTTCCCTATCGTCTATATCGAACAGAACAGCGCCGAGCCGGAGTAGCGCCATACCCTGTTCCTGTCGTCCTCCAAACTGACGACTGAGCGCTAGGGCCTCCTCACAGACGCACTGCGCCTCGGCGATGTCACCGCGGTGCCGCAAGGCTTCACCAAGGTGGGTCAAGGCCCAAACCACACCGTTAACGTCACCGCAGTTGCGGCTCGCCGTCGCCGCCCGTTGCAGGCAATCCACAGCCGCAGCCAGGTCGGGAAGCTCCATCAGTGATACGCCTAGGTGTCGCAGTGACATGGCCGCACCCGGCTCATCACCGTTGCCGCGATAGATCGCGAGTCCCTGTCTTGCAGCCTCTATTGCACGTTCCATATCGCCTTGCTGCCTGTATATCTGGCCAAGGGTATCGAAGGCCAACGCCTGACCCGACCGGTAATCGACCTCCTGATAGAGGGTCAAAGCGCGCTCCAGACAGCGAACCGCCTGCGTGAGATTGCCGCGTTCGGAAGAGGCAGTTCCGAGATTCGCCAGGCTCCGCGCCTCGTCCCTCCGGTTGCCCAGTTCGCGGTGGATACGGACTGCTTCGGTAAACATCGCGATGGCACCGTCCGCGTCGCCGGTACGCCACGTCAGAACGCCCAGGTCGTTGCGCACCCTACCCTCGGCGGGGCGGTCTCCCATGCGGCGGACGAGGTCGAGCGCGACCAGGTTCACCTCCCGCAGCTCGATCCACTGGACGCTGCCGTGCAGGTACCCGAACAGCGCGGCAGCGAGTTGTGACGTGATCGACGACAACTCGTCGGGGGCGATGGCGGCCTGGTGCGCGGCGGCGAGCAGGTTCGGGGTCTCCGTAGCGAGCCAGGCGAGTGCCGCGTCGCGGTGGGGCAGCGGGATGGCGTCCGCCTCGTCGACGGTGACCACGTTGGCGCGGAAGCCGGGGCGCAGCAGTTGGCTGGCGGCGACGGTGGTGGCGACGTAGCAGCGCCAGATGCGGGCGAGGGCGGCGTACCTGTCCGGTTCCGGTACGGACTGCTCGGCGAGGTCGCGGGCGTACAGGCGGATCAGGTCGTGCATCCGGTACCGACCTGGGGCGCCGCTTTCGAGCAGCTGGGCATCCACCAGCCGGTCCAGGGAGCGTTCGGCGTCGGGCTCGGCCATGTCGAACAGCCGGGCCGCGATGGCGACGCTGATGTCGGGGCCGTCGGGCAGGCCGAGCAGCCGGAACGCCCGCGCCGCCTCCTGGTCCAGCGGGTCGCCGTCGGCCAGCGCCTGGTAGCCGGTGTCGAAGCAGGCGCGTACCGACAATTCCTGGTATCCGAGCTGGTCCAGCAGCTGCCGGCGGTCGGAGAGCCGCTCGACGAAGGCGGCTAGTGGCCAGTCGGGGCGGGCCCGGGCCCGGGCCGCGGCGATCCGGAGCGCCAGCGGGAGCTGACCGCAGAGCCGTGCCAGCGTGGCGGCGCTGTCCCGGTCGGCCCCGAAGCGGCCGGTCGCGTCGAGCCGTACCAACAGCTCTACACAATCGTGCGGGGGCAGCACCGTGAGGGTCACGTGATGGGCGTCGCCCAGCTCGAACAGGGAGCGACGGCTGGTCGCCAGCACCGCGCAGCCGGCGCCGGCCGGCAGCAGCGGCCGGAGCTGGGCAGGTGACGCGGCGTTGTCGAGCACCAGCAGCACCCGGCGGTCGGCGAGCAGGGTACGGAACCGCGCCGCCGCGGCCTCCTCGGTCACCGGCACCGCCGACGCCGGTACGCCGAGACTCTGCAGCAGCCGGCTCAGCGCCTCGGCGGCGGCCAGTGGTTTCAGCCCGGGACTCGAGCCCTGCAGATTCAGATAGAGCTGACCGTCCGGGAACCGGTCCGCCACGCAGCGGCTCGCGTGCAGCGCCAGCGCCGACTTGCCCACACCGCCGGGCCCGTGGACGACGACGACCCGGGGCGCGGGTCCACGATCCGGCCACAGCGCTTCGGTCACGGAGTCCAGCTCCACGGCGCGTCCCACGAAGACCGCCGGCGCGATCGGGGTCTGGCGCGGCACCTCCGGTGCGGCGGCGGCGTGCGGCCCGCCATCCTGGTGCAGCAGCTGACCGTACAACCGCTGTAGTTCTGGTCCGGGGTCGGTGCCCAGCTCGTCGGCGAGCCGGACGCGGGTCCGCTCGTAGACCTGCAGTGCCTCGGGTACGCGACCCGCTCTCGCCAGGGCGGTCATCAGTCGCAGTACGACCGGCTCTACGAGCGGGTGCTCGGCGACGGCCTCGGAGAGTTCACCGATCGCGGCGAGTGGTGGCTCGGGGCCCGCCAGGGTGGCGTCCGCGTAGCTGATCACCGCGCTGAGCCGGAGCTCCCGCAGGCCGACCCGTACCCCCTCGGCCCACTCGCCGGACATCCCCAGGAGCGGTTCTCCGCGCCAGAGCGCGAGCGCATCGCGCAACATGGCGGCGCGCTGTTCGGGGTCGTCCGTCGTCCGGGACACCTCGATCAACCTGCGGAAACGGCACGCGTCGACCTGGTCGGTGGGCAAGCCGAGCAGGTACCCGCTGGCTTCGCGATGCGGCAACGGCGCCGCGCCCGGCACCGTCGCGGACAGCCGGCGCAGCCGCGCCACGTACGAGTAGACGGTGGCTGCCGGCTTCGGTGGCGCATCCTCGCCCCAGACACGTTCGACCAGGTGTCCAGCGGCACCGGCGTGCCCGGAGCCATGGCCAGCGCCGCGATGACACAGCGCTGCTTCGGCGGACCGAGCTCGATCCGCTCGCCGCCGTGCCACAGCTCCACTGGGCCGAGCAGCCTCAACTCCAGCATCGGTCCTCTATGCCTCCAACCCCCTGGCGAGTCGACCCCAGCACATACCCGCCGGTTACTCAAGGTCCCCAGGCAAGTTCACAGTGCAACACGCGCAATGTGACCCGCGGTATCCGCTTCTGCGTCACCCGCTGCTGGAACGGAGCGGGATCGCCGTACACATCGCGGAGACCACCGAGGCGGTACGGATCTGCCACGAGCTCGCGGCGGCCGAGTGGGTTGGCGGCCTGTTTCACTCCACCTGTTGAGCTGCGCTCGACCTCAGGCGAGTACGGCCAGGGCGGCGCGTAGTTCGTCGGGGAGCGGGTGGTCAGGCGGCAGCCGGTCCACGGTGGCGGTGACGAAATCCGGCTCGGGCAGGTCGGCGGACAGGGTGCCGGCGCTGATCCGGTAGCCGCCGGCGGCCGGCACCACGTCGGCCTGGGAGTGCTTCTCGGCGAGCACGAACCGCCCCACCCGCGCCCGCCACGCCCAGCGGTCGGCCTCCTCGTCGGGCGCCACGGGAGCGCCGACGTCGTCGGCGTGGGTGGCGTACTCGGAGGCGTAGTGGAAGGTCTGCAGCCCCACCGGATACCGGCCGACGGCGGTCTCCAGCGTGCCGTCCCGGCCGCGGTCCCGCATCCGGCGGCGTGTGTCGGCGTTGCCCTCCCGCCACTCGGTGAGTACGTCACCGACCGGCAGGTCGCGCCGCTGCTCGACGCACCAGTCGTTGAACCGGCCGCCGACCTCCTCGTCCTGCAGCATCCGGAAGAACCCCGCCACGTCGTCGTCGAGACACGCGTGGTGGTACAGCTCCTCGCCGGCGAGGTGGCCCAGCACGTCGCGTACCGACCAGCCGGCACACCGCGACGGCTGCTGCCACTGCTCGTCGTCCAGCGATCCGAAGAACCGGTCGAGCCGCGCCGCCTCCGCGTCGAACAGCGCGAACGGGTCCAGGTTGGCAAGTTCGTCAGGCCTCATGCCAGTCCCGTACCCATCGGGCGGGCCCACAATCAGCTAAAGGCTGTTCAGCGCCTCGAGCAGGGACCACAGGCCGCGGAACCAGGCGCGTACCAGCAGCCACAGCGTCGGCCGCCCGCCGGTGTCCTCGCGGATCATCCGCAGGCCGGTGACCGCCTTGCCGAGCGTGGTCTGGAAGATCCGCTGCACCACGATCCGGTGCAGCAGCGACAGCCCGATCCACACACCAAGGAAGTAGAGGACCGCCGTACCGGTGCCTACGGCGGTACGCGCCACCAGGAACACCGCGGTCGCCAACCCGAGGTGCAGCACGGCGTCGAGTGCGATCGCCAGCACCGTACGGCCGAAGACCGGCGACGGGTAGCGCGGATCGCCGGCCGCGCCGTGCTCGTCGGGCAGCTCCACGTCCCCCGGCGGCGGTGGCAGCCGCAGGTCGGCCGCGCTCACGGCGGTGAGGTCCCTGGACACCTTCGGTCGGGTCGGTGCGGCGCTCATCCCGGGCATAGTACGGGTGGGGGACACCTGGGAGCCCGCGAGAAAGGCCCCCCGACCGGCGTTGTCGCTGGTCAGGGGCCTGTGTGCCCTGGTGGTGGCAGGTACTGGATTCGAACCAGTGTAGGCGTAGCCGACGGTTTTACAGACCGCTCCCTTTGGCCGCTCGGGCAACCTGCCGGGGATGTGCGCGCACCGCATACGCGGCGGCGCCCGAGCAAGGATAGCCGTACCCCCCGAGGTTCGTGCAAATGGGTTCGCCTACCGCGCGTACCGGCTGAACCGGAGGCGGGCACGTCGTAGGGTGTGGGGCGATAACGAACGGGAGGACCAGTGGCAAACCCCAGCTTTGACATCGTCTCGGAGGTCGACCGGCAGGAGGTCGACAACGCGGTCAACCAGACCTCCAAGGAGCTGTCGCAGCGGTTCGACTTCCGCGGCACCGGTGCGGCGATCACCCTGTCCGGCGAGGCGGTCAGCCTGCAGGCCGAGACCGAGGACCGGGTACGCGCCGCGCTGGAGGTCTTCAAGGAGAAGGCGATCCGCCGCAACATCTCGATCAAGGCGATCGACGCCGGCGAGCCCCAGCAGTCCGGCAAGACGTACAAGATCGAGTGCAAGATCGTGCAGGGCATCGCGCAGGACAAGGCGAAGCAGATCACCAAGAAGATCCGCGACGAGGGCCCGAAAGGCGTACAGGCGCAGATCCAGGGTGAGCAGATCCGGGTCACCGGCAAGAAGAAGGACGACCTGCAGGCTGTGATCGCGATGCTCAAGCAGGCCGATCTCGACGTACCGCTGCAGTTCACGAACTACCGCTGAATCCGGGCAGCGCGCCACCACTCCACCGCCCTACCCTTGCGGCAGGAGGACGGCGATGGACGAGGCGCGCGGTGTACATCTGGTAGGCAGCATTCCGGCCGAGAACACGGAGGCCGCGATGCGGGAGGCGACCACCCGGCTCGGTGGCCGGCTGCGCACCCTGCCCGACGGCGAAACCGGGGAACGTAGCGACTGGATCGTCCACATCATCGAGTCGCTGCGCGCCCACCCCGACCTGCGACTCAGCCGCGGCGGTGACTGGTCCGACTACGACCACGCCACGAGTTTCCGGGTACGGCGCGGCCACCGGCTGCGCGGCGAGACGCTCGACTTCGGGCACGTCGCGGCGTACCAGGACGGGCTGCGGGTGATCGAGGAGCTGCGGCGCGAGCCGGGGCTGGAGCGGCTGGCGTTCCAGGCGGGGATCCCCGGCGACCTGGACATGGCGCTGTTCACGCTGGGGCCGGCCGGGGCGTTCCGGCACCGCGCCGCGTTCGCCGACGCCACCGTACGGGAGATCACCGAGCTGCACCGGCAGGCCGGTGACGGGGTGGTCTTCCAGTTGGAGCTGCCGGCGGAGCTGGTGTTCGTGGCCAAGATGCCGGGGCCGCTGCGGCCGGCGATGGCAGGGTTCCTCGCCTCCGGGGTGGCGCGGCTGGCGGCCCGCTCCCCCGAGGGCGCCCGGTTCGGTGTCCACCTCTGCCTGGGCGACCTCGGACACCGCGCCCTGGGCCGGATGCGCGACGCCGGGCCGCTGGTGGCGCTCGCCAACGCCATGCTCAAACGCTGGCCCGCCGGACGTCCCCTGGAGTTCGTACACGCCCCGTTCGCCGCCGGCATCGACCCGGCGCCGCTGGACGAGGCGTACTACCGGCCGCTGGCGAAGCTGCGGCTGCCCGACGACGTACGGTTCGCGGCCGGCTTCGTCCACGAGGACGGCGACCTCGACGAGCACCGCCGGATCCGCGACATCATCGAGCGAGCGCTGTCCCGGCGGGTCGACCTGGCCGCGGCGTGCGGGCTGGGACGGCGTACCCCCGAGGCGGCGCACCGGACCATGGAGATCGCGGCCGAGCTGTCCTGACCGTCTCCCTGGGCCCGCTTACTCGCTACCGCGACCTCTTACTCGCGGAGGCGGAGCAGCAGGCGGTCGTCGGCCGCGATCGCTCCGGCGTCGGCGAGCAGCGGGTCCAGCTCCTCCCCGGCGACCAGGTAGCGGCCGGAGAGCGGGTCGACCTCCCCGGTGGCGATCCGGGCGATCAGCTCGGCACCCGCCTCCGGCGGCACCACCTTGCCCTCCTCGAACTGCCGCCGTAGCCAGTCGACCATCTTCGCCTGGTACGACCCCTCCGGCGCCTCGAAGCCGAACACCTCCTCCGACAGCCCGATCGGCAACACCCCGGGGTGTACGGCGAACACCGCGACACCGTGGCGACGGCACTCGTACGCCTGGTTCTCGGTCAGCTTGATCACCGCGGCCTTCGACACCGAGTACGCCGACATGTGCGGCCACCGGAACACGCCGGCGTGGCTGACCACGTTCACCACACGGCCGGCGCCGCGTACCGTCATCGCCGGCAGCACCGCCGCCGAGCAGAGCGCGACCCCGCGCAGGTTGACCTCGACGGTGTGCCACCAGGACTCCTGGTCGACCTCCCAGTGCGGCCCCACCGGGCCGTTGAGCCCCGCGTTGTTCACCAGCAGGTCGACCGGTCCGAGTTGGTCGGTGACAGCGGCGACGCCGTCGGCGACCGCGGCCGGGTCGGTGACATCCATCGGTACGGCAAGCCCGGTGCCACCGGCGGCCTCGATCTCGCGTACCGCATCGGCCAGGGATTCGGGGGTACGGCCGGTGACCGCCACCGTGGCGCCGGCGGCGGCGAGCTCGCGGGCCACCACCCTGCCGAAACCGCGTCCGCCGCCCGTCACCAGCGCCACCGTGTTGTCGAGCTTCGCGTCACTCACCCGACCGACCCTAGCGACCCGCGGCCCGGCGCCTCAGCCGTGAGGCGGCGAACGTGACGCGTTCAGCAAACGGCGCGGTCGACCGGGGCCGGTTCCCCAGTGGGTCGCCGCGCAACCACGCGGCCGAACCCGCATCCCGCCGATATGGTCGGCTCATGCGCGCATGGGTGGTGCGGGAGCCCGGACCGATCGGCTCGGGGCCACTCGCGCTGGTCGAGAAACCTCAGCCGGTGCCCGGCCCGGGTGAGCTGCTGATCCGGGTACGCGCGTGCGGCGTCTGCCGCACCGACCTCCATCTCGCCGAGGGTGACCTGGCGCCGCGCCGGCCGGGGACCGTACCGGGGCACGAGGTGGTGGGCGAGGTGGTCGGGCGCGGACCCGACACGCCCGCCGAGCCGGCCGACGGCAGCCTGGCCGGCATCGCGTGGCTGCGCGGGACCTGTGGTTCGCAGGGGCCGGGTCCCGGGAGGGTGTCGGCGCCTGCGCTCTGCCGGTACTGCGCGCGGGGTGCGGAGAACCTGTGCCCGGACTCGACGTACACCGGGTGGGACGCCGACGGTGGGTACGCCGAGTACGCGACGGTGCCGGCGGCGTACGCGTACCGGCTGCCGTCCGACGCCGATCCGGTCCAGGTCGCGCCGCTGCTCTGCGCCGGCATCATCGGATACCGGGCGCTGCGACGTACCGGAGTGGCGCCGGGCGGGCGGCTCGGGATCTGGGGATTCGGTGCGTCGGCGCACATCACCGCGCAGCTCGCGATCGCGACCGGGGTCGAGGTGCACGTGTTCACCCGGGGGGCGGCGGCACGGCGGCTCGCGCTCCGGCTCGGCGCCCGCTCCGCCCAGGACGGCCACTCGGCAAGCCCAGTGCCGTTGGACGCCGCGATCCTGTTCCCCCCGGTGGGGGCGCTGGTGCCGGTCGCGCTGTCCGCGCTGGACCGGGGCGGGGTGCTGGCGATCGCGGGGATCCACCTGAGCGACGTACCCCCGCTGCATTACGAACAGCACCTCTTCTATGAGCGTGAGGTACGCAGCGTCACCGCCAACACCCGCGCCGACGGCGCCGAGCTGTTCGCGCTGGCCGCGGCGGTACGCCCGGAGCTCGCCGTGGTGCGCTACCCCTTCGACGCCGCCGACCGCGCCCTGACCGACCTGGCCGCTGCTCACCTCACCGGCGTCGCGGTGCTGGAGATCGCTCCCTGAGTACGCCCCGAACCGCACGATCGCGGTTTCGGGAACAGAACCGCGCGCGGAACGGCAGATTCGTTCCCGAAACCGTGATCACAACCAGCGAGCCGCGGCGCGGGCGGCGAGACCGGGGGCGGGTCAGCGGCGGGCGCTGGCCAGCTGTTCGAGGCGGCGTACCCGGTCGGGCATCGGCGGGTGGGTGCTGAACAGCGCGGACAGACCGCCGCCGCGCAGCGGGTTGGCGATCATCAGGTGCGCGGTGGCGGTGAGGTTGCCCTCGGCCGGCAGCGGGCGGGCCCGCGCCCCGGCGTCGATCTTGCGCAGCGCGCTCGCCAGCGCGAGCGGGTCGCGGGAGAGCGCGGCGCCGTCGGCGTCGGCCTGGTACTCCCGGCTGCGGCTGATCGCGAGCTGGATCACGCTGGCGGCGAGCGGCCCGAGCAGCAGCATCAACAGCGCGCCGAACGGGTTGCCGCCCTCGTCGTCGTCACCGACCGGGATGAACCAGGCGAGGTACGCAAGCATCGTGATCATCCCGGACAGCGCCGCCGCCACCGACGAGATCAGGATGTCGCGGTTGTAGACGTGCGACAGCTCGTGGCCGAGCACCGCGCGCAGCTCGCGCCGGTCCAGGATGCCGAGGATCCCCTCGGTCACACAGACCGCCGCGGTGGCCGGGTTGCGGCCGGTGGCGAACGCGTTCGGCTGGCTGGTCGGGCTGACGTACAGCCGGGGCATCGGCTGGTGCGCGGCGACCGCCAGCTCGTGGACCATGCGGTAGAGCTCCGGCGCCTGCTGCGACGTCACCGGGCGGGCCCGCATCGCCCGCAGCGCGATCTTGTCGGACCAGAAGTACGCGCCGGCGTTCATCGCCAGCGACAGGATCGCCGCGACGACCACGCCGGTGCTGCCGCCCAGCCAGTAGCCGGCGGCGATGATCAGCGATGTCAGCAGCCCCAGGAGCAGGGCGGTCTTGAGTCCGTTGTAGTGCCGGTGCACGCTTCATCACTCCCGTTCACATGCGTACCCCACACCTGTTTCAACAACTCACGGTCACCGCCGCTTCCTGTGAGTTCCCTGGGTACGCCGGCACCGGCTCCATGATCGACTTCCCGTGAGCGCCGCCACGCCTGGCGCAGGGCACTAGAACGCGACGGCGACGTCGGCCACGTCCAGCACCAGCTGCGGAGCGAAACCGACGATCACCGCCAGCAGCGCGATCACCGCGACCGCGGCGGCCACCTGCCACACCACCCGCGGCACCGGCTCCGGGACCTCCGCGGGTGGCCGGTAGAGCAGGGCGGCGACGCGTACGTAGTAGGCGAGCCCGACCACGGCGTTGAGCGCGACCACAAGGGCGAGCCAGCCGGTGCCGGTGTCGAGCAGGGCGCGTACCACCGCGACCTTGGCGAACAGCCCGGCCAGCCCCGGCGGCAGCCCGGCCAGCCCGGTAAGCGCCAGCGCCAACGCCGCCGCCAGCCACGGCGCCCGGGTCGCCATCCCCCGGTACGCCTCGATCGGCCCGCCGTCGGCGGCACCGCGCATCCCGATCAGCGACCCGAACGCGACCAGCTCCAGCAGTACGTAGAACACCGTGTACGCGAGGGTGGCCGTGATCGCGGTGGCCAGCTCGTCCCCGGTGCGTTCCCAGGCGAGGGCGCCGAGCGGGGCCAGGATGTACCCCGACTGCGCCACCGACGACCAGGCCAGCAGTCGCACCATCCGGGTCTGCCGCAGCGCCACCAGGTTGCCGACAGTCATGGTCAGTACGGCGAGCCCCGCCAGGGTGTAACCGACCAGGTCCCACCAGCCGGCCAGGCCGAGCGCGACGTACAGCAGCGCGATCACACCGCCCAGCTTCGAGGCGGTCGACAGGTAGGCGGCGACCGGCAGCGGCGCCCCGTCGTACGTCCCCGGCGCCCAGGCGTGGAACGGCACCGCCGCCACCTTGAACGCCAGCCCGGCCAGCACCAGCACCGCCGCCGTGCTGACCAGCGGCAGCTCAGCCGGCGAAACCGCGTCCGGGCTCAGCTCGGCCAGGTAGACCGAGCCGGTGGTGGTGTACAGCAGGGCGGCCCCCATCAGGGTGACCGCGGTGGAGACCACCGAGACCACGAAGAAGTTGACCGCGCCGGTGATGCTGGCGAGCACGCCGCGGCGCAGCCCGACCAGCGCGTACAGCGGGAGGGTGAGCGTCTCCAGGGCCACGATCAGGGTGACCAGGTCGTTGGCGTAGCCGAGCACCACACCGCCGGTCAGCGAGCACATCAGCAGGAAGACGTACTCCCCCGAGGGGAGGCCCCGGCGCAGCGCCGGCACCGACAGCGCCAGCACGCCCAGGGTCAGTACGCAGAACAGGGTCGCCACCACGGCGGCGGTGCCGCCGGCGACGTACGAGCACGGCACGGACTCGCCGACCGGCCGCAACGCGCAGAAGGTGGCGCGGTCCGGGCCAACCCCGACCCCGACCGCCGCGACGCCGGTGGCCACCACACCCAGCGCGGCGG
>JBOGDE010000086.1:0-17878 GCA_050701695.1 Micromonosporaceae bacterium
ACCGGGGCCAGCAGATCCGGGCCTGGGGCGGCGTCGGCCAGGGCACCCAGAGCATCGACGGCGGTACCTGGCAGCCGTACCAGCCGCCGTGGTTCCCGACCCCGCCGTTCGCCGAGTACGTCTCCGGCCACAGTGCGTTCAGCGCGTCGGCGGCGGAGGTGCTGCGGCGGTTCACCGGCTCGGACACCTTCGGCTTCTCCACCACGATCCCGGCGGGCGAGTCCCGGTTCGAACCGGGTATCACCCCGGCGCAGGACGTGGTGCTGTCGTACCGCACCTTCAGCGCCGCGTCGGACGAGGCCGGGATCTCCCGCCGGTACGGCGGCATCCACTTCGAGCAGGGCGACGTGGACGGCCGCGTGCTCGGCCGGCTGGTCGGCGCTACGGTGTGGGGCAAGACGCAGCGGTACATCAACGGGTTGACCTGACGCGGCGGCGCCGGTCCGGCGTGGGGTCGAGATCGCCACAGGAGGTTCCATGCCGGAGGAGCCGTCGCTGGAGTTCAGGAAGGCCAGCGCGGCCGCCGGGCTCAGTCCTGGAGCCCGGCGGCTGCACCTGGCGATCCTGACCGGGTTCGTCGAGGCCGGCGCGCCGCCGACCGCCGAGGAGCTGCGGCGCATCGCGGCCGACCATGGGATCGACGTGGTGGCGGCGACGGCTGAGCTCGCCGAGCGTGACGTGGTGGTCTTCGACGAGTCCGGCGAGGTGAGCGCGGCGTATCCGTTCTCGGTGGCCCCGACCGGGCACCGGGTGAGCTGGCAGGGTATCTCCGGCCGCCACTCGATGTGCGCCATCGACGCTCTCGGTACGTCGGCGATGTTGGACCGCCCAGTGACGGTCACCTCGGCGGATCCGGCGACCGGCGAAGCGGTCGTGGTGGAGGTCGACAGGGACCGGGCGGTGTGGAGCCCGCCGACCGCAGTGGTGTACGCGGGGTCGACCGGTGAGAGCTGCTGCTGCTCGGCCGAGCGAGCCTGCGGCTTCGTCAACTTCTTCGCCACGCTCGACTCGATCGAGACCTGGCTCGCCGGCCATCCGGGGATCACCGGCTCGGTGCTGGACCAGGAACAGGCGTTGAGCGACGCCATCGGCGGGTTCGGCGACCTGATGCGACCGGGGGCCGCCGTACCGCCCGAGTCCTGAACGTACCGCCACCGCCGGGGATAGAACAGGTCCGCCTGTTGCTTGTGTGCCGTCGGGTCTGAGACAGTGGGGCGCAGCGGGCCTGGTCCGCCGAGAGTCGGTCAACGGGAGAAACCTGAGGTGACGCCATGGGAATCTACGATGACGCGGACGGCGCGACGATGTTCAAGGTGGTCGTCAACCACGAGGAGCAGTACGCCCTGTGGCCTGCCGAGTTCGACCTGCCGGGTGGCTGGTCCGACACCGGCAAGGAGGGGACCAAACCGGAGTGCATGGAGTACGTCACCGAGGTGTGGACGGACATGCGGCCGAAGAGTCTGCGCGAGTGGACCGAGCGGCAGACCGCTGAACCGGTCGACATTGACCGGTCGTAGTCCGATGTGACGCGACATTGATCCACATCGGAGTTTGACGTAGCATCAGGTTGCGCTGATCTATCCGGTCTGGAGGCCCCGGATGTCAGAGCTCACCGCCCCGTCGGTCAGGCTGCTGTCTGACGACCGTCTACTGCCGGACAGCAGCGCCGGCATCGAGGTGCTGGCGAAGTTCTTCGCCGGCCTCAGCGACGCCACACGGCTGAAGCTGCTGGATTTCGTGGTCCCCGAAGAGCACAGCGTGTCCGAATGCGTCGCGCACGTCGGCCTCTCCCAGGGCCGCGTCTCCACCCACCTGAGGTGTCTCGCCGACTGCGGGTACGTACGGGCCCGCCGGGTGGGCCGGCGGGTGCTGTACCGGGTTGCCGATCCGAGGGTGGCGGAGCTGGTCGTGCTCGGTCAACGGCTGGCCGCGGTCCACGACGCCCAGCTCGTCAGTTGCCGCCAGCTCGCCGCCGATTCCACCGTTGACAGGGCCTAACCCGTCACGGCGGCGTGCTGCTGCTGTCGGTGTCGCGCATGCTGCCGCTGCCGCTGCCGCTGCCGCTGCCGCGCGTCCGGCGGCTGCGCCAGGCGGTGAGGCCGACCGCGGTGAGCACCAGTACGGCGGTGAGCACCAGGAAGAGAAGTCGGTGTTCCCGTAGCCAGCCCGCGGCGGCGCCGGCGTACGGGCCGAGGTCCGGCAGGCCGTCGCCCGCCGTACCGCCGCGCAGGGCGGGCAGCCAGTACGCCACCAGGTAGCCGCCGGCGGCGAGCATGATGACGCCGCTGGCCCGGTGGATGAACGGCAGCCCCTTGCGCACCAGCCGGACGGCGGCGCCCCCGGCGAGGGCGAGGCCGCTGGAGAGCACCAGCAGCAGGCTGGCCGAGCCGAGCGCGTACGCGCCGAAGACGGCGAGTATCCCCGCGATGCTGGCGGTGCTGAGGGCCTGTGCGATCACCGCCAGCAGCAGGCCGATCGTGCAGCCCAGCGACGCGACGGCGTACCCGACCCCGAAGACGGCCAGCCGGCTCCCTCCCGCCGCCGCCTTTCCCAGCCTGGGCAGGGGCAGCCGTACCGGGATCGGGCGGCCCAGCAGGGTCAGCACCCCGGCCAGCGCCAGTAGCACGCCCACCGCGAGCGCCAGCGCCGGCGCGATCGAGAGCACCAGCCGGGCACCCGCGGTGATCAGCAGGCCGGCGCCGGCGAGCGTACCGACGTACCCGGCGGTCAGCGCGGCGCCGGCACGCAGGCCGTCCCGGAGCTGGTGTGCCCAGCCCCGCGCACCGCCCGCCGCGCCGGCGTCGATCTGGTACGTGATCCACGCCGGCAACAGCGCGAACCCGCACGGGTTGACCGGTGAGACCAGCCCCGCTCCGAAGGCGAGCACCAGCAGTGCGGTCACCCGCGGGCCGCTTCGTCGACCGCGGTCAGCATCTCTTCGAGGGTGGGGTTGCTGCGCTGGTAGGAGACCTTGCCGGTGGCGTCGAGGACGACGATGGTGGTCATCGCGTCGACGCCCCAGGCCTGCATCAGCTTGGCCTCCTTATTGAACGCCGCCGGTACGTCCTTGCCGCCGATCAGGTCCCGGAACTTGTCGACGTCGGCGTTGGTCTCGGTCGGGTTGGCGTCCACCAGCAGGAAGGTGGCCTGGTCGGACAGCTTCGCGCGCGCGGCCACGAAGGCCTTGCCTGCCTTGACGCAGTGCCCGCAGGTGAGCGAGAAGAAGTACGCCGCCACCGGCTTACCGTCGGGGACCGTCAAGGTAGCCCCGTCGACCGTCTTGACGGTGTACGTGGTGGCCTTCGGTGCGTCCTTGTCGTTCCCCTGGGGGGATTCGGCGGCGGGGCTGCCGCCGCAGGCGGCGAGGGTCAGGGTGGCGATCAGTGCGAAGACCAGTGCGAGTGGGCGGGTGCCTGTGGTCATCGTTGCTCCCTAGGGCAGTGCCTCATGCCAGGTGCCTCATGCAACAGGTTAGGCGGTTATGAGGTACCACGGTCGGCGTCACCGGGGCGTCACGTTCAGGGCGCGAGCCGGGCGTCGCAGCTGGCCTGCCGGGGCAGCGGAGGGGCGGCTGCGGCAGGGTGCCGCCGTACCTCCTCCCGGGCGCGGTCGAGCAGCTCGATCACCAGGTCGATGTCAGCTTCGGTGGTGTCGTAGTTGGTCACGCACACCCGCAACGCGGGCCGGCCGCCGACCGTGACCCGGTAGATCCGCGCCTGGCCGGACTCGTTGACCACCCGGGCGATCCGGTCCAGCTCGCTGCCGGCTCCGGCAGCGTCGAAGCAGACCACCGGGAGCGCGGTGTCGTTCACCAGTCGCCATCCGGAGCGCCGTAACCCGTCGCGGAGCCGTTCGCCGAGCGCGACCTGACGGCGCCACACCTGCCGGTACCCGTCCCAACCCGCAACGGCGAGTGAGAGCAGGATCTTGAGCCCGGAGAATCCACGCGACCAGCGCGGTGACCGCAGACTCGGGTCCACGCTGTCGAGGTCGTCGTCGGCGAAGAAGCTGGACCCGATCTGGAACGTACGCGCCAGCAGCCCCGGGTGCCTTGTGAGCAGCAGCCCGGCGCCGATCGGGACCGACATCCACTTGTGCGGATCGAACGTCAACGAGTCGGCCAGCTCGATGCCGCGGAACTGCTCGGCCAGCTCGGGGAGCAGCGCCGCGGCGCCGCCCCAGGCCGCGTCGACATGCAGCCAGAGCCCGTGCTCGCGGGCCACCTCGGCGACCTCGGCGATCGGGTCGATCACGCCGGCGGCGGTGGTCCCCGCGGTGACGGTCACCAGCAGCGGCGCGAGCCCGGAGTCCCGGTCCGCCCGGATCCGCTCCGCCAGCGCCGCCGGCCGCATCCGCGATGTGGCGCCGACCGGGATCCGGTGCGCGGCGGCGGTGCCGAGACCGGCCAGCGCGCTGGCCCGCTCGACCGACGGGTGCGCCTCCGCGGTGTGGTAGACCACGGGTGCCGCGTCGAGGCCGCGTACCCCCTCGATGCGGTGCCGGGGATGCCGTGAGGTGAGCGCGAGCATCAGCGCCACGACGTTGGCCTCCGAGCCGCCGGAGGTCAGGATGCCGTCGGTGGCGTCGCCGAAGCCGAAGTGCCTGCCGAACTCGTTGACCAGGTGCCGTTCCGCCGCCACCCCGAACGGGCTGCCCGCCCAGGAGGCCAGGCACGGGTTGAAGGCGGCGGCGAGTGCGTCTCCGGCCACCCCCATGGTGGTGGGCGCCGCGTCGAAGAGCCCGAAGTGCCGCCGGTGCCGTACGTGGGGCTGCAGCCGCCGCAACGCGTCCAGTGCGATCTCGATCGCGTACGCCGGGTCCAGCGGCTCGGTGAAGTCGAACCGCGCCACCGCCGCCGCGACCTCGTCCGGGGAGATCGGATTGCCGGCGGGCAGGTCGTCGACGTCGGCGAGGTACCGCTCGATGCCGGCGGTCAGCGCCTGCCAGACCCGCCGCCGATCTGGCGCGCTCAACTTGAGCGGATCGGTCCGTGGCGGTGCCGCGGCCGCGGGTCGCTGGGGGTCTGGCGAGCCCATCGCGCCTCCGTTCCGGTGCGTGGGCTGATGCTAACAGGAAAACCTGTTCTTTCACCCGCCAGCCGGAAGCCGCGACCCGGAGGCCGCGACCCGCGACCCGGAGGCCGCGACCCGCCAGCCGCGAGCCGTGCGATCTACTCCTGGGTGGCCCCGGGAGGGTCCCCCTGGCGGTCGGTGCCGTCCTGGATGCAGTCGCAGGTGCACAGCGCGTCGACCCGCTGGGAGGTCAGCTGCTGGGAGAGCCGCACCAGCTCGGTCACCCTTGGATCGGTGATGCGGTAGCGGCTCGGGTTGGGTTCCGCGGTGACGTATCCGAGCTCGCGCAGGGATTCGAGGTGACGACCCACCTCGTCGCCGGCAAGCCCGGTCTGGGCGCAGCACTCATCGATGTCGCGCGGGTTCTCGAGCAGCAGCTCCAGCAGCCGCAGCTGCACGGGGCTGCCGATCGTACGGAAGATCTCGGCCATCTGTTCCGGCGCAGCCCCGTCGGTCGCTGGCGTGCCGGGGTCTCGGGAGTCCGGCTGCACCGGACTGCCGGCTGAACTTCCCGGGGGATACATCTCGGGCTCCATTCGGGAATCGCCGTTGACCGCCTCAATACTGCAGGGATCGATCGCCGGCTGTCCAGGACGTCACCACGTCGGTGCGACAGACGTGACGCTCGCGTGACGCTGACGTCACGGCTACGCGGGGTTTGCCCCGGAAGCGACCCGGGTCGTGGCGGGTTCCCGTCACAACGACCCTATTCTGGTGTGTCCGTGCCGGTATACCGTCGAACTGGCGCCGCGGCATGCATAACATTTCAACTATGGAACTCGACATGACGGATCCCGGCGGGGCGGAGAGTACGTTCAATCTCGCGCATGCCCGCTTCTTCCGGGTGCTCGGGGACGCCACCCGCCTGGCGTTGGTGCAGGAGCTGCTGGTCGGGCCGCGTACGGTCAGCGAGCTGGTCGCCAAGCTGGGCCTCCCGCAGAGTCGAGTCTCCAACCACCTGGCCTGCCTACGTTGGTGCAACTTCGTGACCACCGAACGCAAGGGCCGCCAGGTGACGTATTCGATCAGCGACACCCGGATGCGGCAGCTGCTGCGGCTGGCCACCCACCTGATCGGGCAGGACCAGCAGCGCCTGGCCGAGTCGACCCGGATCGGGCCCGACTGGCTCTGAGCGGCTCCCGCTGACCACCCGGTATGGTGAGGTGGCGCGTCGCCGGGCGCGCCCGGTCCGCGGGGAAGGGATCATCCCACCGGCGTCACTTCTTTGACGAGTTGCCGACGGACCTCGGCCCGGGGCGCGGACACGGGCAGATGAGGGGTTCGCCGTGTCGTCTCTTCCTGAGCGCCCGTCGCTGGAGTTCCTGCGCAAGCGCGCCAAGGCCCGCAACGCCGAACGCCGGATCGGCCTGAGCCGGGCGCAGCACCAGATCGCCCGCGAGTACGGCTTCGACAGCTGGCCGAAGCTGGTGCACCACGTACAGGCCGCTGGTCTGGCCGGGATCGAGCGGGCGCTGACGCTCGCCGACGCCGCGGCGCTGGCCGGGATCCTCGACGCCGACTCCGGAGCGGCCACCCGGGCGGTGGACGGACTGGTCCCGCTGCTGTTCCTGCTGCGGGTCTCCACCGCGCCGGTGCCGCGGCTACGTGACTGCGTACGGCTGCTGCTGGACGCCGGCGCCGACCCGGGCAGCGGCACCCCGGAGTGGGGCGGACAGGGTCGCCGCACCGCGCTGTACGACGCGATCGACCACCCGGCCGGCCAGACCACCGGGCGGGCCCGCGACACCACCCTGGTACGCCAGCTGCTGGACGCCGGCGCCACCAGCGACGAGGACGCGTTCTACCACGCCTGCGAGCAGTCCGGCAGCACGCTGCTGGACCTGCTGCACCGACCCGGCTTCGAGGGCATGGTCAACCGCAAGCTCGACTTCGAGGACGCCGACGGGCTGCGATGGTTCCTCGACCGGGGCATCGACGTCAACGCCCACCGGTGCCTGCACCACGCGATCGGCCGGGGTCGCAGCATCGAGATCATCACCCTGCTGCTCGACGCAGGCGCCGAGGTGAACCTGCCGTGGGACCGGTGGGACGTCGGGCGCCGGCCGCTGGCTCTCGCCGCCCGGTGCGGACACCTGGCGGCGTACCACCTGCTCGCGGCGCGGGGTGCGACCGCCGAGCTGGACGCCGTCGACCGGGCGGTGCTGGCGGTGGCGCGGGGCGAGTCGACCCGGCTGCCGACCGCGCCGGCACCGGTGCTCGGCACCCCGGCGGGCAACGACTTCGGCTGGATCCTCGGCCAGTTCGCCGGGCTGGGCCGTACCGAGGTGGTGGCGGCGCTGCTCGACGCCGGGATGGACGTCGACACCCGGGGCTGGAGCAACTTCACCCCGCTGGACCAGGCCGCGATGCACGGCCGGGTCGAGGTGGTGCGGCTGCTGGTCGAACGCGGTGCCGATCTGCACGACTGCGCGTTCGACGACGACGGGCCGACCCCGCTGGACTGCGCCGTCTGGGGGCTGCAGAACAATCGCCAGCCCGACGGGGACTACCCCGGGGTGGTGGCCGCCCTGGTGGCCGCGGGCGCACCGACCCGGCGTACCCCACCGACCGGCGACCCGGCCGTGGACCTGCACCTCACCGCCTACCTGGACCGGGGTGGACCGGGAGGTCAACTCTGATCAGGTCAGGTCGGCGACGTAGAACCAGTCGAACGGGGCGAACGGCAGGTTGCGCAGCACCGTGGAGTAGAGCACGAACGCGATGCCGTACGCGATCAGCAGCTTCGGCGAGGGCCGGAACGCGGGCAGCCGTACCCCGAAGGTCCAGTGGGCCGTCCACTGCACGAAGGCGTACAGCACGAACGGCACCGCGATGAACGCGGCCAGATGGTGGCGCGCCGCCTCGACCAGGTCGCCGTGCAGCAGGTACCAGACCATCCGGGTGCCGCCGCAGCCCGGACCGTCGATGCCGAACAGCATGTGCCAGGCGCACGGCCCGGTCGGGTCCGGCGTACGGTCGGTCGGGTTGAACGCCAGGATGTACGCGATCCCGGCCGCGGCCACGGGCAACAGCGACAGCGGCGCCAGCCGTCGCGGCCACCGCCGGCGCGGCGCGGGCGGTGACGGCGGTAGTGCCGCCGGTGGCGGTGGCGCCGCCACGGGTGCCTGCTCGTACGATGCGCTGTCAGGCATTCTGAAATCCCCACGTCCGACTCTGGTCTCTACCAGATGGTACGGCGCCGCGACTACGCTGCCGGGGTCGGTGGTGTTCAGGTTGATGAGTGAGGTTGCGGTGGCCAAGAAACGACGTCAGGGCGCGGCGACGAAGCCGCGGACCACGCCGGGCACCAAGCCGGGTGGCAAGCCGGCCACCAAGCCGGGTGGCAAGCCGGCCACCAAGCCGGGTGGCAAGCCGGCGGCACGGCGGTCCGCGCCGGGCTTGCGGTGGTCGCCGGAGATGACGCGTACGGCGTTGCTGCTGGCCGCCGCGCTGGTGGTGGTGCTCGCCGTGGTCTGGGTGGCCTGGGACTCGAAGACTCCCGCCAGGAACGGCGGCGGCGACGCCATCGAACACGTGCACGGCCTCGGGATCAACCCGGCCAACGGCGAGCTGTACGCCGCGGCGCACAACGGGCTGTTCCGGCTCGACGCCTCCGGCAAGGCGCACCGGGTGGGTAGCCGGGCTCAGGACACCATGGGATTCACCGTGGTCGGCGACGACCACTTTCTCGCCTCCGGTCACCCGGGCCAGGGCGAGGACGGCCCGGCGGCGTTGGGGCTGATCGAGTCCACCGACGGCGGCGCCACCTGGACCACGCTCTCCCTGGAGGGCCAGGCGGACTTCCACGCGCTGCGCTACCGCCACGACGCGGTGTACGGCTTCAACTCCGCCACCCGGCAGCTGCTGGTCAGCAAGGACAAGAAGACCTGGGACACGCGTTCCCAGGAGCCGCTGGGCGATCTCGTCGTGAGCCCGTCGGACCCGGACACCCTGGTCGCGGCCGGCGCGGAGGGCGTGATGCTGTCGACCGACGGCGGCCGTAGCTGGCAGGCCGGTGACTCGGCGGTGACGATGCTGGACTGGCCCACCGACGACGCGCTGTGGGCCGTCGCCGCCGACCAGAGCGTGCTGCGCTCCGGCGACGGCGGCAAGACCTGGTCGGAGAGCGGCAAGGTCGAGGGCCAGCCCTCGGCGTTCGCGGCCGGAGAGGACCAGACGCTCTACCTGGCCACAGTGGAGGGCGAGATCCTGCGCAGCACCGACGCGGGCAAGACCTGGAAGGCGATCTACTCCTAGCCCAGCCATGGCGTCAGTCGCCGTGGTTGCCGTGCCCGGCCGGCGCGGCGGGTAGGCCGGGGCGTTGCCCAGGTTCGACCACCACGAACTGGCCCATCATCCCGGCGTCCTCGTGGAACAGCACGTGGCAGTGGAACATGTACGGGGTGTCCGGATCGGCGTAGTCGGCGAACCGCATGATCAGCGCGAACTCCACGTTCGGCGTCAGGTAGACGGTGTCCTTCCAGCCGGCAAGGTGCGGTGGCGGCGGGGCACCGTCCACGGTCAACACCTGAAACTGCACGTCGTGGATGTGGAAGCTGTGCGGTGTGCCGTCCGCGTTGACCACGTTCCACACCTCGGTGGTGTCCTTGGTGACCACCGCGTCGAGCCGGTTCATCGCCATCTGCCGCTGGTTGATGTTGTGCCCGCCGAGCCGGAAGTCGCGCCGCTCGGCGGCGTCCGTGTCATCCATCCGGGGTACGTCGGCCAGCCTCGCCGGCACCGTGGCGTTGGCGGTCAGCGTGTCGGCGGCGCGTAGTTGCAGCACGTCGAGGGTGTCCTCGCCGCCGACGAACCGGCCGGAGAACCCGTCCAGCCCCAGGTCGGGCGGGAAGCTGCGCAGCACCGTACGTTCGCCGGGCCGCATCGTCACCACGATCTCGGCCCTCTCCCCGGGGGAGAGCATCACTCTGGTGGTCTGGTGCGGCTTCGCCAGCAGCCCGCCGTCGGTGCCGACCAGCGCGAACCGCCGCCCGTCGGCGAAGCCGAAGTCGTAGATCCGCCCGTTGGAGCCGTTGAGCAGCCGCAGCCGGACCCGCTCGGTGGTCACCGGCTGGTATGGCGCCACCGTGCCGTTGACCGCGATGGTGTCGCCCAGGATGCCGACCCCGCCCATGAAGCTGGGGGAGTCGTCCAGCTCGTCGTCGCGCAGCTTCTTGTCCTGCACGATCACCGGGATGTCATCCACGCCGTACGTGTCGGGAAGGTCGGCAGAGGTGGCCGGGTCGTCCACGATGAACATTCCGGCCAGGCCCCGGTAGACGTGCTTGGCGGTCTCGCCGTGCGGGTGCGGGTGATACCAGAGGGTGGCCGCCGGCTGGTCGACCTTCCAGCTGGGAGTCCAGGTGTCACCGGGCGCCACCGGCTGGTGCGGGCCGCCGTCCATCTCGGCCGGCAGGTGCATCCCGTGCCAGTGCACGCTGGTCTCTTCCGGCAGTCGGTTGTGCACCTTCACCGCCACCTGCTCACCGCGCTTCGCGCGCAGTGTCGGCCCCAGGTAGTCGCCGTTGAAGCCCCAGGTGTCGACCGGGCCGCCGCCGAAGTCGTGCCGGCCCTGCTGCGCGGTCAGACTGAACACGCGCCGGCCGTTGCTGTCGACCTTCGACGGCGCCAGCGGCGGTACGGCGAGCCGGTTGGCGAAGTCGATCTCACCCGCCGTCGACAGCGCCGCCTGCGACCACAGCCATCCGATCGCGGTGGCGCCGCCGCCGCACACCAGCAGCACCGCCGCCAACCCGACCAGCAGCACGATCCGTAGCGCCCGCACTCTCATCACCCTCTTCTCGGCCAGCTGTCGGTACGACAGTGACCGCCGCGCCCCGGTGCGGTCGAGGGTTTTGAGTCAATGCCAGGGGGAACTCAGGGAGCACCCTGAGCCGGGCGGCGAGGCTCCGTCAGGGTCGACGTCAGGGCGCCGGCTGGCCGGGGTCGGGATCCGGGCCGGGGGGTGCGGTGGGCAGGCCGAGCCGGTCCTGTACCCGGTCCAGCTTGGCCTCGATGCGCTCCAGGTCCTGCGCGTCCACCTTGAAGATCGGGTGTTTGGCGCCCAGGAGCAGCACCGCCTGGAACACCAGCTGCAGCCACTCGCTCTGCCAGTTCTCGAAGGTGCTGGCGAAGAACACCGACCAGAACTCGGCCCACACGAACGGCTGCTCGTGCGCCTGCTGCTCACTGCGGAATTCGCTGAGCTGGGCGAACAGTTGCCCTAGCCAGGAGCCGAGGAACAGCAGGAGGAGTACGTACACCGCTCCCCAGCGTCGCAAGTGTCTCATCTGTCTGCCTTCCGGGCCCGCGACATGATCGTCTTCTGTACCCGGCGGCGGGGAGTGTCAATCAGGCGGCTCGGCGGGCAGGTCGCCGCCGAGTCGCGGGGAGGAGCTGTTCGGCTCCTTGCGTACGGCGACGCCGTTGCCGGTGACCCGGTAGGTGCACCAGGTGTAGCTGCTGGAGGCGTTCGCGGTCCGTACCTGCCCCGATTTCAGCCGGTGGCGTCGTCTCCCTGGAGAGCGTCTTCCCGGAGAGCGTTGAGCACCTGCTCGCCGTACCGTTCGAGCTTGGTCTGGCCGACCCCGCCGACCGTGCCCAGCTCCTCCAGCGAGCCGGGCCGGCGGGCGGCGATCTCCCGCAGCGTGGCGTCGTGGAAGACCACGTACGCCGGTAGGCCCTGCGCCTTGGCGACCCCGGCGCGCCAGGCGCGGAGCCGCTCGAAGGTCCCGGTCGCCTCCGGGGACAGCTCGGCCAGCTCGGCCTTCGGCGCCTTGGCGGGCTTCGGGGCCTTCGTGGCCCGCTTCGGCTCCCGGCGCAGCCGCACCTCCCGCCGCTTGCCGAGCACGTCGGCGCTGGTGTCGGTGAGCACCAGCGTGCCGTAGTCGCCCTCCACGGTGAGCAGCCCCTGGGCGAGCAGCTGGCGTACCACGCCGCGCCATTCGGACTCGTTGAGCTCGTCGCCGATCCCGAATGTGGAGAGCTGGTCGTGGTCGTACTGCTCCACCTTGGGGGTACGTTTCCCGAGCAGGATGTCGATCACCTGGCCGGCACCGAACTTCTGCCGCCGCTCCCGGTGTAGCCGCAGCACCGTCGAGAGCAGCTTCTGCGCCGGCACCGTGCCGTCCCAGGACTCCGGCGGTGCCAGACAGGTGTCGCAGTTGCCGCACGCGGTGCCGGGTTGGCCGAAGTACGCCAGCAACTGCTCCCGGCGGCACGAGACGGTCTCGCAGAGCGCCAGCATCGCGTCCAGGTGGGCAGACTGGCGGCGCCGCTGTGCCAGGTCTCCGTCGGAGCCGTCGATCAGCTTCCGCTGTTGCACCACGTCCTGCAGGCCGTAGGCGAGCCAGGCGGTGGCGGGCATGCCGTCGCGGCCGGCGCGGCCGGTCTCCTGGTAGTAGCCCTCCACCGACTTCGGCAGATCCAGGTGCGCCACGAACCGTACGTCCGGCTTGTCGATGCCCATCCCGAACGCGATCGTCGCCACCACCACCGCGCCATCCTCGCGCAGGAACCGGGACTGGTGCTCGGCGCGGGTCCGCGAATCCAGCCCCGCGTGGTACGGCAGCGCGCCGATGCCCTGCTCCACCAGCCAGGCCGCGGTCTTCTCCACCGAGGCCCGCGACAGGCAGTAGACGATCCCGGAGTCACCGGCGTGCTCGGTACGCAGCAGCTGCAGCAGCTGCTTCTTCGGCTCCTGTTTCGGCACGATCCGGTACTGGATGTTGGGCCGGTCGAAGCTGGCCACGAACTGCCGCGCCGTGGTGAGGTCCAGCCGGTGCACGATCTCGCCGCGGGTGGCCTCGGTGGCGGTCGCGGTCAGCGCGATCCGCGGCACGCCGGGCCAGCGCTGGTGCAGCACCGACAGCTGCAGGTAGTCGGGCCGGAAGTCGTGGCCCCACTGCGACACGCAGTGCGCCTCGTCGATCGCGAACACCGACACCGTGCCGCGCTCCAGCAGCCGCTGCGTGGACTCCATGCCGAGCCGCTCCGGTGCCAGGTAGAGCAGGTCCAGCTCGCCGGCCAGAAACTCCGCCTCGGTGGTACGCCGCTCGTCCGGCTGCTGCGTGGAGTTGAGGAACCCCGCCCGTACGCCCAGCGCCCGCAGCGCGTCGACCTGGTCCTGCATCAGCGCGATCAGCGGCGAGATCACCACGCCGGTGCCGCGGCGTACCAGCGCGGGGATCTGGTAGCACAGCGACTTGCCGCCACCGGTGGGCATCAACACCAGCGCGTCGCCGCCGGCCACCACGTGTTCGATGATCGCGGCCTGCTCGCCGCGGAACGCGTCGTACCCGAAGACCCGCCGCAGCACCTGCAGCGGCGGGTCGGTGGCGGTGGTCTCCACGGTGCGGCTGGTCTCCCCGGTGTCAGCGCGGCACGGCCGGTCAGCTGGGCGTGGTCTTCTCAGCTGGGTGCGACCGTCAACTCGGTGCGGCCGCCGGTGCCGGCTGCCGCTGTACCCATTCCATCACGTGATCCACCAGCGCCATCAGCACCTCCTTCGCCGAGCCGCGTTCCCGGGCGTCACAGAGCACCACCGGCACGTCCGGATCCAGGTCGAGCGCCTTGCGTACGCTGTCGGAGGCGTACCGCTTGGCGCCGTCGAAGCAGTTGACCGCGACGATGAACGGCATGCCGCGCCGCTCGAAGTAGTCCACCGACGGGAAGCAGTCGGTGAGCCGGCGGGTGTCGGCGAGCACCACGGCGCCGATCGCACCGTACGCCAACTCGTCCCACAGGAACCAGAACCGCTCCTGGCCCGGCGTACCGAACAGGTAGAGCACCAGGGAGTCCTGCAGCGTGATCCGGCCGAAGTCCATCGCGACCGTGGTGGTGGACTTGCGTTCCACGCCGCCGGTGTCGTCGACCCCGATGCCGCGGTCGGTCAGGGTCTCCTCGGTACGCAGCGGCTGGATCTCGCTCACCGCGCCGATCATCGTGGTCTTGCCGACCCCGAAGCCGCCGGCGACCAGGATCTTCACCGGCAGCGGGGCGCCGTTGGCCCTGGGGCCGCCGTTGACCTTGGGGGCGCCGTCGGTCTGAGGGCTGCCGTTGGTCTGGGGGCGGCCGTCGGCCTGGGGGTCAGAGTGCGCGGAGGCCATGCATCACCGCCTCGAGCAGGCTCTCGTCGGGCAGCCGCATCTCGTCGGCCGGCTCCCGTACCGTGATCAGTTCCAGCTCGTGCAGATCGCCGAGCAGCACGCGTACCACTCCCAGGGGCAGGTCGAGCTGGGAGGCCAGCTCGGCGACGGACAGCGGGTAGTGACAGGCCCAGAGCGCCGCCCGGTGCTCCGGGTGCAGCGCCGGGTCCGGCTCGGCGCCCTCGACGGTGAGCACGTACGCCACCAGGTCGAACCCGTCGACACTGGGCCGGGTACGGCCACCGGTCAGGGTGTACGGACGGACCAGCGGGCCGGCCGCCTCGTCTACCCAGGACTCGTCGTGGCGTGCCTCCCCAGGTGTGTTCATATCTCCCCGACCTCACGGATTCCGGGCCGCTCGGGCGTCGAGAGGTAGATGCCGACCCGCTTGACCAGCATCGCCATCTCGTACGCGATCAGCCCGATGTCGGATTCGGCGGAGCTGAGCACCGCCAGGCACGCGCCTCGCCCGGCCGCCGTGACGAACAGGAACGCCGACTCCATCTCGATGATGGTCTGGCGTACCGCACCGCCGCCGAAGCGGCGCCCGGCACCACGGGACAGGCTCTGGAATCCCGCGGCGACCGCGGCCAGATGTTCGGCGTCGTCAGCCTGTAGTGCGCGCGAGGCCGCCATCAACAAGCCGTCGGCGGACAGTACGACCGCCGCGTCGGCCTCCGCCACCCGGGCCACCAGGTCGTCCAGCAGCCAGGTGAGGTCGACGGGATTAGTGGTCTGTGACATCGCTGAAGTCCTCGCTCGTACCTTCGTCGCGGGCCTTGGGGTGGGAACCGTTCGGCTCGTCGGTCAGCCGTTCGGCGTCGGAACGTCCGCGGAGTGACCCCCGCTGGAAGGCGCTCATCATGGAGCGGATCTGCTCTGGTGGCCGCTCCCGGACCGCCGGCTCCGCCGGGCCGAGCGGGGTCTCTCGCAGCTCGGAGGCGAGGCTGGCCTGCCGGACCCGGCGAGGCAGGGAGTCCTCGTCCGGAGCGTCGCCGGCCGCGTGCGCCGGAGTCGGGCGGGGCCGGGGAGACGGCTCGGTACGTGGTGCTCTCGCTCCGTTCGGCGCGGTCGGCACGTCCTGGCCGGGTGGCACGTCCTGGCCTGGTGGCACGTCCTGGCCGGGTGGCCCGGGCGGCGCGGACGGTACCTGGAGCGGCGGTGCCGCGTCCCGTACCGGCCCGGCTGGCCGCGGGGTGGTCTCGGCACCGCGCTCGGTCGACCTGGCGAAGGGCTGCGGCCGGCTCGACGCCTCGCGCGGCTCCGAACTCGCGACCAGCGGCGTCCGGAGGGTGAGCTGCGGCTCGGCCTGACCGTTGAGCGACGGCGACTGCTCGCCCTCGCGGGGCCGGTCCGGGGTCGGTGGCTGGGCCGGCGCGGGGTGGCTGCCGCTGGTCAGCACCCTGGGCCCCGGCTCGGGAGTCTCCCGGATCGAGGCCGGCACCAACGTGTGGGTGAGGGTGGACTCCAGGGTGGTGGTGTCGTCGTACTCGATCGCGTCCGCCGTGACCACCAGCGGGGTGGGGACCAGCACGATCGCGGTGGTCCCGCCGTACGGGGAGCGGCGCAGGTGCACCTTGATCTCGTGCCGTTCGGCCAGCCGGCCGACCACGAACAGCCCCAGCCGTACGGTGTCGGAGAGGTTGAACTCCGGCGGGTTCGCCAGCCGGTTGTTGTACTCGAAGAGGTCCTTCTCGCTCATCCCCAGCCCGCGGTCCTCGATCTCGACCACGAAGCCGCTGGGCACCAACTGGCTGCTCACCTGCACCTTGGTGTGGGGCGGCGAGAGCGAGGTGGCGTTCTCGATCAGCTCGGCGAGCAGGTGGATCACGTCGGCGACCACCCGGCCGGTGAGCGCCGCCTGCGGCACCGGCAGGATCGCCACCCGCGAGTAGCTCTCCACCTCGCCGACCGCGGCGCGTACCACGTCGACGAGGGGGACCGGCTTGCGCCAGCGCCGGCCGGGTGGTGAGCCGGAGAGGATGATCAGGTCCTCGGCGTGGCGGCGCATCCGGGTCGCGAGGTGGTCGATGGCGAACAGCCGCTCCAGCTCGTCCGGGTCGGTGGCGCGGCGCTCCATCTCGTCCAGCAGCGTCAGCTGGCGGTGCACCAGGCCCTGGGAACGGCGGGCCAGGTTGACGAACACGTCCTTGATGCCGTGGCGCAGGCTGGCCTGGTCGACCGCGGCCCGTACGGCGGTCTGCTGCACCGCGTTGAACGCCCGGCCCACGTCGCCGAACTCGTCGGGCCCGAACTCCAGTGGTGGCGCCTCGGCGTCGACGTCGACGTGGTCACCGCGTTGCAGCTTCGCGACCACCCCGGGCAGCCGTTCGTGGGCGAGCTGCAGGGCGGCCTGCTTGAGACCGTTGAGCTGTCCGATCACGTGGCGCGGCGCGACCCGCAGCCAGACGGTCATCAGTACCACGATCAGCAGCAGCCCGAACAGCAGCGTGACGGCACCGCGTACCAGTGCGGAGGTCGCCGCCGCGTCGCTGTCCTGCAGCAGCTCGCGGGCGTAGCTGGCCTCCAGCTCGCTCATCTCGCTGGCGGCCGCCGCGGCCGACGAACTCCAGGTGATCGCGGAGAAGGGTGGCTTCCCGTCCCCGGCGGCCACCTCGTCCTCCAGCTTGTTCAGGGTGGTGAACGCGGCGCCCTCGATCACCGCGCGGTAGCGCGCCCGCTGGCTCTCGTCCAGGGTCGGCGCGATCTCGGCGTACAGGAACCGGCGGGCACCGACCAGGCGGCCGAACTCGTTGCGGTCCCCGGCGCTGATCTGCCCGGTGGCGATCGCGCCCGCGAGCACCGCACGCTCCCGGGCCAGCACCTCACGGGCGCGCAGCAGCTCGGTCAGCGCGTGGTGCTGGTCGGCGACCTCTGGCTCGCTGGCGGGGGGCATCGCGGCGAACACCGGGAACGCGGCGTCGATGACCCTGTCGAACATCGCACCGGCGGTGGCCCGGCTGGCCCGGCCGGAGTCGACCGACTGCCGTCCGCTGTCCAACTCGGACAGCCGTGCGGTGAGGTCGTCGAGCCGTGCCTGGAGCTGGTCGTCGCCACTGGTCAGGTTGTTGTCGGCGACGTTGGTGCGCACCGTCTCCACCGCGCCGCGCACCTGGTCGCGGGCCGTGTCGACCGCTTTACGCCCGGTGTCGCCGCCGGAGCCGAGTAGCTCCAGGGAAGCCGTACGTTCGCTCTGCAGCGCCGCGATGAGCTGCCCGGTCGGATGGTGGAGCTGGGCGTGCAGGGTCCGGACCGCGCGCAGGTTCAGACCCTCCACGAAGGTGAAGCTGACCGCGTATCCGCCGATCACGAACAGCAGGATCACCCAGGAGATGAGGGCGATCGCGACCCTCGGCTTCATCGTTTGGAAGGACCATCGGCGGGCTCGTGCCACGTCCACCCCACCTTGCGTGTCGAGGTCTACGGTCAATGGGGGTACGGGCCACGCCATCCCCAGTTCGGGCGCCAGCATAGGACCTCACCGATGGATCGGAAAAACCTCGTCGTCGTCGACGACCGCTGGAGGCGCGACGGAGAGTGAGGTTTCGGCCGTCGAACAGCGGGGTACCGGCGGCTACGGCGACCTGTCGGTGGTGTCAGATCTGTGAACCCGCAGCTCAGCGGCGGCATGGCCGTTCAGGTGCGGGGAGCGCCCCGGCG
>JBOGDE010000087.1:0-17852 GCA_050701695.1 Micromonosporaceae bacterium
CGGCGGCGAGCCCCACCAGGTAGCGGCGCCGGCGCCGTTGGGCCGTCACGGCGGCGTACACCGTGTCCAGCGGCGGGGGTACGGCGGTGGCGCGCTGTGCCTCCCGGAAGGCGGCGAACGCGTCGGCGACGATCCGCTCGTCGTCGGTGCTGGGGTCGTCCCAGGGGTGGTACTGCGGGTCAGACATCGCCGTTCACCCCTTCCCGCTGCGTCTCGGGTACGTCGGCGAGCAGCTTCGCCAGCTCCTTGCGGCCGCGGTGCAGCCACGATTTCACGGTGCCGTCGGCGACCCCCATGTCGTGGGCGATGTCGGCGACGGACAGGTCGGCCAGGTAGTGCAGCACCAGCGCCCGGCGCTGCTGCTCCGGGACCCGGCGCAGCGCGTGTACCAGTGCCACCCGGTCCGGGGTGGCGGCCGGGTGGGTCTCGGGCGGGCCGGAGCGGGAGACGAATTTGCGTACGACGGCGAGCCGGCGGTGCCGGGTGGTGGCGAGGTTCCACGCCACGCGGCGTACCCAGGCGACCGGGTCGTCGTACTCGCCGATTCTGCTCCAGCGCTGCCAGGCGCGTACGAACGCCTCCTGGACCACGTCCTGAGCCTCGGTGGAATCTCCTAGATATGCATGCAATTGGGCTGAAAGATCTCCGAATCGGGCCTGGTACAGGGCGGTGAACTCCGCCTCTGACCGCATCGGCACCCCTTCATGCCTCGGCTGGGCGCGGACGGCTTCGCGCGCCTCGACGCGGAACATCATCGCAGGGGCGTTCGCGGCCTGTGTCATGTGTGCCCGCCTCCTGCCTTGGGATGGGGTGAACGGGTCGTAGATGACACGTGGTGACACCCCGTGCAGTTGCGGCGGTGCGCCACCTCACCCGTACGTGGTGGCGTGGCGGCCGGCTACAGCAGACGGACCGCGGGGTTGTCGGCGAGCTGGTGCAGCGCGGTGACGACCTGCGTCGCCTGGCCGCGGTACGGCTCCGGCCGTGCCGGCGCGTTGATCGCGGCGGCGAGTGCGCGCAGCGGGACCGGGTCGACCAGCTGCTGGTTGGCGCTGCGCAGCGGCACCTTGAGCCACCGTCCGTGCTCCGACTCGCGTACCCGCAGCGTCGGGACCCGGACGTACCAGCCGGCTGTGGTGAGGTGCACCGGTGCGGTGGCGAGGTCGCAGCGACGCGTGGTGAAGGCGTCGCGTGCCACCAGCTGGGTGCCTTCCAGCCAGATCGCCCAGCGCGTCACCCGGAGCATCGCCCACGCCAGGGCCGCCACCGAGATCAGCGCGAAGACCGCGTACCCCACCACGCCGGCGACGCCGAGGAGCTCCCGTAGCGGCGCCAGCACGATCAGTCCGAGGCAGGCCAGCAGGAGCAACGCGACCGGCGAGAGTCCGAAGACGAGCACGCGCTGCATGCCGGTCGGCTGATTGATCATCAGGCGTGGCGACATGTCACCGAGGGTAGGCGCTGACGGCGGGCCGGCAACTCGGTTCGGCGGGTGAGTCGGTCGCGGCGGCGGCGGTACGGCCGCTAGGGTCGACGTCATGGACGGCTATCTGGGTGGGTACGCGACGCTCGGGTTGCTGCTGCTGGCCGGCGCCGGCTTCTTCGCGGTGGCGTTCACCGCCAACCGGCTGCTGCGGCCTCACGCCCCCACCCCGGAGAAGCTCACTACGTACGAGTGCGGCCTGGATCCGGTCGGCGGCGACTGGGCGCAGTCGCAGATCCGCTACTACGTGTACGCCTACCTGTATGTGCTGTTCGCCGTGGAGAGCGTGTTCCTGTTCCCGTGGGCGGTGATCTTCGACCGGCCGGGCTTCGGCATGGTCGCGGTGGTGGAGATGGCCATCTTCGTCGGTGTGCTCGCCCTCGGCCTGCTGTACGCCTGGCGCAAACGCGTCCTGCACTGGACCTGAGGCTGTGCTGGACCTTGAGGCGGTGCTGGACCTGAGGCCGGGGCGGCGCGGGCCGGGCTGGTCGGCCGGGGCCGTGGCAGGTCACCGTCGCGGTGCCCGCCACAGCTCCCAGGCCAGCCAGGCGCACCCGATTCCGACGAGTACGCCGTGCCCGATCCGTACCGCGGGCGGGGTGAAGAACTGTGGGATGAACAGCGCGAACCCGAGCGCGTACGGGATCCCGCTGGAGCGGTTGAGCGTCTCCGAGCGCCACACCGCGACGGCGGCGAGTACCGCACCGGCACCGATCCCGAGCAGCCCGAGCAGGAAGACGGTCGCCGCGACGGGCTGGAAGTGGAACGCGTCCGCGACCGCCGGTACGTCGATCGCGGCACCGCCGGCGGCGGCGCGGGCCACGGCGTACAGCCCGAAATCCTCCGCGCCGTAGTACGGCAGGGTGAGGCCGGCGCCGATCCAGCTGGTCACCGCGGCGGTCAGCGCCAGCCGTTCGGTGTGCGTCGCGAGGGCGGTACGCAGCGCGAGCAGCCCGAGCGGCACCAGGATGAAGCCGAGCATCGCGAACAGGTGCGACGCCACCCAACCGCCCGAGCCCATCGAGGCGACGGCGCCGGCCTGGGTGGTCTCGTCGTGCCACGGGCGTACGGCGGGGTAGAGCACGAACAGCACAGCGGCGGCGGCGAGGCAGAGCGCGCCGAGTCGGGTCCTTGTCATCGGTCTCTCCGATCAGGGGTACGGCGGGGGAGGTCGGGGGTACGGCGGGGGAGGCTGGCCAGGTACATCTCGATCAGGCGCTGGTAGGTCTCGTCCACGTCCTGTGGCAGGCCGAACCCGCCGCTGGCCTCGATCGAGGCGAAGCCGTGGGCGACGCTGCGCAGCGCGCGGGTGGCGTGGATCAGGTCGGTGCCGGCGAGGTCGTACCCCCGGAGTACGGCGAGCACGACGTCGAGCAGCCGGTTGCCGGCGGCGGCCAGCTCGGGGTGGTGCAGCGGGTCCGGTGGCAGGGCGGCGTACCGGGCGGGGTGTTGGCGTACGTAGTCGCGGTAGGTGCGCATCAGAGTCGCCACCGCGTCGTCGCCGGAGCGCCCGATCACCGCGGTGCCGAGCCGCTCGGCCAGCTCCTCGGTGACCCGTACGCCGACCAGGGTGCGCAGCTCGGCGAGGCTGCCGACGTGCTTGTACAGCGACGGCGCCGCCACTCCGGCACGGCTGGCGACCGCGGCCAGGGTCAGGGCGTCCGCGCCGTCGGCGTCCACCAGCCGCAGCGCGGTGTCGACGACCGCCGCCGTGGACAGCCCGACCCTAGGCATGACGTGCCCGCTTGCTACGTACCATAGCTAAAAAGCTAATAGACGTAGCTACAGATCGCAACCCTCTGCGCCGTACCCACTACATGATCTTGGGGTTTGGTGGCGCCGGGACGTCGACAAGCGTCGCGGGATCCGGGAGGATCCGGGCATGCCGGTGATGACGGTCAATGGCGTCGGGTTGCATGTGACGGACGAAGGCTCCGGGCCGCCCGTGGTGTTCGGGCACGGGCTGCTGTGGAGCGGGGAGATGTTCCGGCCGCAGATCGACGCGCTGCGCGGGGGCTACCGCTGCGTCACGGTCGACTGGCGTGGCCAGGGCGGCTCCGAGGTGACCCCCGGCGGGTACGACATGGACACCCTCACCGGCGACCTGATCGCGGTGCTGGACCAGCTCGGGCTCGACGCGGTGCACTACGTCGGGCTGTCCATGGGCGGCTTCGTCGGGATGCGGCTGGCCGCCCGGCACCCCGAGCGGGTGCGCTCGCTGGCGCTGCTGAACACCTCCGCCGGCCCGGAGGACCCCGAGAAGATCGGTCGCTACCGGCTGCTGGCGCGGATCGTACGGTTCTTCGGCACCCGGCCTGTCGCCGGACCGGTCGAGAAGATCATGTTCGGGCCGGCGTTTCTCACCGACCCGGCGCGCGCCGCGGAACGCCAGCGGCTCCGGCGTGAGCTGCTCGGGCTCCGCCGGACCGGCACCGTCCGTGCCACGTACGGCGTGATCGACCGCCCCGATGTGTACGACCTGCTGCCCGCCATCGCGGCCCCGGCGCTGGTGCTCGCCGGGCAGCACGACGTGGCCACGCCGTTGCCCAAGTCGGAGCGGCTGCACGCCGACATCGCAGGCTCCCGGCTGGTGGTGGTGCCCCGCGCCGGCCACACCTCCACCCTGGAGCAGCCCGAGGCGGTCACCGAGGCACTCTCCGAGCACCTCGCCGCCGCCGAGGCGCTGACGGGCCGGGGGTCAGCCGAAGGCTAGGCTGGCCTGGTGAGTGAGTTGCCGGTGGTATCCGAGGCTGTTCCGTCGCGGCGGGGTGGGGTCGCCGGGGTGCTCGGCGAGCCGATCCGGTTCATCCTGAACTGGGGCCGCCGCTACAGCCTCTGGGTGTTCAACTTCGGGCTGGCCTGCTGCGCCATCGAGTTCATCGCGACCTCGATGGGGCGCCACGACTTCATCCGGCTGGGCGTGATCCCGTTCGCGCACGGCCCCCGCCAGGCCGACCTGATGGTGGTGTCGGGGACGGTCACCGACAAGATGGCCCCGGCGGTGAAGCGGCTCTACGACCAGATGCCGGAGCCGAAGTACGTGATCTCGTTCGGCGCCTGCTCCAACTGTGGCGGGCCGTACTGGGACTCGTACTCGGTGACCAAGGGCGTCGACCAGCTGATCCCGGTCGACGTGTACGTCCCCGGCTGCCCGCCGCGCCCGGAGGCCCTGCTGCACGGCATCCTGCGGCTGCAGGAGATGATCGCCGCCGAGCAGGCCGGTATCGGTGGTCTCGCCCGTGACGACCGCGCGCCGGCTCCTGACGGACGAGCCGGGGGTACGTCAGCCGCAGCCCTCACCGCACCCCCGGTCACACCACGCTGACCCGCCCGTCGGTGCACCCTGGCGACCGTGCCGTCAGCCGTTATGGGTGCCGACGCAGAACTCGTTGCCTTCCGGGTCCTGCAGCACCGTCCAGGTCAGGCCGGGGACGGTGTGCTCGGCGACCTCGGTGGCGCCCAGCCCGACCAGCCGCTCGACCTCCGCGGCCCGGTCCTGGGTGGCGAAATCCAGGTGTACCCGGTTTTTCCCGTGGCGCTTCTCGGGCACCTTCTGCAGCCCGATGTAGCCGCCCGCGCCGCCGGTCGGGGTGAGCATCACGAAGAAGCCCTCGTAGTCCTGCGCGATCTCGTACCCCAGCGCCTTGGTCCAGAACTCGGCGAGGCCCCGCGGATCCTCACAGTCGATCGTCACGCCACCCATCTGCATCGTCATGACCTCGACCCTAGATCGCGGCTGTGACAGGTCCTGGTTCCACGGGTAGTGGCTGTCTCGCGCTGCACTCAGACAGCCACTACCCGGAAGTTCCACTCGCCCGTTCAGGTGGTGGGGTCGATGGCGCCTCGGCATTGCTGGATCAGCGCGGGGGTGAGGGGTCCGCCGTCGGCGTGGCCGACCACCGCGCGCACCTGGGCGTCCGCGGCGACCGTACGGAGGTGCTCCGGGAATCCGTCGGTGTCCTGGTCCGGGGTCGGCGATCGCCCTCACGGCGTCGGGCTGGCAGGCCAGGAATTCGGCCAGCGCGGGCCAGCGGACCAGCCGCGTCGCCCTTGATCTGGTCCCGTACCTCGGGGGCGGACCCCTCAAGGGTGCCGAGGATCGCGGTCTCGTCGCCGCGGTTGCTGTCCAGCTCGTGCTTGGCCTGGCTCACCTGCCGCGCCAGCTCCTCGGCGGCCGCACGGGTGATGCGCAGCATCCGGTCCAGATAACCCGCCTGGGTGGTACGGCTCAGCTCGGGCATCGGCACGGTGAGCTGGAACAGCTTGTCCAGGAACAGGTAGCCGAGCGGTCGCGCCGGCTCCGCCACACTCTCCTCGAAGTCCTGGTACGCCACCTCGTAGCCGCGCCGCAGCCACGCCCCGTCGGCGGCGACCACGAAGTGCGCGGTCTGCCGGGCGTCGGTCGTGGGGAAGTGGCGTACCAGGGTCTGGACGGCTTCCAGGAACTCCACGACGTACTCGTGGTGGCAGCGGTCGAGGTCGTCGACGAAGAACACCAGCGGCCGGTCCGCGCGGTCGATCAGCCAGCGGAAATGCGTCGCCACCTCGGTCATCGGGTTGCTGTCGGACTGTTCGAACAGCCGGGCGCCGCGCGCGGAGTTCCACAGTAGGAACCGCCCCGCGACCAGTGCCCCCGCCGCCAGTGTCGCGATCGGCGCCACCACCGCGGTGACCAGCTCCACCACCGAGGTCAGCGACTCGACGCTGGCCTCGGCCGGCCACAGCAGGTAGCCCGCCAGCCCGGTCACCGCCAGCACTACCAGCACCGCCAGGACGTACGGGGCGCCGGTGCGGCGTACCCGTGCGGCGGTCTCGGCGAGCCGCAGCCAGGTCCGGGTGTACCACCGCCGGCTGTCGACCACCTCGGCGCGGGTGGCGGTGAGCAGCGTCCACCACGGCGGCGCCAGCCGCGCCTGCTGCCAGGCGTCGAACCTGGTGACCAGGAACTTCTCGGTGAGCCGCTGCTCCAGTAGGTTCAGCAGCGTGCTCTTGCCGGTGCCCCAGGCTCCGTCGAGGTGCAGCAGCACCGAGGTGCCGGGCTCGGATTCGTGCAGCTCGGTCAGCCGCAGCGCCTACACGTCGGCCAGCGCCTCCCGCTGCAGCAGATCCTCCCGCGCCGGCGCATCGCTCACCCACTCCACATCGTCATCCACCGGCTCGGCGGTGACCGGTTCGGCCGCGCGCTTCTCCTCGCCACCGGTGTCGGTAGCAGTCGACACCTGGTTGGCTGGCTGCGCCAGGGACTCCGGGGGCCGCGGCTGCGGCGCCCTTGCCAGGTACAACGGTGTGGTCGAGCCGCGTACCAGGACCACCTGGTCCCGGTCCTCAAGTCGGTGCTCAACGGGCGAGTGGTACGGGCGCAGCTCATGGTAGAGATCGCCGATCTCGATGAGTCCGTCGCTGTCGGTGTCGACGGGCGTGTGGCCGGTCAAGGCTTCCCGCAGAACTTCACTCACCCCCCGCGGTCTCAGATCCTGCGCGAGTGAGTGGCGAAGATCGAACAGCACCGCCACGTCCGGTTCCGGGCCTGTCTGCTGGAACGGGGGATTGTCCTCGATCACGACGGGCCCGCTGTACCAGCAGTCCAGGAGAACTGCCACCCCGTGGGCATTTGACTGGCTGACCCGGTCGATCACGGCCTGCAGCTGCAGGGCCGATTCGTCGAGTCGTTCCGGATGCGTCAGCGGCGTGGCGAGGAAGAACGCCCCGGAGCCGTCGGTCAGAGCGGCCCCGCGGTACAGCACCAGCAGCGTGGTGTCGTCGCGTGCCTTGCCGCAGAATCGGTCGAGCTGTGCCAGCGTCTCTGCCGGTGTCGCGTTGACCAGGAGGTCGACCTCGTCATAGTCGCCAATGTCAGGGTCGAGCAGCGGAACGCGTAGCCCTTCGAGTCGAACCTCGGCATCAGATCGTGATTTGCCGATCGACGGATCCATGCCGATGAGCAGTGCCGAGCGGTTGCCGGGCAGTTCCACCGTGCTCCTTTCCCGGACGGCTGAGGGGGCCAGGGTACCGATCCGGGGGTACGGCTACCGTCAGCCATCCGACGGCGGCCGTAGGATCTCGGGCATGACGCCCGAGGAGGTCGGTACGCGGCTCGTGGAGCTGCTCGGTGAGCCGTGCCAGGCGAGCGTGTCGGGGGGTAACGACCACGCGCGGGCCGTGGTTGACGTACCCCCGGATCGGTGGACCGAAGCGGTGCGGACCGCGAGGGACGAGCTGGGTTGTGGGTTCTTCGACTGGCTCTCCGCGGTGGATGAGCTGGACGAGGGCTTCGCAGTCGTGGCCCACCTGTGGTCGGTGGCGGACCGGCACGGTGTGCTGCTGCGTACGAAGGTGACGCGCGAGGCGCCGTCGCTGGCCTCCATCGTGGAGCTGTTCCCCGGCGCCGCGTGGCACGAGCGGGAGACCCACGAGATGTTCGGGGTCGGGTTCGACGGACACCCGGGGCTCAAGCCGCTGCTACTGCCGGACGAGTTCGAGGGGCACCCGCTGCGCAAGGAGTTCGTGCTCGCCTCCCGGGTCGCGAAGGCGTGGCCCGGTGCGAAGGAGCCCGGCGAGTCCCACGCCCCGTCGGCGCGTGGCAAGCGTGCCCCGATGCGGCCGCCCGGCGTACCGGATCCGAACGAATGGGGACCGCAGGCCGGCAGGGACGGTGACGAGTGATGCCGCTCTGGTTGGAGCTGACCCTGCGGATCGGGGCGGTGGTCGCCGCGTTCCTGACGTTGCCGCTGATCGTGGGCCAGATGGAACACAAGGTGATGGCGCACATGCAGGGCCGGCTCGGCCCGATGTACGCCGGCGCGTTCCACGGCTGGGCGCAGCTGGTCGCCGACGGCATCAAGTTCGTCCAGAAGGAAGAAGTGGTGCCGCGCGCGGCGGACAAGTCGGTGTTCCGGCTGGCGCCGATCGTGGCGCTGGTGCCGTACCTGGTCGCGCTGCTGGTGATCCCGCTCGGCCCCGGTGACCTGGTGGCGCAGCCGCTCGATATCGGGCTGTTCATGGTGCTCGCCATCGTCGGCGTCGGGATCGTCGCGGTGCTGATGGCCGGCTGGGCCAGCGCGAACAAGTACAGCTTGCTCGGCGGGCTGCGCGCCGCCGCCCAGCTACTCGGGTACGAGCTGCCGTTCGTGCTCGCCGCCGCCTCCGTCGCGATGGCGGCCGGGACACTGTCGCTGACCGGGATCGTGGAAGCCTGGTCGCCATGGTGGCTGCTGTGGCAGGCGCCGGCGCTGGCGGTGTTCTTCATCGCCGGGCTGGCCGAGATCCGGCGCCCGCCGTTCGACATGCCGATCGCCGACTCGGAGCTGGTGTTCGGGTACCTGACCGAGTACACCGGCCTGCGGTTCGCGTTCTTCCTGCTCGCCGAGTACGTCGGCATCATCGTGATTGCCGCGTTGACGACGGTGCTGTTCCTCGGCGGTTGGAAGGGCCCCTTCATGGACGCCGAGCTGGGGTGGCTGTGGACGCTGGTGAAGGTGTTCGCGGTCAGCTTCGTGATCGTGTGGCTGCGGGTGGCGTACCCCCGGCTGCGGGCCGACCAGCTGCAACGCCTCTGCTGGCTGGGCCTGGTCCCGATCGCGCTCATGCAGCTGGTGCTAACCGCCGCCGTCGTGGTCGCCACGTGACCCCTGGACCGGGCAGGCTTCTGTGGACTAACCTCCTTAGCTAAGGGGGTAGCGATGGCGGAGGCCGCGGCGCAGTTCAACATCCACGAAGCGAAGACCAACCTGTCCCGGATCGTGGAGCGGGTAGAGCGCGGCGAGGAGATCATCCTGAGCCGGGCCGGGACTCCGGTGGCCAAGGTGGTGCCGATCGAGCGGGTGGTGCGGCGGGCCGGCCGTGGCTCGCTCAAGGGCAAGCTGGTGCTGGCCGCGGACTGGGATTCCGCCGAGGTCAACCAGGAGATTGCCGACAGCTTCCTGGGTACGTCGTGAGGCTGTTGCTGGACAGTCACATCGTGCTCTGGTGGCTCACCGATGACGAGACGCTCTCCGACGAGATCAAGGGCTATGTCGACGACGAGCCGGAGGTCTACGTCAGCGCCGTGACCATCTGGGAGTTCGCGATCAAGCAGGCGATGGGCAAAATTGTGGCTCCGCAGGAGCTTCCCGAGCTGATCATGCAGAACCGGTTCCGGATGCTGTCGGTGCTGCCACAGCACGCCGTCGCCGCGGCCCGCCTGCCCGATATTCACCGCGACCCGTTCGACCGGATGCTGATCGCACAGGCGAGCACCGAGGAGCTGACGCTGGTGACCCGGGACGCAGCGATCCTCCGGTACGACGCCCAAGTCCTAAAGGCCTAGCGATACCAGTCCGGGTATGACGGCTCCTCGACCTCGACCTCGACGTCGATGTCGCCGTCCACGACCCGCCGGTGCTTGGTGTCTTCCAGCCAGTCGAACGCGAACCGCCGTACCCGCGCGATCGCCGCCTCGTCGAGCCCGTAAAGGCACCCCGGACACGCCGACGCGGCTAATCAGCGGGCGATATCAGTGCAGATGCGGTCTAGTGTCCGTTTCGATCACAAGGATCGCCGCAAGATTTCACTATAATCGCGGCTTTGCCCATGACAGCTAAACCAGCGTTTTGTGGCAAGCTTTGACTCATGGACAGCTCCACCGAGCAGGAATTGCTAACTGCGGCCTTCGATCGGCTCACTGAGCTGATCACCGATGACGACATGAAGGTCAACCATCGCGGCTTCGACGACAGCGACGCGGGGCACGACGCCATGTGGGACATCCAGACGACCACCTACCACTGCACTCTCATCGTCCAGGCGTTCAGGCGCTTCATCCCGCGCGACGTCGACCGGGTCCTGGGCGGCAACCACCGGCTCATTCGCCGGGTGGTGCGGGAGCCCATCGTTGTCGTCGCCCCCTGGCTGAGCCGTCGGTCGAGGGAGGTACTCCGCGAGCGCGACATCAACTACATCGACCTCACCGGAAACGTGCTGATCCGCGTTCCCCGGCCAGCGATCCACATCCGGCTCGACGGCGCCCAGCAGGATCCCAACCCGCCAGCCAAGCCCCCCGTCCGGCTGAAAGGCTCCGGGAGCAACGCCCTGGTCCGAGTCCTGGTCGACTTCGCCCCGCCCTACCGCCTTGTGGACCTCGCCGCAGCTAGTGGCCTCAGCAACGCGTACGTCTCGCGTACGCTCGACGCGCTCGTCGACGACCGCCTGGTCGAGCGCGACCCACGCAGCAAGGCCGTCACCAGCGTCGACTGGCAAGAGCTGCTGCGTGCCCGAGCCCAGCACTACAGCCTCTTCAAGAACAACCGCGGCCAGACCTACATCGCACGAACCGGCGTGCCGGCGCTGCTTCGCAAGCTCAGCAACGAGGACGTCATCACCGGCAGCTACGCGGCGAGCTACTACGTTCACCTCACGGGGCCGACGCAACTGGCGCTCTATGTCCCCGACATAGCGGTGGCCGTTGCGCGATACGACCTCATGTCCGCAAGCCAGGGAGCCAACGTCGTCCTGCTCACCGCCGCCGACGCCTCCCAACTGACCCGCGCCAGGAGGCTCGAAGACGGCACCCTCCACGTTGGAATCTCCCAGCTCGCCCTGGACTGCTTGGCAGGCAACGGCAGACTCCCGGAGGAAGGCGACGCGCTCCTTGAGTGGATGGCCGACAACCCCTCGGCCTGGCGCCAAGGCCATCTGCCTCGGCCGATGTAGCGTCAGCGGGTGACCGAACCCGATCCCCTCGTGTACGTGGCGGCCCGCAGGATCCTCCTCAACGCGCTGGACGCCCTTGGCGACCACCGCGACGCCGTCGTGCTGGTCGGCGCCCAGGCGATCTACCTGCAGGCCGGCGAGGCCGACCTGGAGGTCAGCGTCGCCCCGTTCACCGCCGACGCCGACCTCAGCATCGACCCGGCCAGGCTCGGTCCCGACCCGCGCATCGCCGAAGCCATGACGGAAGCAGGCTTCACCCTCAAGGTGAAAGCCGGTAACGGCGGCATCGAACCCGGTACGTGGCTGGCACCCGCGAAGATCGACACGGAGACGGTGTACATCCCCGTCGACCTCCTCGTTCCCGAAGCGCTCGCACCCGGCCGGGGCAGGCGCGACGCCCGGCTGCCCGACCACGGTAGGAACGCCACCCGATGGACTCCAGGACTCGAAGCGACCGTCGTAGACAACGCTGAAATGATCGTCGGCAGCCTCGAACTGGAACTCGACGTCCGGCAGGCCACTGTCCGTGTGGCCGGCCCCGCCGCCCTCCTGGTGGCCAAGAGCCACAAGATCGCGGACCGGCTCACGGACGGCGACCGTGGCCGCGAGCATCGCGTCAAGCCCAAGGACTGTGCCGACGTGTTTCGGCTCATGCGCTCTCCCACACCACCGGGAGTCGTTGGTGCCCGCCTGGCCGAACTCGCGCAGCACCCGACGTGCGGTGCCAGCGTCGCCGCCGGCGTGGAGCACCTGGTTGCCCAAGTTCGGTGGCCCGACCAGCCCAGGCGTCGAACTCGCCGCACTGGCGCTGGCTGGCGCGCTCCCCGAGGAACTGCTCCGCGGCCTGGCCCCCAGCTACATTGCAGCGATGCTCCACGCCTACCGCGGATAGCCCCCACGGGCGTGGCTCCGATCAAAAGCCGCGTGAGTAGGGTACGCGGGTTACAGGGCTTCCTGGATGGCGGTCAGGAGTGCGGTGGTGGCCGGCGGGTCGGGTGGGTCGCCGTACGTCACCGCGTAGATCTGGCGGGGGTGGCGCGGCAGCTCTGTGGCGTGGATGTCGGGGGTACGGTGTGCCCGCAGGGCGAGGCCCGGCAGCACCGTGACGCCCATCCCGGCGGCGACCATCGACTGGTTGACCACCATGTCGTCGCTGACGTACGCGATGTTCGGGGCGTAGCCCTCCTGCGCGCACATGGCGATCAGCTCCTCCTGGCACCGGGTGCAGCCGGCGATCCAGCGGGAGTTGCGGTGCGCGGCGAGCGTCTGGTCGGGGCGCTGGCTCATCAGGTACACCGGGTCGTCCATCAGGTGCACCAGCCGGAACCCGTGCTCCTCCAGCGGGGTCTCGGCGTACCGGAAGATCAGGGCGAGATCCAGCTTGCCCTCCCGGAGGGTACGCAGCGCCTCGGTCGGGTGCAGGTCGACCAGGCTGAGCTCGATGCCGGGGTGGCGGCGCGCCAGTGTGGTCGCGGCCGCCGGGACCACGGTGCTCAGGATGGATTCGAAGGCGGCGAGCCGGACCCTGCCGGCGCGCAGCCCGACGTGGGCGGCCAGCTCCGCGGTCGCGGCGTCGACCCGGCCCACGATCTCGGCGGCGCGCTGGGCGAACAACTGCCCCTCGGGCGTGAGCCGGATGCCGCGGCCGACCCGCTGGATCAGGGCGGCGCCGGTGTGGGCCTCCAGTCGGGCGAGGTGGTGCTCGTTCATGGTGCTGCAGGGCACCGAACACGAGTTCCTCTACGACCTCGAAGCCGGCCGGCCCGTCGAGGCGGGGCTGGCGTACCGGCCGGCGGGCTCGGTGAGCGGCTTCGCGCCGCCCGGCGACATCCACCGGGTGCAGAACATCGGCGACGTCGTCGCGGTCACCCTCCACGTGTACGGCGCCGACCTCAGCGAAGGCACCAGCGTCCGCCGTACCTACCCGGCGCCGGGCTGACACAGGCTGTTTCGGGGGTTCTCGGGGTAATCCTTGCGGCGGTTACCCCGGAAACCCCTGAATCTGGGGGTACGCCGGGGCAGGTCGCCTCGTGCGGGAGGTCGGCTCGCGTGGGAGGGGGCCGGCAGGGCAGGATGGCGGGATGGGCGTACCCGGCGGCGGACTGGCGAAGGGGCTCGCGGTCACGTTCAAGACGATGACCCGGCGGGCCGGCACGCAGCAGTACCCGGATGTCGAGCCGGAGCTGCCACCGCGCTCCCGCGGCGTGATCGCGCTGCTGGAGGAGAACTGCACGGTCTGCATGCTCTGCGCCCGGGAGTGCCCGGACTGGTGCATCTACATCGACTCCCACAAGGAGGAGTTCACCCCGCCGGGGGCGGCCCGGCCGCGGCAGAAGAACGTACTGGACCGGTTCGCGATCGACTTCTCGCTCTGCATGTACTGCGGCATCTGCATCGAGGCGTGCCCGTTCGACGCGCTGTTCTGGTCGCCCGAGTTCGAGTACGCCGAGCACGACATCCGCAACCTGCTGCACGAGAAGGACCGACTCGGCGAGTGGATGCCGACCGTACCGGCGCCGCCGGCGCACGACCACCGCGGCGAGCCTGCCAAGGAGGTCACCGCCGCCGCCAAGGCCGCCGAGAAAGCCGCGGCCGAGAAGGCCACGGCCGACTGACCGGGGCGGGCCGACTGGTCGGCACGGGCCGACTGGCCGGCGTGGCCGGCTAAGGGGCCGACCGACCAGAACGGCCGGGCCGACCAATGGTCGACCCGGCCGTGTGCTGTCCGGTGGTTACTTGCCGGTGGTGGCGGTGTGCCAGAGCGGCTTCTTGTTGGTGTCGTAGAGCACCAGGTTGCCGTCGTTCTGCACCTGCAGGAACGCCGGGCGCCCGGAGCTGCGGCTGGCCCACAGCGCCTTGCCGCCGGAGCTGATCACCACGACATTGCCGTCGCTGTTGACGGTGGCGTACGTGCCGGAGGTGCCGCCGGTCTTGCTGCTCCAGATCGGGGACTGCGTGGCGCCCGCGGTGCACGGGTACCCGGTGCCCGCACGGGGCTTGGCGCACTTGGTCAACACCAGGTTGCCGTCGCCCTGCATGTGCAGGCTGTAGCGCCCGTCGGCTGAGGTACGCCACTGGCCCCGGCGCAGCCGCTGGCCCGGGTACAGGTTGCTGCTCTGCAGCTTGCTGGCCCAGATCGGGTTGTCCGAGGTGGTGTACGCCACCAGGTTGCCGTCGTTCTGCATCACCAGGTGCTTGGCGGTGCCCTTCTTGGCGCTGGCGAACAGCGCGGTGCCGCCGGAGCTGTGCACCACAAGCTGCCCGTCACTGCCGAACAGCGCGTACGCGCCCGCGTGGCGGCCGGTCTGGCTGGACCAGGTCGGCACCCTGTTCGCGTTGTAGATGACGAGGTTGCCGTCGGACTGCATGTGCAGGCTGTAGCGGCCGTCGGACGAGGTACGCGACTGGCCGGGGAACAGCTTCTGGTGGGCGTACAGCTTGTGGCCCTGTGCCTGGCTGGCCCACACGCCCTTCTTGTCACCGTTGTAGATGACCAGGTTGCCGTCGTCCTGCATCCCCATGTGCATGCCGGTGCCGGTGGTGGCGCTGTAGAACAGCACCTTGCCGTCCTTGGCGTACACCACGAAGTTTCCGTCTTTCTGGAACGCGCTGACCGCGCCGGAGTGGCCGCCGGTCTGGGTGGACCACTGCGCCACACCGCTGGAGTTGTACACCACGGCGTTGCCGTCGGACTGCTGCACGAAGACGTACTTCTTGTTGGGCGAGGTGAGCTTGTCACCGGCTTTGAAGGTGGTGCCGCGCGCGGCGACGGCACCGCTGGCCGACGCATCGCCGGCCCTCGCGCCGGCGGCGGTGGTCGAGGTGGGCTGCGGCTTGGCCTTGCCCTCCGGGCCCGAGGTGGCGGAGTCGGTGCCGGCCTGCGCCTGGCGGGAATCGGCGGTGGCCTCACGGTCGCTCGACACGTTCGTGGTCACCGCACCGGCGACCCCGACCGCCCCCGCGGCGGCCGCGGTCAGACCCGCGAGCAGGATCAACAACCCTTTCCGGGGCAACATGGAACCTTCTTTCGACGTGGAAGTCAGGATTACGGGCACGCTCGCGGGTCGGGCCTTCACCGCTGTCGTGCCTGCCCTGGATTTCTACCAGATGGCCGCAAACTTCATCGCCCGTCGTCACTGCCCGCGCGGGCGTGTCTGCCGTCCCCGGCGGCGGCACGCGGGGGTGGTTGTCGCGCCAGGCTCGCGTACACGGCAGGATGGCGGCCATGAATGGACAGCAGGGAGCGGCGGTGTGACCACAGCCGACGTTCTGCTGCTCGCGCTCGGCGCCGTGACCCTCGGCGCCGCGTTGCTGGTGGTCACCACCGCCCACCTGGTACGCGCCGGGCTGTGGCTGGTGGTGGCGCTCGGTGGGCTCGCCGGCTGTTACCTGGTGCTCGGCGCCGAACTGGTGGCCTGGGTGCAGGTGCTGCTGTACGTCGGCGCGGTGGTGGTGCTGCTGCTGTTCGCCGTGATGCTGACCCGCGCCCCGATCGGCCGCAGCGCCGACCTGGACCGCGCGCGTACCCCCGGGATCCTGATCGGGGCCGGAGCCGGTGGCGGGCTGGCGGCGCTGCTGGTGCAGGCGTACCGCTGGACCAGCGTGCCGCTGCCCGAGGCGGGCGGGGCCGGGCCACTGGGCGAGCTGATCTTCACCGAGTGGGTGCTGCCGTTCGAGGTGCTCTCGGTGCTGCTGCTGTCCGCGCTGGTCGGCGCGATCGTGGTCTCCCGCCCGGACGTCGGCACCGACCAGAAGGCCGGGGGCCGCTGATGCATCCGGTGATCCCTTACGCGCTTGCCGCCCTGCTGTTCGGCATCGGGGTGTACGGCGTGCTGGTGCGCCGCAACGCGGTGCTGCTGCTGATGGCGGTCGAGTTGATGCTCAACGCCGTCAACCTGGTGCTGGTGACCGCCGACGTCTCACTGGGGCGGGCCGGCACCGGGCAGGTGTTCACGCTGTTCGTGATCGTGCTCGCGGCCGCCGAGATCGGGGTCGGGCTGGCGCTGGTGCTGCAGCTCTACCGGCTGCGGCGCACCGTGGTCACCGACGGCATCGACGCCGACGAGGGACGCGTACACCCTGAGTCCGTCGAGGCGGGCCGGTGACCGGGCTGGCGGCGTCGCTGCCGCTGGTGCCGTTCGCGGCCGCGCTGGTGGGGTTGCTGCTGCCGCTGCGCTCCCGGCTGGCGGCGGCGGTGCTGGGTGTCGGGTCGTGCGCGGTGGCGCTGGTCGCGGCGGTGGTGCTGGCGTTCTCCGGCCCGGTGCAGGCGGCGTTCACCTGGGTGCGCTTCGGCGAGATCGCGGTGACCGCGGGGGTACGCGTGGACGCGATCGCCGCCGTGGTCGCGGTCGCCGTCGGGGTGGTCGCGTGTGCCGTCCAGGTCTACTCGGTCACCTACCTGCACGACGACGAGCGGTACGCCCCGTACGCCGCGCAGGTCTCGCTGTTCACCGCGGCGATGCTCAACGTGGTGGTCGCCAGCGACCTGGTGCAGCTACTGGTCGGCTGGGAAGTGATGGGCATCTGCTCGTACCTGCTGATCGGCCACGACCGGCGGCTGCCGGAAGCTCCCGGCGCGGCGGTGAAGGCGTTCCTGGTGACCCGGGTCGGCGACGTCGGGTTCTGGCTCGGCGTGGTGGTGCTGGGCCTGGCGGTGGGCAGCTTCGACATCGGCGAGGTGCTGCGGGCGGCTTCCCGGGGCACGGTCTCGGTAGGCGTGCTGACCGTGGCCGGGCTGCTGCTGCTGGCCGGCGTGGCGGGCAAGAGCGCGCAGTTCCCGCTGCACACCTGGCTGCCGGACGCGATGGCCGGCCCCACCCCGATCTCCGCCCTGATCCACGCCGCCACCATGGTCGCCGCCGGGGTGTACGTGGTGGGCCGGCTGTTCCCGATCTACCAGGCCGCCCCGGTCGCGCTGACCGTACTCGCGGTGATGGCGGCGGTGACCATGCTGCTGGGGGCGCTGGCCGCCACCGCGCAGGACGACATCAAGCGGGTGCTCGCCTGGTCCACGGTGAGCCAGATCGGCTACATGGCCGCCGCGCTCGCGGTCGGCTCGGTCGCCGCGTCGACGTTCCACCTGCTCACCCACGCCGCGTTCAAGGCGCTGCTGTTCCTGGCGGCGGGGGCGGTGATCCACGCGGTCGGCTCCAACCTGATGTCCGCCATGGGCGGCGTGCGCGCCGGCGGTCCGGTGACCTTCTGGACCATGACGATCGGGCTGGCGGCACTGGTCGGGCTGCCGCCGTTCGCCGGGTTCTGGAGCAAGGAGAGCGTGCTCGGCGCCGCGTGGGAGGCCACCCACGGGCCACGGGTCACCTCGGAGAGCGGGCTGCCGGGCGCTGGTGGCTGGTTCGGCCCGGTCGAGCCCGGCTTCACCGGCCCGACCTGGGCTGCCTGGCTGGTGCTGGCGAGCGGGCTGCTCACCGTACTGGTCACCGGCTGGTACGCCACCCGGCTGTGGCTGCGTACGTTCTTCGGCGCCCGCCGGGGCGAGTTCACACCGCACGATCCGCCGTCACTGATGCGCTGGCCGCTGCTCGTGCTCGCCGTACCGTCGGCCGCGCTGGGGCTGGTGATCGCGCTGTGGCCCCCGGCGGGGGCGCTGCCGGAGTTCGACCCGATGCTCACCCTGGTGGTGTTGGCGCTGGCCGCGCTCGGTGCCGCCGGGGCGTGGCTGACG
>JBOGDE010000088.1:0-17848 GCA_050701695.1 Micromonosporaceae bacterium
GGCGTACCCGCTGTACCAGACCACCGCGATGCTGGCGCTCGGGTACGGCGTGCTGTTCCTGCCGCTCGCGGTGGCGTCGGTACGGTCCGCGGCCGGCCAGTCGCCGCCGGCCCTGGAGGAGGTGGCCCGCTCGCTGGGCCACGGCCCGTGGCACGTGCTGCGTACGGTCACCCTGCCGCTGACCGCGCCCGGGATCGGCGCCGGCGCCGCGCTGGTGTTCCTGACCTGCGTCAAGGAGCTGCCGGCCACCCTGTTGCTGCGCCCCACCGGGGTGGACACGCTCGCCACCGAGCTGTGGACCAAGACCAACGTCGCCGCGTTCGCCGGCGCCGCCCCGTACGCCGCGCTGCTGGTGCTGCTCTCCGCGGTGCCGACCTGGCTGCTGGCCCGGCGTACCGGCATGTGGAGTGGGTGATGAGCGAGCTTGCGAGCGAATGGCTGGCATGGTGTGTGCGCGAAGCGCCGCCCGAGCGAAGCGAGGGTGTGCGTTGAGTGAACTGACGGTGACCGGCGCGGTGAAGCGGTACGGCGACGTGGCCGCGCTCGACGGGGTCCACCTGACCGTGCCGTCCGGCGATCTGGTCGCGGTGCTGGGCCCGTCCGGCTGCGGCAAGACCACGCTGCTGCGCTGCGTCGCCGGGTTCGAACGGCTCGACGCCGGCACGATCTCCATCGACGGCCGCGCTGTGGCCGCCTCCGGGCGGCACCTGGCCCCTGAACGCCGCCGGGTCGCGGTGGTGCCGCAGGAGGGTGCGCTGTTCCCGCACCTGTCGGTGGCCGGCAACGTCGGGTACGGGCTGGACCGGAGTACCCGCCACGGTGGCCGGGTCGACGAGGTGCTGGAGCTGGTCGGGCTGGCCGGGTACGGGCAGCGGATGCCGCACCAGCTCTCGGGTGGCCAGCAGCAGCGGGTGGCGGTGGCCCGGGCGCTGGCGCCGCGGCCGCCGCTGGTGCTGTTGGACGAGCCGTTCAGCGCGCTGGACGCCGGGTTGCGCGCCGAGCTGCGCCGCGACATCCGGCAGGCGCTGCGCGCCGACGGCGCCACGGCCGTACTCGTCACCCACGACCAGGGTGAGGCGCTGTCGATGGCGGACCTGGTGGCGGTGATGCGCGAGGGCCGGATCCTGCAGACCGGCCCGCCCGCCGAGGTGTACGCCGCCCCGGTCGACACCTGGACCGCGAGCTTCGTCGGCGAGGCGGTGCTGCTTGCCGGCACCGTCACCGACGGCCGGGTCCGTACCGTGCTCGGCGAGCTGGAGCTGCTGCCGGGCGCACCGAGCGGTGGCGACGTGCAGGTGTTGATCCGGCCGGAGCAGTTCGAGCTGATCGACGGCGCCGAATCCGGGACCGGGGCGACCGTGGTCGGCCAGGCCTTCCACGGTCACGACGCGCTGGTCGCGCTGCGGCTCGACGACGGCACCGTGGTCACGGCGCGGATCTTCGGCGCCCAGATCGCGCGCCGTCGGACCGAGGGCCGGGTGGCGCTGCGGGTCCGCGACCAGGTGCGGGCGTACTGACGCGACCTCTTACGGCCGGGGCTACGGCGCGGCCAGGGCTACGGCGCGGCCGCCAGTAGCCGGTCCAGGCCGTCGAGGACCAGGTCGAGCCCGAACTCGAACTCGTCGGCGTAGGCGTAGCCGGGGCGCAGTACGTGCTCGGAGACCAGCTCCGTGAAGTGCGGGTACTCCGCCGCGGGCAGCTCCCGCATGATCTGCTCCGCCACCTGTTCCAGCTCCGGCCCCGACTGGAACGGCAGGCTCAGCTCCTGCAGTGCGAAGCCGTAGACGTAGCTGTCGATGGCCGAGAAGGCGTGCGCGACCATCGCGACGGAGAATCCACCCCGGCGCAGGCAGCCGATCACCGCGTCGTGGTGCCGTAGCGTGGCGGGCCCGGGGCTGGCGCGGGAGTCCAGCAGGCCGATCGCCCAGGGATGGCGCACCAGGGCCTGGCGCGCCGAGACCGCACGGTGCCGCATCGCGGTCTTCCAGCCGTCGCCGCTGTCCGGCAGCTCGATCTCAGCGAACACCTTGTCGACCATGCCGTCGAGGATCTCGTCCTTGTTCTTGACGTGGTGGTAGAGCGACATCGCCTCGACGCCGAGCCGGTCGGCGAGCTTGCGCATGGTCAGCGCGCCGACACCGGCCTCGTCGGCGAGCTGGACCGCCGTACGCAGCACCCGGTCCCGACTCAACGGCACCCGCGGCTCCCCCATTCGGCCCCTTCCCTCAGTCCTGGGTGTACCTTACTGTGTAAGGCAACCTTACAGCGTAAGACAAGGGTGGAGACATGGAGACAACCAGACGGCGGCCCGGCAAGGTGTGCATCGTCGGCGCCTCCGGCAAGCTCGGGCGGTACATGGTGCGGCACGCCCTGGACCGCGGCTACCAGGTGGTCGGGGTGTGCCGGGAGAAGAGCGTTCCCAAGCTCGACGAGTTCCGGGGACGGATCACCGTGATCCCGGGAGCCACCAACGACCGCGGCGTCATCGCCCGCGCGGTGGACGGCTGCGACGGCGTGCTCACCGTACTGGCGCCCTGGGGCGTGCAGCAGTACTCCTCCGGCACCGCCCAGGCGGTGCTCGACCACGCTCCCGCCGGCGCCAGGCTGGTGTTCTCCTGCGGCTGGCACATCTCGCGCGACGGCAAGGACGTCTACTCGCTGCGGTTCAAAGCGATGGTCGCCGCGATCACCTGGGCCGCCCGGCTGATCCGGTTCGCCGAGGTGGACGATCAGGTCGAGGCGTGCCGCCGGATCTTCGCCAGCGACACCCGGTGGACCGTGGTGCGCGGCAGCGACCTGGAGGAGGGCGAGAGCCAGGGCCTTCCCGTGTGGCGTGCCCACGTCGGCGACCCGGCGCTGCGGAGCAACCGCACCCGGCGGATCGACTTCGCGCTGTTCATGGTGGCGGCGCTCACCGACGACACACTGCTCCAGCAGGCACCGGCGATCGTGGGTGCCAGACCCCGTCAGCGCTCGCGCATGCCACCGAGAGCGCCACGCCCCACTGACTGGGCCGCCACTGCCTGGTCAGCGCAGTGGGGCCTGCCACCGGACGACGGTGCCACCGTCGGTCCCGGTGGCGACCTCGCACTCGCCGCCCAGCCGGGCCGCACGTTCGGCCATGTTCCGCAGGCCACCGCGCGGCTCCGCGTCGCCCAACCCCCGGCCGTCGTCGGTGACGGTCAGCCGTACCGACCCGTCGGTGATCTCGACCGTCGCCGTCACCGACCTGGCGTTGGCGTGCCGCGCCGCGTTCGACAGCGCCTCCCGCAGCACCGCGAGCAGCTCGGGACGGACCTTGTCCGGTACGGCGCTGTGTAGCGGACCACTGAGCTGTACCGCCGGGGCGAACCCGAGCGCCGTACCGGCCTCGCTGGCGACCATGCGCAGCTCATGCCGCAGGTCCCGCTCGGCGGCGGCTCGCAGCTGGAAGATGCTGGTACGGATGTCCCGGATCGTGGAGTCGATGTCCTCGACCGCCTGGTTCAGCTTCTTGACCACCTCGGTGCGGGCCGCCAGCGGGATCGTGCTCTGCAGCTGTAGCCCAGTGGCGAACAGCCGCTGGATCACCAGGTCATGCAGGTCCCGGGCGATCCGGTCCCGGTCCTCCAGCACCGCCAGCATCGAACGGTCCCGCTGCGCCCGTGCCCGCTCCATCGCCAGCGCGGCCTGACCGGCGAACGCCTCCACCAGCCCGATCTCGGTCGGGGTGTACGTCGCCGGGCCACCCCGTCGCGCGGCGACCGCGAGCACCCCGTACACCGTATCGGCGGTGGCCAGTGGCACCACCACGCCGGGCCCGCTCTCCATCGACACCGGCCAGTCGGTGATCTTGCCGAGGTCTTCCACGATCGCCGGCTGACGTTCGCTCAGGACGCTGGTCAGCGGGTCGTCGCCGAGCCTGACCCGGGTGCCTTCCAGGGCCGCGACGGCGTCGGAGACCGCCACCTCCACCACCAGCTCGTCGGGCGCGGCATCCTCGCGCAGCAGGATCAGCGCGAGATCCACCCCGGCGGTCTCGTGCGCCCGGCGCGCCACCAGCCGCAGCGCCTCGGCCTGGTCCACCTCCCCCAGCAGCAGGTCGGTGATCTCGGCGGAGACCTCCAGCCAGCGCTGCCGGCGGCGGCCCTGCTCGTACAGCCGGGCGTTCTCGATCGCCACACCGGCGGCCGCGGCGAGCGCCAGCGCGATCTCCTGGTCGTCGTCGGTGAACTCGGCGGCGTCCTGCTTCTCGGTGAGGTAGAGGTTGCCGAACACCTGCTCCCGGATCCGGACCGGTACGCCCAGGAAGCTGCTCATCGGCGGGTGGTTCGCTGGGAAGCCGTACGAGCGCGGGTGCGCCGATAGGTCCGGCAGCCGGATCACCTCCGGCTCCTCGATCAGCAACCCGAGGATGCCGTGCCCCTGGGGCAGGTCGCCGATCCGTTTGCGCTCCGCCTCGGACAACCCGTGCGTGTGGAACGCGACCAGGCGGCGCCGCTCCGGCCCGATCACCCCGAGCGCGCCGTACCGGGCGCCGACCAGATCACAGGCGGAGGCGACGATCCGGTCCAGCACCGCCGGCAGGTCCAGGTCGGTGCCGATGGCGACGACGGCGTCCAGCAGGCCGCGCAGCCGCTCCCGGCTGGCCATCACCTCGCGTACCCGGCCCAGCAGCTCCTGCAGCAGCTCGTCGAGCTGTACCTGTCCCAGCGGGGCGATCCCCAGCTGGGCCCAGGGCCGCGGGTCCGGAGACTGCGGCGTGGGAGGCGGACCGGTCACGTACCGATGCTATTGCCGTGGACACGCTCTGTGGAAGCCGATCGTCAAACAGGCGGCCGGAGCTTCGTCAGAGCAGTTTGGTGATCACGTAGCCGAGCTGGCGTACCAGTGAATGTCCTTCACAGCCCGGGTCGGTCGACTCGAACACCTCGCCGGTGGCGGTGCGGCAGCGGTTCAGGGCGGCGCTCGGGTGCTCTGCCGGCGGCTGCACCCAGACCGCCGCGGTGGCGTACAGCGGGCTCTTGCCTTCGCAGGCGCTGTCGTCGGACAGGAAGAAGTCCTCGGCGTCCCGGCAGAGCATCAGCGTCACGGTGCCGGCGTGTCCCCAGCCGGCGGCGAAGCCGAGCCGGGCCTCGGGCCGGTAGCTGCCGTCCAACTGGTAGCCGTGCGCGCTGGCCACCCGGCCGGTGAGCTGGTCCACCTGCCGGTACCGGATCAGGTGCCGGTAGTCGCGGGTGTAGCCGAGCAGCCCCTCGGTGGTGTGGCCTTCGCAGTCGGCCGCGCTGGAGAGGAAGTGGTCGGCGCCGCTGGTCAGGTTGCACCGGTAGAGCGGCTGCGTCGGCACCCCGGCGGGCGGGTTGGCGTACACCGGGCCGAGCTCCCCGATCACCCGCTGACCCTCGCAGTCCGCCAGGGCCGAGGTGAACTCGTCGGCCCCGTTCATGCAGGAGTAGAGCATCCGGGTGTCCGGGGCGCCGGGCGGCGCGAACATTCCCAGGCCGCCCTCGAAGTGGTAGCCGCGCGGCACCCGGCCCGGGCTTCCCACGTGATCCCACCGCGAGTTCACCCAGCGGGACACCTGCCCGGCGTAGACCGACGGCTGCTCCACCGGGGGGTCGGCGTAGTCCCGCTGGATCTGGTCGTGGGTACGCACACCGGTGTAGACCCGTACGTCGTCGAGCACCCCGGCGAAGAACCCGGTGTGGCCGCCAGCCTGCTTGGCCCGCCCCATCACCAGCTCCCCGGAGGTACGCGAGATCGTCACCCCGTCCGGGATCGGCGTACTGCCGGCGGGTGCGCCGTTGACGTAGAGCCGCAGCTCGCGGGAGGCTAGGTCGAGCACGCCGGTGAGCTGCGTCCACTCCCACGCCACCGCGTCGAAGGTGGAGTCCACGGCGAGCCACTGTGGACTGTCGGCGTCGCCGCGCGAGACCGCGAACGTCCACTTCCCGGTCTCCGGCCGGTACTGCAGCCGGAAGCCCGACGAGCGTGGCCCGTCCTGGCTGACCGCGGTCTGCGCGGTGCCGGTCAGCTCGTCCATCGACACATACGCCGAGACGGTGAAGCTGGTGTCGGTCTGCACCGCCTCGCCGCTGGCGGCCAGCCAGCCGGTGCCGTCCAGCAGCACCCCGCCGGTGCCCACGGCGGCGGCCTCGATCGGCTGGGCACCGCCCTGGGGTACGGCGTTGCGGAAGTTGCCCGAGGCGTCGGTGGCGCCCCCACCGCCCCCAGCGCCCAGCTCGTCCAGTGGCCAGTACCCCTCGGCGACCGCCGGTGTGGTGGCCAGCTCACGGATCTCCTGCTCGCCGAGCCCCCGCTGGTACGCCCGGACCTCGTCCAGCAGTCCGGGCAGGTAGTCGGTGGGGCTGCCCAGCCACATCGACCGGCCCATGGTGAACCGGCCACCCGCCGACCAGGCCGCGCCGTACGCCGCGGTGCCGTCGGGCCGCCCGTCCACGTAGAGCCGCAGCTGCTGGGCGGCGAGATCGCGTACCGCCACCAGGTGGGTCCAGCCGCCGACCCGTACCGGGGTCGCCGAGGTCACCCGGCCCTCGCCGCCACCACCGTCGACATCGGCGTTGAACATAACGAACGACCAGCGCCCCTCCGGCGTGGCCTGCACCTGGAACCCGGCGGTACGGGTGCCGTCCTGCGACACCACAGCGGGACGACCACCGAGCCGGTCCAGCCGTACCCAGGCCGACACCGAGAACGTCTTCGCGGTGTCCAGCACCGGCCCGGCGGTGGCGACGTGGCCCGGTTCGCTGACGTGCAGCGCGTCGTCGTGCCGGCCGCCGGCCCAGTACGCGGTGCTGCCCATCGTGGCGTTGCTGACCGTGGCGTGGTGGCCGTTGCCGGAGCCGTCGGCCAGCCCGGTCTCGGTGTCGAACCCGTCGACCCGCCAGTGCGCCACCGGCGGCGCCCCGCGCCCGACCACGAACTCGTACGCGGCAAGCGGCCCGACGTTGCCGGCCCGGTCGACGCTCTGTACCCACAGCGTGGTGGGGCCTTCGCTGGGTGGGGTGACCAGAGCGGTCGCGTTGCCGGTGGCGTCGGCGGCGACGTAGCGCTGCGGTTGGTCGTGCAGGTCGAAGTAGTAGCCGGCGACGTCGGCGACCCCGTTCGGGGAGAACTGGAAGCTACCGGTCTCGCCGACCCCGCCGCCGATCTCGCCGGGCGGGTAGTCCTGCGAGCTGACCAGCGGCGCCACCCCCGGCGGGGTCTGGTCCACGGTGGCGTGGCAGCCCCACGGTGTCCAGGCGCCCCAGTCCGTGCCGTCGTAGGCGCGGGCCCGTACCGACATGGTCTCCCCGTCGGCGCACGTGCCGGAGGCGATCGTCACCGAGAACGGGGTGCCCGAGGCCTGGAACGGGGTGGTGGTCTGGCCCCGCAGCGCGCCGCCGTGGACGTACCACTCGAACTGGGTGGCGACCGTACCGCCGTCCGGGTCGGAGGAGGTGGCCCGCAGCGTCGGGCCGGAGCTGCCGATGTACGGCTGGTTCGGCACCGCCTGGCAGGCGCCGCCGGCGAGGGTCAGGTTGGCCGGTACGTTCGGCTTCCGGTTGTACGTGACCACCAGCGACACGTCGACCCGGAACTTCTTCCACGCGTACTTGTCGTTCTCCACCCAGCTCGACGAGTCGTTCGCGGCGCCGGCGCGCAGCATCACCGTCGCCGTCGACGAGCCGGCCCGGACCGCGCCATCCACCTCCCCGAACGCGTTGAAGCCCACCCAGCGGGCCGCGCAGCTGGAGCTGTACCCCCACGCGATGGTGTGCCGCTGCAGCTCCGCGCCGATCGCCGGCTGCTTGCTCCAGGTGGTGGACGAGCTGATCGGCCCGCTGCCGTGCAGCACCACGGCACGCTTGTACCCACAGGAGGGCGCGTAGGTTTCATAGACGTTGAACTCGGCGGTACGCACGCCGGTGCCGAGCAGCCCCGAGACGTTGAACTGGAAGTAGGACCGGGTCCTGCCGATGCCGTTGCAGCCGGTCCAGCCGCAGTAGCCGACCTTCGCGAGCGAGCCGTCGACGCCGCCGTTCCAGTAGCTGGTGGTCGAGTTGCCGCTGAACACCTTGGTCCATCCCGACTTGCCCGCCGAGAAACTGGGGTCGACGTACACCGGGTAACGGGTGGCGGGGTCGGCCAGCAACGCGCGGTCGGGCAGCACCACCAGCCGGTCCGCGGTCCAGCTCCAGACCGCCGAGGGCGCGGGCCCGCCCGGAGTCCCACAGCGCAGGCGGCGGCGCCTGGAACACCGCCTCGCCCGCCGCGTCCAGCCCGACCAGGCTGCGGTCCGGCCGCATCCGCACCGACACTCCACTGGTACGCAGCCCGAACGCCAGCCTTCGCAGCGCCGGCTGGGCGGCGGCGGCGCGATCCTTGACCACGAACACGGTGTTGTAACCCTGCGGCATCGCCTGCAACCGCAGGTCCACGCCGGGGAGCACGTCCCGGTACGTCGCGGTGTCGCCGGCCAGCTCGGGGCGGGGCAGCCGGCCCGGCCAGCGCAGCGTGAGCTCGCGGCCTGCCGACGAGAGCCGTACCAGCGGCTGCGAGGTGCCGCCGGCGGAGAAGCTCACCGGCACCGCCGACGCCCGCGGCCACCCCGCCGGCGGTGTACGCCAGCGAGGTGTCGACCGGCACCCACCGGCCGTTCCTGCGGGCACGTACCGGCGCGGCGTGCAGCTCGGCGGTGTAGCTGCCGTCGGGGTTGGCGTACACCCGCTCGGTCGGAGTGGTCTCGGAGGTGACCTCCACCGGCTTCCCGCTGACCTTCGCCAGGTACGCCGGCGAGCCGTCAGCCGGGGGTGCTACCGCGGGGCTCCGGGACACGCTCACCCCCGAGCCCGCGAGGAGAGCTACGGCGAGCCCCACGGTCAGCGTCGCGTACATGTTCCGGCCCATCGGCGATGCCCTCCTCGCCGCACGCCGGCCCCCGGCCCCGGCACCCTGCCCATCGAGGGCTACAGCGTCATCAGGGCCGATCAAGACCCACAAGCAATTCCAGAGGCGTGAAAACGTCCCGCCCCCGCGAATCCCCCGGCACCGCTCATACCGGGCGGCCCGGGTGTGCTACGCCACACGCTGGGTGGCCGTACCCGTGGGTAGGCTGCCGGTAATGGAGCAGCCGCAGGACTGGACCGAGCCCGGCGCGTATCCGGTGGCGCCGGGCGTGCACCGGGTGCCACTGCCGCTGCCCCACGACGGGTTGCGCGCTGTCAACGTGTACGTCATCGAGTCCGGCAGCGACCTCACCCTGGTCGACGGCGGGTGGGCCCTGGAGGTGTCCCGCCGGCAGCTGGAGTCGGCGCTGCGCACCATCGGCTACCGGGTCGGCGACATCGGGCGGTTCCTGGTCACCCACGTACACCGTGACCACTACACCCAGGCGGTGACGATCCGCCGCGAGGTCGGCTCCAAGGTCAGCATGGGCGTCGGGGAGAAACCCGGGCTGCGGGCGATCCACCGCCAGCACGCCGAAGCCGGCCACGACGATCGCTGGGACCAGCTGCGGTTCGCCGGCGCCGAGCCCCTGCTCGGCCCGTTGCGCGCCTGGAGCGAGCACGAGGTGGTCGACCTGTCGGACTGGGAGTTCCCCGACGAGTGGCTCTCCGAGGACAGCCTGCTCGGCGTACCGGGGCGGGACATCTCGGCGATCTCGACGCCGGGGCACACCCGGGGCCATCTGGTGTTCGCCGACCTCGACGGTGGGCTGCTGTTCGCCGGGGACCACGTGCTGCCGCACATCACCCCGTCGATCGGCTTCGAGATGGCGCCCTCGGAGCAGCCGCTCGGCGACTTCCTGGCGTCGCTGGCGAAGGTACGCGCCCTGCCGGACCTGCGGCTGCTACCCGCGCACGGGCCGGTCACCGACTCCGTACACGCCCGGGTGGACGAGCTGGTGGCGCACCACGACGTACGGCTCGCGTTGTGCCGCGACGCGGTCGCCGCCGGGTTCGACACCGGCTACCGGGTCGCCGAGCAGTTGCCGTGGACCCGCCGGGCGCGCCGCTTCGCCGACCTGAACCTGTTCAACCAGCTACTCGCCACCACCGAGACGCTCGCCCACCTGCAGCTGCTCGCCGCCCGCGGTGACCTCACCCGCGTCATGGACGACGGGATCGCGCACTACGGGCTCCCGCCGACCGCCTCGTAGCGCCCGAAGGGTGTGCTGCGCGAGTGTCCTAGTGTGGTGTAGGCTGGCGGACAGGCGCGCTCCAGGGGCGGTGACCGGTGATGGAGAGCATGGAGATCCGGCTGCTGGGGCCGCTGGAGGTGCACCTCGGCGGACGCCTGATCGAGATTCCCCGTGGCCGGGTGCAGACGTTGCTGGCGGCGCTGGCGGTCTCACCCGGCCGGCGGGTCTCCACCGACACGCTCGCGGAGTACATGTGGGGCGACGCGATCCCCGAGACCGCTCGGCAGGCACTGCAGCACACCGTGTGGCGGCTGCGTCGTCTGCTCGGTGCCGAGTCCGTGGCCGTCGACGGGGCCGGGTACCGGTTGGCGGTAGACCCGGACGCTGTGGATCTCACCCGGTTCACGCGGTCGCTCGATCGGGCCGCATCGGCCGGCGGCGAGGAGCGGGGGCTGCTCGTCGAAGCGGTGGGGCTGTGGCGGGGGGCGCCGCTGGACGGCGTCGAGTCGGAGACACTGCGCAGTGAGGTCGTGCCGATCCTGACCGAGCGGTACCTGGCCGCCCAGGAACGCCGCATCGACCTGGATCTGGCGGCAGGGGTCAGCGACGGCATGGTGGTCGAGCTGCGTTCGCTGGTCGCCGAGCACCCGATCCGGGAGTCGCTGTGGACGCGGCTGCTGCGGGCGCTGGCGGCCAGCGGACGCGACGCCGAAGCCCTGCAGGCGTACGAGGAGATACGCCACGAGCTGGCCGAGCGGCTCGGCTCCGACCCGTCCGAGGAGCTCCGGGAACAACACCAGCGCCTCCTCACCGGTGTGGGGCTGACCGACCCGCCGCAGGAGCCGGCCGCACCAGCGGCGACACCTCGGGAGCTGCCCGCCGGCATCTCCGGGTTCGTGGGCCGGGCCGGCGAACTGTCCGCCCTGGACAGGTTGCTCGCCGAGAACACCGCCGACGGCCGGCGACCCGTCATGACGGTGGTGGTGCACGGAGCCGGAGGCGTGGGCAAGACCGCCCTCGCGGTGCGCTGGGCCCACTCCGCCGCCGACCGGTTCCCCGACGGGCAGTTCTACCTCGACCTGCACGGCTACGGGCCGGTGGAGCCCGCCACCGCCTTCGACGCGCTCGGGTCGTTGCTGCGCTCGGCCGGGGTCGACGGTGCGGCCATCCCGCAACAGCCACACGAACGCGCCGGGCTGTGGCGTACCACCGTCACGGGACGCCGGATCCTGCTGCTCCTGGACAACGCCCGCGACGCCAATCAGGTACGGCCGCTGCTCCCCGGCGCCGACAGCCTCGTGCTGGTGACCAGCCGCAGCCAGCTCCGTGGCCTGAGCCGGCGCGACGGCGCCGCCTCCCTGACGCTGACGGAGCTGAGCCGGGCCGAGGGGCGCTCACTGTTCACCGCCACCCTCGGCCCCACCCGAATGCGCCAGGACGCGGCCCCGATCGACGAGTTGATCGACATCTGCGGCGGGCTCCCGCTGGCACTGCGGATCGCCGCCGACCTCGCCAACCGCCACACCGGGGCACCACTGGCCGAGCTCGTGGACGGGCTGCGAACCCACAGGCTGGAAACCCTGGCCGACCCCGACGACCCCGCCGCGGACCCTCGCACGGTGCTGTCCTGGTCGTACCGGCGCCTCGACCCGGACCTGGCGCGGACGTTCCGGCTGCTGGGCCTGCATCCCGGCACCAGCTTCGGCGTGCACAGCGCCGCGGCTCTGCTGGGGGCCTCGCTGCCGGAAGCCCGCCGGCTACTGGACCGGCTGGTCTCCGTACACCTGCTGGAGCAGCCGGGTTTCGACCGCTACCGCTTCCACGACCTGGTCCGTGAGTACGCCGCCGAGCTGGCGGCGGAGGCTCCGGAGGCCGAGACCGGCTCCGCGGTGGAACGCTGTCTGACCTGGTATCTCCACGCGTCGCTGGGTGCCAGCCGCCTGCTGCGGCCCATGGAGCTGTTCAGCGCGGTGGGTGACCCGAATGGACTACCGCTGCCGCACTTCTCGAAGGAGAACGACGCGACGGCGTGGTACGAGGCGGAGTGGTCGACCGTCATCGACGCCGTGCGCGTGGCGGCGGTTCACGGCCGCCACGACCACGCCTGGCAGCTACCCCGCACCCTCCTGCCGTTCTCCGAGCTCCGTCACCACATCACAGATCTCCCCAGAGTGGCCGAGGTCGGCGTTGCCTCCGCGGCGCACACCGGGGACCAGCGGGCGCTCCATGTCGCCACCCACCTGCTCGGCGCGGCGCTCGCCCGCGTCGGCCGGCACGACGAGGCCGAGCCGTACCTGCGGAGGGCACTGCATCATGCCGAGGGCATCGGCGACCCGGCAGCGGTGTGCCGAGCACTGGACGCCCTCGGCCTCAACGCCGGACTCGGCGGGGACCACCACACGGCGGTCGGGTACCAGGAGCGGGCGCTCACGCTTGCCCGGGAGATCGGCGACGCCGACCGGATCGCCAACTGCCTGTTCAACATCGGCGGCGCGTACAGCTTTCTCGGCGAGTACGACCTCGCCATCCGGCACACCCACGAGGCTCTGACCTTGTGGCGGTCGACCAGCTTCGAGATCGGCGTGGCCTGGTCGCTCGCCAACCTGGCGGAGATGCACCAGCTGGCGGGCCGCCACTCGACGGCCCTCGAGTACGGCGAGCAGGCCCTCGACTTCCTGCGACCGATCGGCGGCTCTGAGACCATGCCGTCGCTGCTGCTGGCGATGGGACGCGCTCACGCCGCCCTCGGTGATCCCGAGGCCGCGCGGAAGGCGTGGCACGAAGGGCTCGCCGCACAGCCGACGGCTCCGACACCGGCCGAAGCCGAACTCCGCCGGGAGCTGGCCACCGTCGATGCGGGATGACGAAACCGCCGCGCGCGGGTCCTCAGCTCACCGCTTTCTTGACGAGCGCCCTGATCGTCTCCTCGTTCGCCGGGGTCAGCTTCGTCAGGGCGAAGGCCGTCGGCCACATGGTGCCGTCGTCGAGGTTCGCGGAGGCGTCGAAGCCGAGCGTCGCGTACCGCGTCTTGAATTTCTGCGCGCTCTGGAAGAAGCAGACCACCTTGCCGGCTTTGGCGTACGCCGGCATGCCGTACCAGGTCTTCGGTGAGAGCTCGGGCGCGGTGGCGGTGATGATCGCGTGCAGTCGCTCGGCGATGACGCGATCCGATTCCGTCATCTCGGCGATCTTCTCGAGTACGGCGGTTTCGCCGTCGGCCTTGGCGCCGCGGCGCTTGGCGGTCTTGAGCTCCTGCGCGTGCTCCTTCATCGCGGCGCGTTCCTCGTCGGTGAATCCCTGGTAGCTCTTGCCGCTCGTGGACTTCTGGTCGTTCGTCATGGGAGGTCCCTTCGGTGTGTTTCCCGGTGTCCGCTGTGATCACAGCCTCTCCCGGCCCGGGTACGGTCCACATCCGTGCTCACCACGGAGACCGCCACGGATAAGCCGACCTGGATGCCGGACCCACACCGGACCGCCCTTTAAAGCCGGGTGAGAGCAGGGTCAAAGCGGACTGTTAGCGGCAACTCCTACTCTTCCGGGCGCCAGGCGGCGACGTCAGCCGCACGCACACAAGGAAGGAAGAGGGAATGCGGGTACGCACCAAGATCGTCGCGGGCCTTACCGCGGCGCTGGCCACAGCAGGCGGTGTCGCCGCCGTGATGCCGCAGGCCTCAGCAGGCGAGAACTGCCACGCTGGCGATCAGCTGGCCTACTGCGTCAGTGTGTTCACCAACCACGGCTATGCCGCCGGATGGGCCAGGATCTCGGATAACAAGGGCGGCGGCGACTACTACGTGTCGGTGTCCCGGATGTCGCTGCAGAAGAACTCCGGTAGCGGTTGGCGCACGGTTACCACGATCGGCGACTACGACGGGATGTACGACTACGCCGAAGAGGCGAAGACCGGACACTTCGCGTGCAACGCGTCGCAGGTATTCCGGACCAAGGTGCTCCTGACCTGGCGGAAGAAGGGCTCCAGCAAGCACTACAAGTCGTGGCAGTACAGCCGCACGGAGCGCTGCTACAACCCTTCATGAGATCCGCGCGCGCCGCCCTCGCCCCTGGTCAGCGAGGGCGGCGCCCCCGGCGGCGTGCGGCCGTCACGTCGCGGGCCGCGGTCACCGCCTCCACCTACGAGCACGCTCTGGTCCCTGGCCGCTGACCCCGCTACACAATTCTTCCCATCCCGTTCCCCCTGAATGGGTGTTCTCTTCGAAGCAGCGGAGACCTCGGGTGTCCGATCCTGACACCAGCCCGAGATGACCTCGCATGAAGGGGACAGGCCATGACTTCCACCGAGATGACCAGGTCCCGCTACGGCGCGGCCGCCGTGGCGACGGCGCCCGTCGTGATGGCTGTCGCGTTCGTCGCACATCCGTTCATCGCACGGCTGCCCGACCCCGAGGCGATCGCGACGGCCGTCGGTGCCAACAGCACCGGGTGGATCGTGGTGCACCTGCTCACGGTGATCGGTATCGCCTTGATCGCACTGGCGTTCGTCGCGATCCGTGCGCGGCTGCGGGACGCGGGGGAAGACCGGTACAGCGCGTGGGCGCTGCCGTGGGTGCTGTTCGGCAGTGCCCTGTACGGCGTCCTTCCGGGGCTGGAGTTCACACCCGTCGCGGTCGCGCGGATCGGTGGCGATGTGGCCGCGGCACAGGACGCGCTCACACCGGTGTTCATCCCGCTACTGGTGGCCGGCGGGGTGACGTTCACCATCGGCGTAGCTGGATTCGCGAAGGCCATCATGGCCAGCGGCATCCTCAGCACGTCGCTGTCCAGAGTTGTCGCGACGGCGTTGATCCTGATGGCGATCTCGCGGTTGGTGCCCGTGGGAGTGGTGCAGTTCTACCTCCAGGCCGCGGCCGGGCTGGTGGCACTGTGGCCGCTCGCGAACGACATCTGGCGAAGTGCGACGCCGGCCGTGCTCCGGCGAGCCACGACAGCTCCCTGACCCGACTCCCCCGCCCACCGCGGGTACGGAGACCGCCACGAGATAATGGGCCGATGTCCGGTCCGGCGATCTCGGCGCGGGAAGCCGAAGTGCTGGCGCTGCTCGCCGAACACCTGAGCAACGCCGAGATCGGCGCGCGGCTGTTCATCTCCGTACGCACGGTCGAGTCCCACGTCTCCTCACTGCTGCGCAAGCGGGAGCTGCCGGATCGGCGGGCGCTCGCCCGGTACGCGGCCGAGCTGGCCCGGCAGTCGCGTCCGGCGCCCGCACTGCCGGCACCGCTGACCACGTTCATCGGCCGGGTATCGGAGCGTGCGGAGCTGGGCGCGGCGGTCACGACGTACCGGCAGATGACCGCGGTCGGTCCGGGCGGGGTGGGAAAGACCCGGCTCGCGCTGGCGGTGGCGGCCGAGACGGCCGGTGACTTCACCGACGGCGTCTGGTTCGTCGACCTGGTCCCGGTCACCGATCCGGAGCGGGTCGGTGCCGCGGTCGCGGCGGCGGTGGGGGTCGGTGAGCAACCCGGCCGCAGCGTCGACGACGCGGTGCTGGCCGCGCTTGCCGAGCGCGAGGCGCTGCTGGTGCTGGACAACTGCGAACACGTACGCGACGGGGTCGCGCCCTTCCTGGAACGGCTGCTCGCGGCCTGTCCACGGTTGCGGGTGCTCGCGACCAGCCGGGCCCGGTTGATGGTGCCGTTCGAGCGGGTCTTCGCGGTCCCGCCGCTGTCGTTGGCCGACGGCGACGAGTCGGAGGCGGTGACGCTGTTCGTGGACCGCGCGGCGGCGGTCGGTTGGTCGCCGGATCCGGCGGTACGCGACCGGGTCGCCGAGATCTGCGAACGGCTCGGCGGCATGGCGTTGGCGATCGAGCTGGCGGCGGCGCGGTGGTCCACGCTCGGCCTCGACGGCCTCACCGCCGGGCTCTCCGACCAGCTGCGGATCCTCGCCGGCGGACCCCGCGCCGACGACCGGCACCGGTCGGTCCGGGCGGTGCTGGACTGGAGCCATGACCTGCTGGAGCCGGCGGATCGGGCGCTGCTGCGGCGGATGTCGGTGTTCGTCGCGCCGTTCACCGCCGAGTCGGCAGTTGAGGTGACCGGGTTCGACCCACTGCAGCCGGCCGAGGTCGCCGACGCGCTGGCCCGCCTCGCCGAGCAGAGCCTGCTGACGGTGACGATGTCCGCCGCCGGCACCCGGTACCAGGCGCTGGAGACCATCCGACAGTACGGCACCGAACGGCTCACCGATGCCGGCGAGCTGGCCGAGCTGCAATCCCGGCACCTGACCTGGTGCCTGGCCGGCGCGGCCAGGCTCGCGGAAGCCCGCGCCGCCAGCCTCGCCGCAGACGTACCGGCGGACCTGCGGGCCCGGTTCGACGCGATGGCCGACGACCTGCGGGCCGCCCTGGCCTGGGCGACCGGCCGCCCGGAGCAGCGCGCGGACGCGTACCGCCTCGCTGTGGCGATGGCCGAGCTGACCTTCACGCGCAACCTGCTCGGCGAGGCTCAGCAGCGCTACGAGCAGGCTGCCGCGCTCGCTGGCGACGACCTCGCCGCGGCCACGGCGCTGCGGCACGCCGCCGGGGCGGCCGGGTGCCGGATGCTCGGTGACGACATGTTCCGCCTGCACCAGGCCGCCGGGGAGGCTGCCCGCCGGGCGGGAGACACCGCCTCCGCCGCCAGCGACCTGGCGACCGCGGTTACCACGGTGTACCGGTTCTCCGGCGCGTTCGCGCAGCTCCCGTCGAAGGAGACCGCAATCACCCTGCTGGACACGGCGCGGGAGCTGGCCGATGACGACCCCGTCGCCCTGGCGGCGGTGGCGGTGGCCGAGGCCGGGGTGTTCGCCGAGGTGTTCGGCGGGATCCAGTCCGGCCCGGACAATGATGTGACGAGGTCTCTGGTGAGCTCCCGGCGCGCGGTCGAGCTCGCTGAGCGTACCGGCGACCCGCTGGCCGAGACGGTCGCGCTGGACGCGTACACCGCCGCCCAGAGCTGGGCCGGTGACACGTTCGGCACCGCCACGACCGCTCGGCGCCGGGTCGCGCTGCTCTCGTCGGTACCGGTCACCCCGGCCAGCACGCACGAGTACGTCGACGCGCTCGTCTCCGCCACCGAGACCAGCCTCGGGATCGGGGACCTGGCGGGCGCCCGCCGGTGGGGCCGCCAGCTCGCCGAGCATCCCCTGCTGGCCGAGGTGGGCCACCAAGCCGTCCGCTGGCTGCTGGTGACGGATGCGTTCGCCGGTGATGTGGAGGCGGTGCTCGCCGGCAGCGCGCGATTCCTCGACGCGTGGCAGCGCAACGGCCGGCAACCCTCGGCCGGCCTGGCACCGGCCGCCGCGGCGGTCGCGATGGTGCACGGCCTGCGCGGGGACGAGCCGGCCCATGCCGAGTGGCTGGCCATCGTGGACGAGCTGTACGCCGTGTGGGACCACGCCCGGCCGAAGGCCTCGACGACGACGGCTCAAGCCTGGCAGGCGGACAACCCCGACGGCTACGCCGCCACGTTCGACGCCATGCTCCTGCTCCACCAGGGGAAACCGGAGGCGGCGCTGGAGCGGGTCGCGCCGGAGCCGGAGCAGGTGTGGAAGTGGGTCACCTGGATCTGGCTGCACTGGTACGTGGCGCTGCGGGCCGAGGCATCGGTACTCGCCGGGCACCCGGCCGCCCGGGACCGGGTCGCCGCCGCCCGGGCCACGGTCACCGGAAACCCGATCGCCAGCGCCCAGGTGGAGCGGGCGGCGGCCCTGCTCGACGGTGACGTGCCG
>JBOGDE010000089.1:0-17594 GCA_050701695.1 Micromonosporaceae bacterium
ACCCTGAGCCACTACCAACGGGCCGCCCCTGGTTGGGGCGGCCCGTCGCGTGGGCAGAGTGGAGCTGGGGGCTTACGCGGTGAGGTAGAGCGTCTGGCCGAACACACCCGGGCTGGTTTCGCCCTGCAACTGGTACGCGCCGCTGAGGGTGCCGCTGCTCGGGCAGGAGCCGCTGCTCGGGTACTCGGCGGTGTTGACCTTCACCGCCGAGATGCCGTTGGCGTTGAACTGGCCTTCCGCGACCGTGGTGACCGGCCGGTTCGGGTTGTCCGGGTTGTACAGCGGGCCGGTGCCGGAGCCGCCCGCGCCAGTGCCGGTGTAGTGGCAGGTGAAGGTGCCGAGGAGCGTCGAGTTGACCGCCTTGACCAGGATGCCGGCGATCGTCATGGTGCCGTCCTGGCCTCCGCTGACCGGGGCGTACGTGACGTTGCCCCCGGTGTACGGCAGGTTCAGCGCGGTGATGCTGGTGCTGCCGCCCGCGCTGTTCGGGCACCGGCCGTCACTGGTACGGGTGTCGCTGAAGGACACCGTGGTGACGGTCATCGCGGTGCCGTCGGAGTTCACCGAGCCTTCGATGGTGGACTGGTTGCACGTCACCGACAGCCCGCCGCCGCTGAACCCGGCCGTCGCCGAGATCAGGCTGCCGCGGACGTTGCCGCCGTACGGGTCGGCGGTCGCCGAGCCCTTGCGGATCGTGGTGCTTGCGGCCATGGCTCCGCTTGCCATGGCTAGCGTGAGCGTGGCGACGGCCGCCGCCACGATGGTCGCTCGTCGGGTGAATGTGGACATGGTGGAGCCTCCCTCGGTCGGGATGGGTGAACCCACGCCCGGTCCGGGCGCCTCAGGAGGGCGTGGGCTATCGGCGTACGCACCGGGCCGTTCCGGCACGCACGGAGTCGTTGCCGGGTGTCACGAGTCGCCCAACCTCACTGGATTGGGGGACGCGGCCGAGCGGACTTCTCGCGCCGGCGTCCCCTCGACTGACACGCCGGCCGACTGGCGACCGGCGCGCGTTGACGCTGCGCGACCTATCAGATCCGCGACCCGGCGAGCCCACGAGGCGCCGAGCCTGGTGTCCAGAACTCCCCCGTCGGGGAGCGCTTGCTCCTGTTACCCACCAGGAACTTACTTTCGGTAAGCCTAGGGAGTCGGCAAGTCACCGTCAAGACGCAAATTGCATTCTTGTTTCCGAAATATCACCTACGCCACCGGCCCGGCCGGCAGCCCTGACCGGCCTGGCGCGGCCGCGACGCGTACCACTGGAAGGCCATCGCGTCCCGGCCCCGCCCGGCCCGGCCGCGCGGGGTAAGCCGGATCACGGCGCGGCCGCGGGTTGGCTCACGGGCGCCGCTTCCACGCTCCGGGATGCCTTCCAGCCCTTGTACAGGCCGCGCGCCCAGAGCATGATGCCACCGCCCTGGAAGATGAACGCCAGCGCCACCACGGTGGCGAAGTCGACCGAGCCGAACAGCGAGGGCCGTCCGGTCAGGTAGCGCCCGCCTTCGACGACGTACCCGGCGAGCAGCGGCAACATGATGAGGAACAGCGCGCCGAGAGCCATCACACGCCCCGCGAGCCACACCACGGAGTAACAGCGGATCACCCACATCTCGCGGCGCGGGATTCCGGACTGGTCGACGACGTCTCCCGAGCGCCGCAGCCGGGCGAGCAGATTGCGGAGAAATGTCTCGGTATCCGCCATCAGGTTCTTGCAGTTGAACAGTGTGGCGAACGTGAAGTAGAAGTCTGTCCGGATGAAGAAGAACGTCTGCCAGACGAAACGGATCAGCGTCACGAAGATCAGCGCCGCGACGAGCTGCGCCGCGGCCCAGGGCAGTCCGACGAAGCCTGCCCGGTGCGCCGCCAGCAGGATGATGAGCAGCGCGATAATCAGCAGGTCAATCAAGGGCCCGGCGAGGAATGCGACGTAGCGCTGCCGGCGGGGGTGCAACCAGATCCCTGACATGTGCGTTTCGGCGACGATGTAGTAGAGCCGGTTACCGAAGCCAATGCTGGCCGGTACGCCGACGGCCCGCGCCGCCACCAGGTGGCCGAGTTCGTGGATGACCACTCCGACGAGTGAAAGCGCGACCGTCGCCCAGGTGAGCGCTGCGAAATGCTTGGGGAACAACAGGATCGTGGCATTCTTGATGAGCGAAGGATCGCGAAACTCCAGAAACACGCTGAAAGCTATCGCCACACCGAACAGGGCAAGCACCGGCCAACTCGCCAGGCGCCGGGCCAGGTCGGGAGTGATCCAGGAGACGCTCCAGGTCCAGCGCGGTGCCTGCGGGGCGCCCGCTGAGTCAGCGGCCGGGGTGTGGGCAGCGGCGTCGCCGGAGGCGGCTGACAGCTGCGGCGATGCCACGAAGCCTTCGGCCGCGAGGACGCCGAGGAAGTCGTCGATGTCGGGGGTCTCGCCGTGCTTCTGCTGGTAGCGGTGCACCGTTTCGGCCACGGTGTGCCCCGCACGCAGTGATTCGAGAATGTCCAGCCCTTCGGGCGGGATGCTGAGATAAACCTGGCGCTCCAGGTCTCCGATGGTTACTGAATCCTTTTCCCGCTGGTGTGCGAAAGGGCGCACCGTCACGAGTGCGTCAGGCTCGTATCCGGCCATTTGTCCATCCCTCTCTGTTAATACCTCGCAGGGGTCGGCGGGAGCCAACCCTGTCGGCTCCCGCCGACGCTACACAGTTGGTCAGTTGGCGCACGGCTCCGCGGCGGAACTCGTCTGCACCGGCTCCAGCTTCCGGACCACCAGCTTCTGCATTTTCTTCACCTCCTTGCCACACTCAGGGTGGATCCACATTAGAGGCGGGCGGGGCATTTGAGAGCACGGTGCACATTGATGGCGAGAACTCGCCAGCACGGGGCGGGCACGCCATTCTCAGAAAAGGAAATCCGGTCAGCGGGTTCACGTATTTGAAGGCGATATGTTGTTTGAAGGCGATATGGTGGGATGCGCCGGGAATGGGAGACAGGCCGGTCGAGGTGTCTCCGGGGCGCGTCGGCCAAGCCGGCGGCCGAGGCAGCCCGGCGACGGCACTCGACACCCCTGCGGTCTCGGGATGTGGGACCTGGTGCCTAACAGACGGGAAGTACGTCACATCGCAATCGGCTGAACCTGCGCTAAGGTCCGCGGTGTGAAGGTCGTCGTCGTACGTGAGAGTCGGCCCGGTGAGCGCCGGGTCGCGCTGGTACCCGCCGCGGTCGCCAAGCTGACCGCCGCGGGGCTCGAGGTCGCCGTCGAGCCGGGCGCGGGCGAGCACGCCCGGTGCACCGACGACGCGTACCGCGAGGCTGGCGCACAGGTCAGCGACCAGGCGCTGGACGGGGCCGACGTCCTGGCCGGAGTGCAGGCCCCCACCCCGCAGCAGCTGACCCGGCTGGCCAAGGGCGCGATCAGTGTGTCGCTGCTGACCGTGTCCGGAGAAGCGGAGCTGATCCGAGCCGCCGGGGACGCCGGGGTCGGACTGTTCGCGATGGAGCTGGTGCCCCGGATCTCCCGCGCCCAGTCGATGGACGCGCTGTCGTCCCAGGCGCTGGTCGCCGGCTACCGCGCGGGGCTGGTCGCCGCCGAGCGGTTCCAGGGCTTCTTCCCGCTACTGATGACCGCCGCCGGCACACTGCCGCCGGCCAAGGTGCTGGTGCTCGGCGCCGGCGTGGCGGGGCTGCAGGCGATCGCCACCACCAAGCGGCTCGGCGCGGTGGTCTCCGGGTACGACGTGCGGGCCGCCGCCGCGGAGGAGATCCGCAGCCTGGGCGCCAGGTCGATCGAGCTGGACCTGCCCACCCTGGAAGGCACCGGTGGGTACGCCCGCGAGATGGCCGAGGACCGCGCCCGCAAGCAGCAGGAGCTGCTGGCGCCGCACATCGCCGACTCCGACGTACTGATCACCACCGCGGCGGTGCCGGGCCGGGCCGCGCCCCGGCTGGTGACCGCGCAGATGCTGGCCGGGATGCGTCCCGGCTCGATCGCCATCGACCTGGCCGCCGAGACCGGGGGCAACATCGAGGGCTCGGTCGCCGGCGAGGAGATCACCGTGGGCGGGGTCCTGCTCTGGGGGGCGCAGAACGTACCGAGCCAGCTGCCCGCGGTCTCCAGCAGCCTGTACGCCAACAACATCGTCAACCTGCTGTTGCTGATGACCAGCGACGGCACGGTCACGCCCGACCTCGACGACGAGGTGGTCGCGGGCTGCTGCGTCACGTACGACGGCCAGGTGCGCAACGAGGCGGCCAAGTCGCTCCTCGAAGAATCCTGATAAGGAGGCTGCGGTGGACGGTGTGGCACTGCTCACCGTGCTGGTGTTGGCCGGCTTCGCCGGCTACGAGGTGATCGCCAAGGTCTCCTCGACCCTGCACACCCCGCTGATGTCCGGCTCGAACGCGATCAGCGGCATCATCCTGGTCGGCACCGTGGTGGTCGCCGGCCAGGCGGAGTCGCCGTGGCTGCTCGCCGTGGCGCTGGTCGCGGTGGTGCTGGGCGCGGTCAACCTGGTCGGTGGGTTCGTGGTCACCGACCGGATGCTGCAGATGTTCAAGCGGCCCGCGGCGAAGCCCGCCGACCGCGAAGGAGACGCGGCATGACCGCCAGCATGGCCGCCCTGGCGTACCTGGTCGCCTCGGTCTGTTTCATCATCGCGCTGAAGGGGCTGTCCTCGCCGCGTACCGCCCGGATCGGCAACCTGATCGGGGTTGCCGGTGCCGTGGTCGCCGTCCTGGTGGTGTTCGCCGCGGAACGGCCGGCCAACGTGCCGTACATCCTGGGGGCGCTGGTGCTCGGCGGTGGGATCGGCGCGGTCGCCGCCCGCCGGGTGGCGATGACCGGGATGCCGCAGATGGTCGCCGCGTTCAACGGTGTCGGTGGCGCGGCCGGCGCCCTGGTGGCCGTGGCGGCGCTCGCCCAGGCAACAGACCAGTCGTGGCCGCAGCTGGCGATCAGCGGCTTCACCGTCTTCATCGGCGCGGTCACGTTCTCCGGCTCGATCTTGACGTACGCCAAGCTGCAGGAGCTGGTCACCGGGCGCCCGATGCTCTTCCCCGGGCTACCGGCGGTGTTCACGCTGAGCCTCGCCGCCGCGCTGGCCGGTGCGATCTGGGTGACCGCGGGCGCGCCGCTGTGGGTGGCGCTCGCGCTCGGCGGGGTCAGCCTGGTGCTCGGGCTGCTGCTGGTGATGCCGGTGGGCGGCGCCGACGTACCGATCGTGATCTCGCTGCTCAACGCGTTCAGCGGGATCACCGTGGCGGCCAGCGGCATCGTGCTGTCCAACACGCTGCTGATCGTCGCCGGCACCCTGGTCGGGGCCTCCGGCATGCTGCTCACCCGGCTGATGGCCTCCGCGATGGGGCGTTCCCTGGTCAACATCATGTTCGGCGCGCTGCGCGGCGGCTCCACGCTCGGAGCCACCACCGCCACCGACCGGCCGGTGCGCTCGGCCAGCGCCGAAGACGTGGCGATCCTGCTCGGGTACGCGCAGCGGGTGATCGTCGCCCCCGGGTACGGCCTCGCCGTCGCCCAGGCACAGCACGCGCTGCGCGACCTCGCCGACGTGCTGGCGGAGCGGGGCGTGCAGGTGCAGTACGCGATCCACCCGGTCGCGGGCCGGATGCCGGGCCACATGAACGTGCTGCTCGCCGAGGCGGATGTGCCGTACGACCAGCTCAAGGAGATGGACGTGATCAACCCGGAGTTCAAGACCGCCGACGTGGTGCTCGTGGTGGGCGCCAACGACGTGGTGAACCCGGCCGCACGTACCGCCCCCGGCTCGCCGATCTACGGGATGCCGATCCTGGCCGCCGACGAGGCGCAGCAGGTGGTGTTCCTGAAGCGGTCACTGCGCCCCGGCTTCGCCGGTATCGAGAACGAGTTGCTGCACGACCCGAAGACCACGCTGCTGTTCGGCGACGCGAAGGACTCGCTGACGAAGCTGGTGGGCCACACCAAGGCGCTGTGAGAGCTCAGCCGCCGGTACGCAGCTCGACGGGATCGCCGGCGACGCCGTCGTGGCGTACCACCTGGTAGCCGAATGTCGCTGCGGAGGCGGGCAGCCGGACCGTCCACTCGGCCGGGTGGACCGGCTTCGGTAGCTCGTGCCAGGGTTCGCCGTCCACCGAGTAGCGCAGCACCGCCGGCGCCGCGCAGCGGGACTGCACGTACGCGTCGGCGCCGCTACCGTCCGGGCGGGCCAGCAGCAGGCCGCGTACCGGCCCGACCGGGGTCACGTCCTCGAACCGGTACGTGTGCTCGCCGCCCGCGACCGGCGTCGGGTCGCGGTGCATCGGCTCCGGCGGCAGCATGACGCCGTGCAGCACCACCGCGGCGATGCCGTGCGGCGCGATCTCCATGGTCAGCTCCCGGCCGGCGAGCGTCACCTCATCGCGCGAGATCACCGTCGTCGCGGAGCTGAGCCCGATCGGCTCCCCCAGCCGTACCGTCGCGGTCACCGGGCGGTCGGTGGAGTTGGTCAGGCTCAGGCAGAGCCGGTCCTCGCCCCGCGCGGCCAGCCAGTTCACCGCGTCGGTGTCGACGCTCACCAGCCCGCGGGGCAGCCACAGCCAGACCCCGTCCTCGCCGTAGAAGCGCCCGGACCGGTGCCCGTACGTGCGGAACCGGAACCACACGAAGTTCTCCTCGAACGCCGCCGGGAACCGGATCTCACCGCCGGAGCGGGTCTCGTGCTCGGTGACCAGGTAGTCGATCGCCATCCCGAGCTGCGCGGGCGCGTGGTGGTAGTAGATCGTGGTGTTGTCGAACGGCCCGGTGTACGGGAAGTCCGGCTTCATGTGGTGCACGGTGTGCTGCCGGAAGTAGTAGCCGGGGTAGTTGGTGAACCGCCCGACCGCCGCGTTGTGCGCCACGTCGCGCAGCAGCTCATCGCCGGCGTGGTACGCCAGCCGCAGCAGCTGTGACGCCCAGGTCGGGTTGAGGTTCGGGCCGCTGTACCGGTAGGTCTGCAGCGCCTCGAAACCGAGCCCGGTGATCGACAGCAGCCAGCGCGGCACGGTCTCGGGCGCGATGTCCTTCGCCGGATAGTCGTAGAGCGCGTCGGGGTCCCACCAGCGGCTCAGCTCGATCTGCCGGTCGTGGAACACCGGCTGGTCCGGCACGGTGACCGCGCCGTCGGGGATCGGGCGTACGAACAGCTGGGTGACGAACCGGCGGGCCTCGGTGAGCGCGGCGGCGAGGTGGCGGGGGTCCCGGGTCTGCTCGTACAGCTCGGTGAGGCCCACCCAGTCGGCGCTGTAATAGATCGCGAAGTCGTGCGGGTCCAGCTCCCCGGTGGCGGGCCGGTCGATCCGGGTGGCGATGTACTCCTCCGCCAGCGCCCGCGCCTGGTCCAGGTACGCCTGGTCGCCGGTCAGCCGGTACGCCGCCAGCGGTACGCACATCGGCGCCCGGCGCAGCCAGTAGTCCTCCTCGGCGCCGATGTCGGCCAGCGCCAGCGCAGCGATCGCCGGGTTCTGGCGGCGGGTCATCTGATGCAGCGCGCCGAGTGCGGTCACCCCCAGCGGGGTGGCGCAGAGCTGGTGCCTGGTGGTGTCGGCGTACACGTCGTAGCCGGGTTTCGGGGTCCAGCCGTAGCCGTTGCGGGACAGGTGGTACTCCATCACCGGGCGGGCGCGCCGGTCGTAGAGCTCCATGTCCGCGGTCAGGTACGCCGCCGAGAGCAGTACGGCGGTGGTGGTGGCGCGTACCGCCTGGTCGTTCTCGATGTCGATGAAGCCCTTGGCCCGGCCCCACCACCCCGACGGCGAACCCTGGTACTCCCCGGAATCGTCGGGGCCGGTGGCCAGCAGGTCGATCAGGTGGTGCACGGTGCCGGTCAGCGAGCCGAAGACATTGCGCCGGTACGCGCGGTAGCCGTACTCGGTGCGGAGCAGTTCGGCGTACGCCTGGTGCAGCGGGACCGGGCCGGCGTACAGGCCGATCCGGTACGTCGCGGTCTGACCCGCATCGAGCCACGCCCGCGTGCCGTACCCGGGTAGCAGGGCGACCGGACGGACCGCGCCGTCGTGGTCGCGCAGGCTCATCGCGTACGGCTGATCCTCCGGGTCCTTGACCATCTCGTCGGCGAACCGCAGCTCGGTGGCCGGGACGAACAGCCCGTGGGTCCGGCCACCCGCCGTGAGCAGGCAGAGCGGGGCGGTCAGTTCGGAGGCCGGCACCGGGGCCACGCCCCCGATCCGGCGGGCGTGCCGCAGCGGCCCGCAGCACACCTCGGTGACCTGATCCTCGGCGACCGGCGTGCCGGCCTGATAGGCGACCAGGTGGTACCCGGCGACCTCCGGGGTGAGCGCGACCGTGGCGCGCGGCGGCCCGTCGCCCAGCGACCAGGTCACCGTCACGTCCCGGTACCCGCGCGGGGTGGCCCGCAGCACCAGCGTGGACCCGGCGACCTCCACCGACGTGAACCGCAGCCGGCGGCGGTCCAGGGAGCGGTACGGGTCGGCGCGGTTGCCGTATTCGCCGCTGAGCAGCCACCAGTCGCCCAGCTTGTCGGTGCGGTCGCCCACCGAGAGGGTCCCGGTGACCTCGTCACCGTCGGACCAGTGGGTGGTACGGAACTCGATCCGGTAGCGGTCGTCGCCGATCGCCGGCCCCGGGGTGTGGCCGAGCGGCTGCTGTCCCTGCCGGTCGTCGACCACCACCGGCTCCGGCACCGGCTCGTCGTGCCGCACGGTCACGGCCAGGTCCTCGACCTCCACCTCGGTACGGCACACCGCCACCCCGACCGCGTCGTGCCGCAGCCGCCGTACGTCGTGGGCGCGACCTACCCGTACCCCGTTCAGCCAGACCTCGGTCCGGCGGCCGTCGACGACCAGCCTGGCCTCCAGCGGGGTGTCGAAGCTGAAGCCGTGCACCACGTCGAGCAGGGTGACGGTCCGGCCGCCGTGGCGCCGCAGCAGCGAGCAGTAGCGCACCCCGGTCAGCTCGCGCAGCCGCAGCGCGTAGCCGGAGTCGGCGCCGTCGGTGTCGCAGCGCAGCTCCACCCAGCAGTCGGTAGAGCCGCCGCGGGGGCTGCCGACGCGGAGCCGGGCGCGCAGCTCGTACCCACTGGCGAGCCGCATGTCGGCGATCGCGGCGGTGACGTGACCGCTCTCCCCCAGGTCTTCCAGCCGTAGCCGGCCGCCGGTGAACCGCACCCCGTCACCCTCGATTGACCGCCAGGTCTGACCCGCCACCGTCTGACACCCCCTGGTTACTCCTATGCGCATGCTGCAGATCAGCATGCACTCTGCGGTTGACAAGCACCAGTCTCTGGCGGAAGCATCCCAATGAGTGCGACACACACCGGGAGTTCGCGATGGCTGAGCCGGGCACCAACCAGAGCGTGGAGAAGGCCGCCACCGTGCTCTCCGCCTTCCTCGCCGGTGGCCCCCTGCGGGTGGCCGACGTCGCCAAGCGCGCCGGGCTGACGCAGTCCACCGCGTCCCGGATGCTGGCCACCCTGGAGTCGGTCGACTTCGTCGAACGCGACGAGCTCGGGCTCTACACCCTCGGGCCGGCGCTGGTCACGCTCGCCGCCGCCGCCGTCAACGGCCACCCCGTACACCGGGCGGCCCGGCAGCGCGCCCAGAATCTCGCCGCCGATCTCGGGCTGGGCGCCAACGTCGCGGTACGGCGCGGCGACGTGCTGTTCTACCTGTGCAACTTCGAGGGGCGGCAGGCGCCGCGCTCGTTCGTACTCACCGGACAGCACAACCCGCTGCACGCCACCGGGCTCGGCAAATGCCTGCTCTCCCAGCTCACGCCCGAGCAGCGCCGCGCGCTGCTGCCCGAGCTGCCCCGCTTCACCGAACGCACCATCACCGACCACGACGCCCTCGACGAGGCGGTACGCGGGGTACAGACCCGCGGCTACTGCACCGAGGTCGAGGAGCTGGCGCTGGGCCGGGCCTGCGTGGCGGCCCCGGTGCTGGCACAGGACGGCAGCGTCACCGCCGCGCTGTCGGTGTCCGGGCCGCTGTCCGCGCTCGACCTGGCGAACCGGGAGGCGTCGCTGGCGCACGCCGTGGTGGAGACCGCCGACGCGATCAGCCTCGACCTCGGGTACGTCGGCCCGCAGCACACCCCCCGCACGGTGGTGGCGCCATGAGCCACACCGGCACGATGCGCCGACCGGGCGAGCGGCTCGGCAACACCGCCGTGGTCACCCTGCTGGTGCTCCCCGGACTGGCGCTGATGCTCACCGTGGTGCTCTACCCACTGCTGGCCTCGCTGGCGACCGCTTTCTACAAGCAGAGCCTGGTGTTCCCGGGACGGACGTTCGTCGGCACCGAGAACATCACCAAGCTGCTCGACGAGACGTTCTGGGTGCTGCTGCAGCAGACCCTGGTCTTCACCGTCGCCGCCACAGTGGCGCCGTTCCTGATCGGGTTCGGGCTGGCGCTCGCGCTCAACACCGGCATCCGCGGCCAGCGGGTGCTGCGCGGCGTGCTGCTGATCCCGTGGCTGGTGCCCGGCGTGGTGGTCTCGTTCCTCTGGCTGTGGATCTTCAACTCCACGTATGGCGTGGCGAACGGGCTGCTGGAAGGGCTGGGCCTGATCGACGAGCCGCAGGCGTGGCTGAACAGCCCCGGCACCGCGATGGCCGCCCTGGTGATCGCCAAGTCGTGGGCCAGCTTCCCGTGGGTGATGGTGATGCTGCTGGCCGGGTTGCAGACCGTACCGGCGGAGCTGCACGAGGCCGCGCAGGTCGACGGCGCCGGCACGCTGCGGCGGTTCTCCTCGGTCACGCTGCCGCACCTGAAGGGCATCATCGGGATCGTCCTGCTGCTGGAGTTCATCTGGAACTTCCAGCACTTCGACGTGATCTGGGTGATGACCCGGGGCGGCCCCGCCGGCACCACCCGTACCTTCTCGGTCGCGGTGTACGAGACCGCGTTCCGGGCGCTCGACCTCGGCAAGGCGAGCGCGATCGGGCTTCTCTGGATGGTGCTGCTGCTGTTGCTGGTGGTGCTCTACGTACGGCTCGCGGACCCGGAGGGCCGGGCATGACCGCGACTCTCTCAGCCCCCACCCGTACCGGGAGCACCGCGCCCCCGCAACGGCGGGCACGGCGCCGGGGGCGCCGCGGCCGGCTCGCCGCGTGGCTCGCGGTGGCGGCGTTCGGCGGCTTCGCCCTGCTGCCGATCTACTGGCTGCTCGCCACCTCGTTCACGCCCTCGCAGCTGACCTTCGCATACCCGCCGTCGCCGGTGCCGCGCCGGATCACCCTGGACAACTTCGCCGCGCTCGCCGAGAACCCGCAGCTGCTGCGGTACCTGGTCAACAGCGTCGTGGTCTCGGTCGTCACCGCGGTGCTCAGCGTGATCGTCGCCGCCTACATGGCGTACGCGTTCTCCAAGTACCGGTTCCGCGGCCGGCGCTCGCTGATGTCGTTCGTGCTCTCCTCGCAGCTGTTCCCGCAGGCACTGCTGCTGATCACGCTGTACGAGCTGTTCGACACGTACCACCTGCTCAACACGTACGCGGCGATGGTGCTCTCGTTCACCACGTTCACGCTGCCGCTGTGCGTGTGGATGCTGAAGGGCTTCTTCGACACCATCGACGACACCCTGATCGAGGCGGCGAAGATCGACCGCGCCTCGCAGCTGCGGATCATCCACTCGATCGTGCTGCCGATCTCCGCTCCGGGGCTGGTGGCGGCCGGGCTGTTCGCCTTCGTACGGGGTTGGAACGACTTCATCTTCGCGCTCACCCTGGCCGGCCCGGAGCGGCAGACCCTGCCGCCGGGGCTGGTCAACACGTTCGTGGGCGAGGCGTCGGCGGAGTGGGCACCGCTGATGGCCGCCTCACTCGTCACCTCGATTCCTGTCGTCGTCGCATTCATCGCGTTGCAGCGGTACCTGGTCGGGGGAATCGCCGCCGGAGCCGTCAAAGGCTGACCGGCCCACTGTTTGGAGGACATGTCATGAACACCAGCTACGACCGCCGTACGCTGCTGAAGCTGCTCGGCCTGGGGGCCGGGGCCGCCGGTCTGGCCGCCTGTGGTGGTGAGGGCTCACCGGAGTCGACAGCCAAGACAGACTTCAAGGTCGCCTCCTGGAGCCAGGCCGACCCGGCGTCGAAGGTCGGCATCGAGAACCTGATGCAGGCCTACGGCAAGGCGCAGAAGGTGAAGGTCACCGGGGTCCCGATCGCGTACCCGGACTACATCAGCCAGCTCACCCTGCAGGTCAAGGGCGGTCAGTTCACCGGGGCCGCACAGCTGGACATCGCCACGCTGAGCGGGTTCGTGGCGCTCGGCAAGCTACGCGACCTGAGCGAGCAGGCGAAGGGCGCCGGCTACACCGAGACCGCGCTCACCACCGGACAGCTCGACGGCAAGCAGTACGGCCTGCCGTGGACCACGGCGGCGATCGGCCTGATCGCCAACACCGAGCTGCTGGCGAAGGCGGACACCGACAAGCTGCCGGAGACCATCGACGAGTTCGAGGCACTGCTGAAGAAGCTGAAGGCCGCCGGCACCATCCCGTACGCCGCCTCCACCAAGGTGGCGCAGCTCAAGGACATCCTGATCTGGATGGAGACCTTCGGCGCCACCCTGATCGACGGCGACGAGGTGACCATCGGCGACGACGCCAGCGTGGAGGCGCTCACCTGGTACAAGAGCCTGCTGGACCAGAAGCTGATCGCCCCCGATGTGGAGCGCACCGACGCCCGTACCCTGTTCGCCCAGGGCAAGACCGCGATGTACGACGACGCATCGGTCGGCAAGGACGTGGTGATCAAGCAGGCGCCCGACAAGGAGCTGGTCGACAAGATCGCGCCGTTCGGGCGGCCGGTGGCCAACTCCGGCGACAAGCCCCGCGCGCAACAGTGGGGCCACGCCTTCATCGTGGTCGACGGGCCCGGCGCCGACACCGCCGCGGACTTCGCCACGTGGGCCACCTCCGACACCGACGCGGCCGTGGGCTACTTCAACGACGTGTCGCTGCCACCCACCACGAAGTCGGCGCTCGCCTCCGACACCGTCGCGAAGGACACCTTCACCACCCAGTTCAGCGAGCGGATCACCGCGACCGCGACCCCGAACCGGTTCTGGAAGTTCCCGCAGTACGCCCAGATGGAGACCGCGGTCGCCGAGCGGGTGCAGGCGGCGCTGATCGGCAAGGAGTCCCCGTCCGACGCCCTGGCCGGCGCGCGCAAGGCGATCCAGGACCTGATGTGAGATGCCGGGTACGCGGCTGACCGATGTGGTCGAGGTGGCCCGCCACTGCCGCACCCCGATCTGGGGTTTCGGGGTCGGCGGGTGCCTGTCCGGCCTGGTCGCCGCCGGCGAGGTGCTGCGCCGGCCCGAGCTGGTCGAGGAGGTGGCCGGCCGGGTCGGCGGTGGACTGACCCAGCCGGCGGACCACCTGATCTCCGTGGAGACGCTGCTGGCGCTGCGCGGGCGGCTGCCGGCCGCCGGACTCGACGCGGCGTGCGAACGCTGGAGCCACGCCATCCTGAAGGCCCCCCGGCCGGTGCCGGGCCTGCCGCGGGTGCACCGGCCGGACCTGCCGGAATGGCGGGACACCATCTGGGTGGACTGCATGCACACCGACGGCCCCGGGCTCGCCATGCTCGGGTTCACCGACGAGGCGGTGGCGTACGCCGAGGAGTACGCCGCCGCCCTGCAACGTGACGACGGCCTGTTCCACCACGGATACGACGTGGCGATCGGGCGCGGCAACGGCTGCGCCTGGGGCCGCGGCCAGGGCTGGGCGTTGCTCGGTCTGGTGGACACCCTCCGGCTGGCCGGCGACACCGGCCTGCGCGAGCGGCTGGCACGGCTGCTGGAGACGTTGAACCGGTACCGCCGCCCGGACGGCTGGGGCACGCTGGTCGACGATCCGGACGCCCCTGTGGAACACAGCGTCGCCGGGTACGTCGCGCTCGGCACCGCCCGCGCCCTGGCCGCCGGCCTGGTCGACCCCGGGTACGCCGACCTCGCCGACCACGCGTGGGCGTGCACGCTGCGGCACCTGGACGGCGGCGCGCTGGAGGTCTCCCGGGCCACCCCGGTGGGCCGCGCCGAGGACTACCGCACCACCCCCACCGGGGTGTACGCCTGGGGCCAGGCGCCGGTCCTGCAGGGGCTGCTGGAACGGGGCGTACGGACATGAAGGTCAGCAGCGTCGACAGCTTCGTGGTCAGCGCAGCGCCGCGCCGGCCGTACTGGGGGGCGCGGGCCTGGGGCGAGGAGCCGCCACCCGGCGCCTATCCCCCGCAGTTCCGGCGCCGCTACCTCTACAGCCCGACCATCGACGCGGTGCTGGTGCGGATCCGTACCGAGGACGGGGTCGAGGGCTGGGGCGAGGCGAAGGCGCCCGTGGCCGCGCATGCCACCGCCACACTGGTCGACCAGCTGCTGGCACCCCTCGTGGTCGGGACCCGGCTGGACGAGATCACCGCCACCTGGGACCGGATGTACGCCGGGATGCGGGTACGGGGCCACGACTCCGGCTTCTGGCTGGAGGCGATCGCCGGGGTCGACATCGCGCTCTGGGACGCCTGGTCCCGCCACTGTGGACAGCCCATGTACGCGATGCTGGGCGGGCGCTGCCGTACCTCCGTGGCGGTGTACGCCTCCGGCGTACCGGCCGGGCCGGACCCGGGGGCGGTGCGTGCCGAGGCGCAACTGCTGCGCGAGGCGGGGCACCTGGCGGTGAAGGTCGCGATCGGCACCGACCCGGCCACTGACCTGGCCTCGGTGACGGCGGTACGGGAGGTCTTCGACCACGTGCTCGCCGACGCCGCCGGCCAGTACGACCTGTCGCAGGCACTGCGGGTCGGCCGCGGGCTGACCGACCTCGGCGCCGGGTTCTTCGAGATGCCGCTGCCGCCCGAGGACATCGACGGGTACGCCCGGCTCGCCGCCGCGCTCGACATCCCGCTCGCGCTGGACTCGATCGCGACCCGGCACCGGGCGGTGCAGTTCCTGCGGGCGGGGGCGCTGCGGGTGGTGCAGCCCGACGTGTGCCGCGCCGGCGGGATCACCGAGACGATGCGGATCGCGGTGGTCGCCGACGCGTTCGGGGCGCAGGCCACCCCGCACGTGAGCATCGGCTCCCCGGTGCACCTGGCGGCGAGCCTGCACTGCGCGGCGGCGATCCCCAACCTGGCGTGGCTGGAGTGGTGGGTGGGCGACAACCCACTGGCGCGGCTCTGTCCACACCCGCCGGCGCCCCGGCAGGGCCGGGTGACCGTACCGGCCGAGCCGGGGCTGGGGGTCACCGTCGACCCCGCCGCACTCGATGAGCTGGAGGCCCGATGACAGCCGTGATGACCGCCTCGGCGCAGCAGTGGCTCGCCGCCCTGGCCAGGGACGAGCGGCAGCCACTGGTCAGCCGGGTCCGGTACGGCACGCTGGGGCCCGGCTGGTCACAGCACCTGCCGGACGGCGTACCGGAGCAGTTGCTGTGCCTGCTGGTTGCCGGCGAGTGCTCCGGCACCATCGCTGGGCGCAGCGTGACGCTGCGGGCCGGCGACGCGCTGTGGCTGCCGCCGCGTACCCCGTTGCGGGTCGGCGGCGGGCCGATGACCGCGTACCGGCTGCGGATGCGGGTGCTCTCGACACCGGCGCAGGTGCCGCCGTTCCGGCAGGCGCCCGGCGCGTGGGAGTTGCGCCCGCTGTTCGACGCGATGGTGCGCGATCTCGCCGACCGGCACACCCTGGCCCGGATCCGGGCCCGTTCGCTGCTGGTCGCGGTGCTGGCGGCGCTGCTGGAGCACCGCCAGCCGGACGGTACGGCACTGGCGCGATGGCAGGTCGAGGCGGTGCTCCGGTACGTCGAGCGCCGGCTGCGGGACCGCCCCGGAGTGCGGGACCTGGCCCGGGTGGCACGGCTGTCGGAGGACGCGTTCGGGCGGCGGTTCCGGGCCAGCTTCGGCCAGCCGCCGCGCAGCTGGCTGGTGAGCCGGCGGATCCACGCCGCCGCCCAGCACCTCGACGACTCCGCCGAGCCGATCGGAGCGGTCGCCGCGTACTACGGCTACTCCGACGTGTTCTTCTTCAGCCGCCAGTTCAAGGCCGTCACCGGGATGTCGCCGCGCTCCTGGCGGCAGCGCCACGCCCCCGGTCACGAGCGTCAGGCGAACTGAATCTCCGGTACGCCGTCGGCGACCACGAACCGCTGCAGCGCGAACATCGGGTCGTCCGGGCGGCTCACCTTGTCCACGCCGCGGAAGTCCAGCCGCATCCGGTCGGCGTTGAGGTCGACGTGGACGTACCCGCAGTGCAGGTCCGCCCACTTCATCTGCGGGTTGACCACGGTACGGATCTGCCGGCGTTCGTTGGCCGCGGGATCGAAGTCGCGGGCGCTGGAGACCGAGAGGCTGGTGAACTCCGTACCCAGGCTGGCCGAGCCCGGATCCCGCGTGTCGGAGAGCAGGTGGGAGACGTAGCCGCAGTGCACGTCGCCGGTGAGCACCACGAAGTTGCGCAGCGTCTCGGCCCGCCGGGCGGCGGCGACCGCGTCCAGCACCCGCTGCTGCGAGGCCTGGTAGCCGTCCCAGTTGCCCGAGGAGTACGTCGGGGTGGCGTCCGGCGCGTTGGCGGTGTTGACCAGCGCCATCAGCACCCCCTGCGGCACGATGTTCCACCGCGCCGGCGCGGCGCCGAGCCCGGCGGCGAACCACTGCTCCTGCTCCGTACCGAGGATGGAGCGGGCCGGATCGCGGCGTTCGGGCGAGTCGTAGATCGTGCCGGGACGCAGCTGCGGGTCGCGGTACTGGCGGGCGTCGAGCATGTCGAACTGCGCCATCGCGCCGTACCGCAGCCGACGGTGGAGCCGGCCCTCCGGCCCGACCGGGCGCTGCGGCAACCGCAGCGGCATGTGCTCCCAGTACGCCCGGTACGCCGCCGCCTGCCGCAGCAGCTCCGCCTCGGTGTCGGACTCGTAGTCGTTGTCGACCTCGTGGTCGTCCCACATCATCATCCACGGCGCGTTGCGATGCGCGGCGATCACCTCGGGCTGGCTCTTGTAGAGCGCGTACCGCAGCCGGTACTGGTCCAGGGTGTACGTCTCCGGCACCACCTCCGGCGGCAGGTCCGGTGGCAGCTGGCGACCCGGGCTGATCTGCTGCACCGGGTACTCGTAGATGTAGTCGCCGAGGAAGAACACCCCGTCCAGGTCCCGGTCGGCGATCTCGCTCATCACCTGGAAGTAGCCCGAGCGGTAGTTCATGCAGGAAGCGAACGCGAACCGCATCCGGTCCATCGCGGTCGGCCCCGGCGCGGTACGGGTGCGCGCCACCTCGCTGCGATGCCCGAGCGCGGTGAACCGGTACCAGTAGTGCCGCCCGGGAAGCAGCCCGCGTACGTCCACGTGCACCGAGTGGGCGTACGCCGGGTCGGCGAGCGCGGTGCCGCTGCGGATCGGCTCGGTGAACGCCTCGTCGCCGGCGATCTCCCAGCTCACGCGAACCGCCTCGCCGGATGGCATCCCGCCGTACGGTTCCAGCGGGCGGGGTGCCAGCCGGGTCCACAGCACCACCCCGTCGGGCAGCGGATCCCCGGATGCGACGCCGAGCCGGAACGGGTACTCGCCGGTGGCGCGCCCGCTCACCGGGGCGGCGTGCGCGGGTCGCTGCAGCCCGAAGG
>JBOGDE010000090.1:0-17588 GCA_050701695.1 Micromonosporaceae bacterium
CGGGCTCAAACGTCGCGGCCCGGGTCTGCGGGGGGCGCAGGCAGCTCTGGAGCCTCCCCAGAATCCGGAGCTGATGCCGCGTGTTGCTTGGTGCTGACTCATGTATAACAGGTCTTGTGACCCGAGTAAATGAAGTGTTAAGTAGGGCTTTCCCGATTCCTACTAAAGATGTTTAGGTGAGCACGTGACCGCGGCCGAGCTGGACCCTGTCGACGAGCCCGAGGGCGAGTCGATCGGTGCCCGCGTGCACCGGCTGCGACTGCAGCGCGGACTGACCCAGAAGGACGTCGCCGGCGAGCGGTATTCCGCCGCGTTCGTCTCCACCATCGAGTCGGGGCGGCGCAACCCGTCGCGCGACGCGATCGGCTACTTCGCCGAGCAGCTCGGCGTGGACGAGACCGAGCTGTTGACCGGGCGGCCCGCGCACGTGCTGGCGGAGCTGCGGCTGAAGCTGGCGACCGCCCGGCACGCCCGTTCCACCGACGAGATCTCCGGAGCGGTGAAGCTCTACAACCAGGTGATCACCGAAGCGAACGAGGCGGCGCTGCCCCGGATCGAGGCCGAGGCGATCCACGGGCTCGCCTGGTGCGACCAGCGCGCCGGCGACCCGGCCACCGCGATGACCCGGCTCGACGAGGCGCAGCGGCTGCTCGCCGACGAGCCGCTCACCGAGCACGTGCCGATCATCGCCACCCGGGCCCGGCTGCTGCGGCTCAAGGGCCAGCTGCGCGAGGCCGCGTACGCCCTGGAGTCGACCCGGGAGCGGCTGGACCGGGACGGGCTGGCGTCCCCCGACGCTCTGGTGCAGCTCTCGTACGGCCTGGTCGGGGTCTACATGGAGCTGGGGCTGCCGGAGCGCGCGGCCCACGCGGCGGAGACCGCGCTCGCGTTCGCCAGCGGCGTCAGCGACCCCGAGCAGGTCGCGATGATGCACGTGCAGGTCTCGCGGACGTTCCTCGCCCAGGGGCGCGCCGCCGACGCGGAGGCCGCGCTGGACAAGGCGCGCACCACGTACCAACAGCTGGATTACCAGTTCGAGATCGCGGTGTGCCACTGGTCGCGCGGCTACCTGCTCTCGCGCGAGGAGCGCTACCCCGAGGCCGAGCGCGAGCTGACCAAGGCGCGGGACATGATGCGCTCTCTGGAGTCGTGGTACTACGCCGGCGCGCTGGCCAGCGAGCTGGGGACGGTGCTGTGGAAACTCGGCCGGCCCGACGAGGCACTCGCTGCGCTCGACGACGCCTGGCGGCTGGAGGGCACCTCGGAGGTGCTCGGGCTCGCCGAGGCGCACCGGTTGAAGGGCATCATCTCCTACGACAAGGGCGAGGTCGAGGTGGCCGAGCAGGCGCTGCGTACGGCGCTGGAGCTGTGCGTCAACGCCGAGGCTGGCCCGCACACCGCGCACACCGCGAGGCTGCTCGGCGACCTGCTGCGCGACACCGGGCGCAGCGAAGAGGCGCTGCAGATCTACCGGGAGGGCCTGATCGCCGCCGAGCGCCCCTCCGCCGAGTAGCGCCTCCGCCGCCGGGGCCCCCTCCGCCGCCCGGGCACCCTCCGCCGAGTAGGGCCGGTCACGCTCCGCTTATGCTCGGGTACATGATCTCGACGCCGCCCCGTGAAGCCCACCTGGTCGAGATCGTGGACCCATCAGGTGACCCGATCGGCGCCGCCACCGTCGCCGAGGCCCACACCGCTCCCGGGGCGCTGCACCGGGCGTACTCCGTGGTGCTGCTGGACGGCGAGGGCCGGGCACTGTGGCAGCGCCGCGCCGCGGTGAAGACCCGGTTTCCGCGGCGCTGGAGCAACACCTGCTGCGGCCACCCGGCGCCGGGTCAGCCGGTGACCGAGGCCGCCGCGGTACGCCTCGCCGAGGAGATGGGGCTCTCCGGGGTGGCGCTGTCCGAGGTGGGTACGTTCGTCTACCAGGCCACCGACCCCGCCACCGGCCGCGTCGAGTACGAGTACGACCACGTCCTGGTGGGCCGGGTCGAGTCCGATGTGGAGCCGCACCCGGACCCGGCCGAGGCGGACGACTGGCGCTGGCGTACCCCCCAGGAGGCCGCCGCCGAGCTGGCCGGCGACCCGGAGGCGTACACCCCCTGGGTACCCGACGTGGTGCGCCTCGTCACGCGCTGATCCGCGCGGTTCCGGCGGTGTGGAACGCTCCGCTAGTCTGGCCGCCACGCCAGCCGTGAGGCTCGCTGGCATCCATCCGGGGGGAGGGCCTGCGTGACGCATCTTCGGATCGCCGCGCTGGTCGCCCTCTGCGCGCTGGCGTTGGCCGGATGCGGCGACCCCCAGGCCGGTCCCGACCGGTCCCAGACGCCACCCCCGATGTCCCGGACCGATGACATCCGGCCTTCCCACAAGCCGACAATCCGGCCGTCGCCGTCGCGTACCGCCCCGAAGCCCGGCGCACCCACCGCCGGCCCGCACGGCTCCGTGATCACCACCGGCTCGGACGGGGTCGGGCTCACCTTCGACGACGGCCCCCACCCGGTGTGGACGCCGAAGATCCTCAAGCTGCTGCGCGGCGCCCGGGTGAAGGCGACGTTCTGCCTGGTCGGCGTCGAGGCGCAGCGCCACCCGAAACTGGTGCAGGCGATCGTGCGCGACGGCCACACCCTGTGCAACCACTCCTGGGACCACGACCTGCGGCTGGGGGGCCGGACGGCGGCGCAGGTCAGAAGCAACCTGGTGCGTACCAACCGGGCCATCCTGCGGGCGGTGCCGGGCGCGCGGATCGGGTACTTCCGGCAGCCCGGCGGCGTCTGGACCGCCCGCTCGGTCAGCGTCGCCCGCGCCATGGGCATGACGACACTCCACTGGTCAGTCGACCCGCAGGACTGGCGCAAGCCGCCCGCCAAGAAGATCATCCACAGCGTGCTGCACCACACCCGCAAGGGCGGGATCGTGCTGCTCCACGACGGCGGCGGCGACCGCGCCACCACCTACGCCGCACTCCGTACGCTCCTGCCGACCCTCACCCGCCGTTTCCGCCTGGTCCCCCTTTAGCCGGGTGTACGCCAGCCGCGGCGCCCTGGTGCCGCCTGCTCGCCCGGCCGCCCGGCGCCTGATCACATCGGCGTGGCGGCGGGCGGCCCGGGTGAGGGTCAGCGGCGGGCGAGGCGGCGCAGCGGCGGCTTGGCCGTGGGTCAGCGGCGGGCGAGCCGGCGCAGCGGTGGCTCCTTGGTGGGTGGCTGCCGGCGCGGCGGCAACGAGTCGAGCAGCCGTGCCGTGGTGGCTGCGATCTCTGCCACGGCCGCGTCAACCGCCTCCTGGGTGGTGGCCGAGATCGACTGCACCCCCGACACCTTCCGTACGTACTGCAGCGCGGCGGCGCTGATCTCCTCCGGCGTGGCGGCCGGCTCCAGCCCCCGCAGCGTGGTGATGTTACGACACATGTCTCCGAGACTACGGCGAACCGGGTTTGGCGTACGTGGGGCGGTCACGTATGCTTGCGTGGCCTCAGACGGGGCCGATACCCATGTGAGCCGACAGGTTCGTGTGTGTCATGATGGCGGGGCTGGTCCCCATCGTCTAGCGGCCTAGGACCCCGCCCTTTCAAGGCGGTAGCACGGGTTCGAATCCCGTTGGGGGCACGTAACAACTGCAAGGTCCTGTGGAGCAGTCTGGAGTGCTCACCGCCCTGTCAAGGCGGGGGTCGCGGGTTCAAATCCCGTCAGGACCGCACAGCAAAACACCTGGTCAGAGCCCCTCTCCGGAGGGGCTCACGTCGTCTTCAGGGTCTGCGATCTCGGCAGCCCATGGGACGGTGCCAACAGTCTCGACGCTCATCGCTCCCTACCCGTACCGACCCTGGAGAAGTCCTGGCGACATCGCGGCTGTGAACGTAGCTTGCCAGCCTTGATCGAACGGCGTACCACGCCCGTGGTACGCTCGGTCTGTGGGAAACGCTACAGCTTCACCCCTGACGGACTGCACAACATCGCGGTGTACGGGGATCGAAGCAGGGGAGGTGTGGCAGGTCCTCCACGCCAAACGAAGAATGACCCGCTACCTCGGCGACGAAGCCGGCGCGGTGTTCGGTACCACCAGCAAGGACCGATACCTCGTGGTCTTCGTCATTGAGTCCGGGTACGACGACAACGACTGGGACGTGATCGCTGCGCGAGACATGTTCCCTGATGAGATCGCCGCATTCGACCGCTTCACAGGAGGACAGCGATGACCGACAACCTCAATCGCGATCTCTCCCAGTTGCTGGGCGAGGATACCGAAGCGCAGCTACCCACACCCGACACTGACGTTCCGATGGTAAGTCGGTCACTGCGTCTATCCGTCGACCTGGACCAGCGTATTCGTGCGCTGGCTGAGGCTCGCGGTGTCGGCACTACCACCCTCATGCGGCAACTCATTGAGGCAGGTGTGGCCGAGCTGGACGACACAGCCGTCATTCCGCTGGCCGACATCCACCAGGCGCTGGCCGTACTTGCTCGTCGGTACCACCACGTCGCCTGACGTGTGAGAACTTCCTGTACGTCTTCAAGGCGGCCCTGAGGACCGCGCGCCACCGGACGGCCGCGGTGGCGACGGACCTCCGCACCGTCGGCGACAACTACGACCGGCTCCGCGGCGGAGACCGCGCCGCCAACTACGCCCTACACACCATCACCCTATGCCGGCGTGCCGTCTCTCAGATGTGTGTGCCTGAGCCCAGGGGAGAAAGCTGCGATATGATCCGCCGTTCCATGATGCGGCTTGTTCGGCCGAAACCGCCCCTCCTGAACCGCCGCGTCGTAGCAGCCAGCACCGACGCGGTATTCACTGAGAACACCAGTCACCTGGTGCAGCGCAGCCCACGCCAAGCCCTCGTCCTCCGAGGTGAAGACGCCAGACGCGAACCTCGCCCCGTCTCCGTGAAACACCCACACGGTTCCGGGCTCATCCTGCCTCTGCACGAGCGTCACCCTAGGCGGATCGCTAGGCCACCTGGGGCTGACCCGGCCTGCCCCACCCAAACACGTGGTGCGGATCCGCCTGCGCTGCAACAAGGCGTGCGAGGACGTCACCTACATCGTGTGATCAGGTACGGAGTTGGCAGTTTACGTCGAACTGGTTCGAGCGTTCGAGGATCGGGACTGCGCGTCGGTAGCCGATGCATGGCCAGTCTTCGGTGCAGTCTGGGGCGAGGCACTGCTGGGTGAACAACGACGGGATGTGCAATGCGAAGTCGTCCCGGGCCTGGTTGACCTCCTCGTCAGTCGGTGGCGCGTGCCGTGGTGCCGGTCTCCTCGGGAACGCCTCTGCCACGCGTAACGCCTCCACGCCTCTCCCCAGTGCGCATGTGTGTGAGTGCCGCCCGACGTCGGGGGCAACAGCCGAGTACCCGACGTCGGGGGCAGGAGTAGCGTCGCGCTCACGGCGCGTACTCGGTACTGTTGGCAGCCTCCCGCCAACGCTCAGCCAACGCCCCGCTATGACAGGTACGCAGATTCGCGCCGCTCGCCTCGCCGCTGGTCTCAGCCTCCGCGAGGTGGCTCGCCGCGCGCACATCGATGCCGGATACCTGTCGCAGATCGAGAACGGCAAGCGGGCGCCGTCTACCGAGGTATTAGCCACCCTGGGCGACGTGCTCGGTGTGGAGCTTGCCGAACCGGAGCCGCTGCGTGCCGCGTTGCAGCTGCTCACCTCCGACGCCCCGGCATCCGTGGTCGCCGACGAGGGCGCGGTGCACCAACTACGTCTGCTCGATGACCAGGTGGGCGGCGTTGACTCGTACCCTGTTGTGGCGAAAGCACTCAGCAAGGTGACCGAGCCGGCGACGTACGCGGAGATGGCGCAGCTCGCCGGTTGGGTCGCACTGGACGCTGGTCGTCAGGAGGTGGCCCGGCGCCACTACGTCACCGGGGTCCGGGCTGCTGCCGAGTCGGGGACCCGGGTTGCCGGGGCCAACTGCCTTTCGTCGCTGGCGTACATGCTCGCCGGGTCCCGGGATGGCGTGCTGGTTGGTGAGGCCGCCACCCGAGTACGTGACATTCCGTCCACGATGGCGTGCCTGGCCATCGAGCGGCTGGCCTGGACACGGGCGCGCACTGGCGACGCGGACGGATGTTTCCGGGCACTCGATGCCGCCGACGAAGCCTGGGATGCGCGGACGCTCGGCGCGGAGCCGGATGCGACGTACTGGCTGTCGCGCCCCGAGATCGAGATCATGCGTGGCCGCTGCTACGTCGAGCTGCGCCGGCCCCTGCGTGCGGTGCCGCTACTGGAGCGGGTGACCGCTGGGTACTCCTGGTCGGCTCGGGAGACTGCGCTCTACCTGACGTACCTCGCCGAGGCATACGAGCAGGCGAAGGAGCCGGACGCGGCAGCTGACGCGTTGCAGCGGGCGCGCGACCTCGGCGGTCAGGTCCACTCTGTACGGATCGCGGCCCGGCTCGGCACCTAACCAGTGGACGCCTCCGGGAGCCCAGCAACGAGATCCACGAACGCCGACGTGAGGAGAGCGACGCCTCCGGCCGGGGCTGCTCCGACTCCGCCGTCGACCCAGGCGAGCCGAGCAGACGGTGATCCGCATCATCCGGCCGCTCAGCCGGGGGTGGGAAGGTGACCGTCGTGGAGGTAGCTGACGCGTCCGGTGTCCAGGGCGTCTAGCGCGGCCACGGCGCGTCGCCAGACGTACGGGCGTAGGCGTTGTCGCGCTTGGACGTCTTCGCCGTCGATCCGGGCGCCGCAAGGGGTATCGGGCAGCAATGCCGATGGAGTAGAGCTGGCCGCCGTGGCGCAGGGTGATCTTTCCGCCGGACGATGATGTCGTGTCTAACGCGGCGGGTCTTGCGGACGTGCACTAGCGTGAGGTTCGGCCGAGCCGTGGGCGCGGCTGATGGTTCCCACGAGGTGTCAGCGCGTTCTCAGGTTCCGGTCAATAGCTTCAGCGATTCAAGGACCCGGCAGACAGCCGGTGAGACTGAAGGGGACGCGCACCATGGCCGTAAGCCTGTCCAAGGGCGGGAATGTTTCGCTGACCAAGGAGGCGGGCGGCACGCTCACCGCCGTCGTGGTTGGCCTCGGGTGGGACCTGCGTACCACCACCGGCACCGACTTCGACCTCGACGCCAGCGCGATCGCGCTGGGCGCCGACGGCAAAGTGGTGTCCGACAAGCACTTCATCTTCTTCAACAACAAGACCAGCCCGGACGGCACCATCGAGCACACCGGCGACAACGTCACCGGTGAGGGCGAGGGCGACGACGAGACGATCAAGGTCAACCTGGCCGGCTTGCCGGCCGACGTCGACAAGATCGTGTTCCCGGTGTCGGTGTACGACGCGGAGACCAGGCAGCAGAACTTCGGCCAGGTCCGCAACGCGTTCATCCGGGTGGTGAACCAGGCCGACAACGCCGAGATCGCCCGGTACGACCTCAGCGAGGACGCGTCCACCGAGACCGCGATGGTGTTCGGCGAGCTGTACCGCAACGGCGCCGAGTGGAAGTTCCGCGCCACCGGCCAGGGCTACACGTCCGGCCTGTCGGGCATCGCCACGGACTTCGGCGTCAGCGTCTGAGCCTTCGACGTCCCGACGCTTTGCCCGCGGGGCCTCCCTGCCGGATTGACCGCTGGGAAACTGCCATGACGTCTCGGCAGTTTCCCAGCTAGTCAACATGGCCGATCGCGTGCCGTCTGCTGAATCAGTTCACCTTCCGGCCGCTCAGCCGGGTGTGGGAAGGTGGCCGTCGTGGAGGTAGCGGACGCGTCCGGTGTCCACTGCGTCGAGCGCGGCCACGGCGCGTCGCCAGACGTACCGGCGTAGGCGTTGACGCGCCTCGTCCGCTGAGCAGAACTCGTACGCCGACAGCTCGGTGTCCCGGAGCGTGATCTGGGCGAGCTGTCCGGGATGCAGCGTGCCGCCGTCGAAGACGAACGACAGTAGATCGTCCCAGGGGCCGTGGGGTGAGACCCAGTCGATGCAGAGCAGCGGGCCGATCGGCAACCCGAGTCCCAGTTCTTCGCCCACCTCCCGGGTGGCGGCGTCGCGGGGCGGTTCGTTCGCCTCGGCCATCCCTCCCGGCAGGTCCCAGTCGGGTTTGTACACCGGATCCACCAGCAGTATCCGCCCGGCCGTGTCCCGGATGATCACGTCAGCGCCGACCCGCTTACGGGCCTGCCTCGCGTTCCCCTCCGCCAGATGCGCCTGCCATGCCTCGGGATCCCGCAGGTACAGCGGCTGCTCGGACGTCACGTCGTCCTCCACTCGCCAGGCGCTGCTGACCGATGGGGTGTCGGCATCCGTTCGGGGAGTGCCGATCGTCAGGCGGGGGTGTCGGGTGGGGTGGTCGTGATGAGTTTTTCGATGTCGAGGTGATGGGTTGCCAGGGTGTGGCGGATCCACTGGCGCTGCTGGTCGTCGCGACTGTCCCAGGTGGCCTGTAGGGCGTACGTCGGGGGGTAGCGCCTGCGCCGCCGTAGACCGGGGACCAGCGTGTCGAGGGCATCGGAGATCAGGCGGATCTGCTCCTGGTAGTCGGTCCCCGGAAACAGTTCGTCCCGCAGGGGTTCCCGGCGGTACGCCATCGTCCGGATCTCGGTCACACCGTCGTGGACGAGGTGCGCGATGGCGTCGGCTGCGGCCGCCTGGCGACGGCGCTGGGTTCTCCACATGGGCACGTCCTCGTGTGGCGGTGAGTCTGTGAGGTTACGGCGACACACCATAGGGCAGCCGTGAGTAAATCGGTTGCGGCGACGCGTCCAAGGCTGCTTCGCTACGGGCAACAGCGAAGCCGACGTACGGAGTGTGAAATGCGAGCGACCATGTCCGCCCCGCAGATGATCATCACTTATCTGAAGGACATGACGCTTCGTGAGTACGTTGAACTTGGGGATCCTGGCGCATGTTGACGCCGGCAAGACCAGCCTGACCGAGCGGCTGCTGCACGCCGCCGGCGTCATCGACGAGATCGGCAGCGTCGACGACGGCAACACCCAGACCGATTCGCTGGCGCTGGAACGCCAGCGCGGCATCACCATCAAGTCCGCGGTGGTGTCGTTCGTCGTCGACGGCGTGACCGTCAACCTGATCGACACCCCCGGCCACCCGGACTTCATCGCCGAGGTGGAACGCGTACTGAGCGTGCTCGACGGGGCGGCGCTCGTCGTCTCGGCGGTGGAGGGCGTACAGGCGCAGACGCGGGTGCTGATGCGTACGCTGCGGCGGCTCCGCATTCCCACCCTGATCTTCGTGAACAAGATCGACCGGCGCGGCGCCCAGGACGAAACCCTGCTGCGTGCCATGGCCGAGAAGCTGGTGCCGGCGGTCGTCGCGATGGGCACGGTCGACGGGCTCGGCACCCACGGCGCCCGCTTCGTCCCCCACACCAGCCCCAACGGCGCCAGCCCCCACACCAGCCCCAACGGCGCCCGCTTCGCACCCGGCATCGGCCACCACACAGACCAGCTCCTCGAGCTGCTCGCCGAACACGACGACGCGCTGCTCGCCCGGTACCTGGACGACGCGGCAGTGCCGTACCAACACCTTGAGAAGCATTTGGCAGAGCAGACCGGGAGCGCGCTGATCCACCCGGTGTTCTACGGGTCGGCGATCACCGGCGCCGGCGTCGACGCGCTGCTGGGCGGCATCACGGAGCTGCTGCCCACCTCGGGCGGCGATGCCGGCGGGCCGGTCTCGGGGGCGGTGTTCAAGATCGAACGTGGGCCGGCCGGCGAGAAGATCGCGTACACCCGGATGTTCTCGGGGACCGTGAGTGTCCGGGACCGGGTGCGGATCGGCGACGGCGAGGGGAAGGTCACCGGGATCAGGGTGTTCGCGGACGGGTCGGACGCACCACAGCGGTCGGTCGCGGCGGGGCAGATCGGGAAGCTGTGGGGGCTCGGCGACGCGCGGGTCGGCGACTCGATCGGGCTGCCCACCGAGCACCGCCGGCACTTCGCGCCGCCGACGCTGGAGACGGTGATCGCCGCCCGCCGGCCCGAGGACAAGGGCGCGCTGGCCGTCGCGCTCGCCCAGCTCACCGAGCAGGACCCGCTGATCAACCTGCGGCAGGACGACGTACGGCAGGAGACCTACCTTTCGCTGTACGGCGAGGTGCAGAAAGAGGTGATCGAGGCGACGCTGGCCGAGGACTTCGGCATCGGCGTGACGTTCCGCGAGACCACCACGATCTGCATCGAACGCCCGGTCGGCAGCGGCGCCGCCGTCGAGTTCATCTCCAAGGAGCCGAACCCGTTCCTCGCCACCGTCGGGCTGCGCGTCGACCCGGCCCCGGCCGGCGCGGGCGTGCGGTTCCGGCTGGAGGTCGAGCTGGGGTCGATGCCGTACTCGTTCATCCGGGCCGTCGAGGAGACCGTGGTCGAGACGCTGCGGCAGGGGATCCACGGCTGGGAGGTCACCGACTGCACGGTCACCATGACCCACTCCGGCTACTACGCGCGGCAGAGCCACGCTCACGGCACGTTCGACAAGAGCATGTCCAGCACCGCCGGCGACTTCCGGAATCTCACGCCCCTGGTCCTGATGAGCGCACTACTAAAAGCCGGGACCAGGGTGTACGAGCCGCTGCACCACTTCCACCTGGAGCTCCCCGGCGACTCCCTCGGTACGGTGCTGCCCGCCCTGGCGCGGCTGCGGGCGGTGCCGGGGACACCGTCGCCGCGCGGACGCGCATACACCCTGGAAGGTGAGATCCCCGCCGCCGGGGTGCATTCTCTGAGGCAGCGGCTGCCGGGGTTGACCCGCGGCGAAGGCGTGCTGGAGACCGCGTTCGACGGGCACCGGCCGGTGCAGGGCACGGTGCCGAGCCGGCCGCGTACCGACCACAACCCGCTGCGCCGGGACGAGTACCTGCTCCACGTCGTACGCCGGGTCTAGTGTCCTGCGCGGTGGCCACCAACGTTGCCGGTGTCCCCGGGCACGTCGGTGGCCGCGCCGGAACCCGTGTGACGCTACGGCCGGGCTGTGGGTACCATGGTCGGGCACGTCACCAGGGCAGGTAGCTCAGTTGGTACGAGCGCTCGCCTGAAAAGCGAGAGGTCGGCGGTTCGACCCCGCCCCTGCCCACCTGGTCCACCAGCACCAACGCTTGGCTGCAGGAACGCGCGGCCCGATCTTGTAGCAGCCGCTACCGCGGTACGTGTCGTGATCGCAGCCTGAGCTCGATCGCGACCGGGTCGTCGGTGACGACATACCGCACCGCCGTCACACCCCGGTCCGGCTCGGCGGTGGCCACTAGCGGCTCCCTGGTCACCAGGTTCCATGCCTGGACCACCTTCGTACCGGGCGGCGCTTCGATCGTGACCTGCCCGGGGGCCGGCGACGGGCTGTCGAACCACGGTTGGGCGTGGCTGCGTTGCCAGCTGACCCACAGCACGGTGCGGTCCGTGCCCCGGATCGGCAGCACCGACAGCGGCACCGGTCCGCTCCACTGCCGTACCGTCGGAAGAGCCGCTACAGGTACGTCAGTGTCGCCTGCGATCCGCGCCACGGCGCCCATGAGATGCTTCATCGCGAGCGCCTTGTAGCGGAACCGGACAAATTCGGCCAGCCCTGGCGTTGCCTCCACCCAGCGCGGGTCCCCTTCGGCGTTGTGGGCGTCCGCGAAGCCGAAGAAGTGCAGCCGCTTGAAGTCGCAGCCCATGTAGAACAGGAACTGCCGCAGGTTGTGCCGGGTCGCCTTCACCTCGTCGGACTCCCAGTTTCCGATCTCGGTCACCCGATGCGAGAAGCCGGGCCCGATCACCGGGCGAAGCCCCTGCAGCTGCGCGAACACGCCGCGGAAGTTCGACGTCGCGCTCATCCCCTGCCCGATTGTGTAGTACGGCGGTACCCCACCGTGGCCCTCCGGCAGCTCGGAGTACGGATGGAACGACTGCGACTCGATCGAGCGTTCCAGCTGCTCTCGGGTGGGATTGAGCCAGCTGAAGATCGAGCCGGTGCCGGTCTTGTGGGTGCCGGCGTGATCACAGCGCACCCCGTCCGGGAATGCGGGCCCGTTCAACAGGTTCGCGAGGATGCCCTCGTGCACCGGGCTCATCCGTACCCGCAGGTCATATGTCGAAATCAGCGACGGATCGTCGTAGTAGGCAGGCATGGCGTCCCACACGTCGTTGGGCCACGGCGGTTCGTTCCACAGCTCGATGGTTCCCGTGACGCCGTGCCGGTGCAGTTCCCCGGCGAGGAATCGCACATACCGGCAGTACGCGACCACCGAAGGATCGTCCGGCTCGAGGCTGTTGATCGGTGGATACAGGTAACGGTTGACCACCAGCTCGGTGCCGAGCGGGACGGTCTTGTGCGCCTTGGCCGCCATCGTGATGGTCTTCCGCGCCGGATCCACCGCGTGCATGAAGGAACCGCCGTAGCTGCGAGTGCCTCTATCGGTCAGGAACGCGTTGTTGTCGGCGTCGGCTCGTACCCTGCGGATGTGCGACCCGGGTGCGACGCCAGTGAGATCCTCCAGCACCACCAGGTCCCTGGTGCCGGCGACCAACGGCGCGGCAAGGGTCAGTTTCCCCACCTCCTGGTACGGCGGCGCATAGCCGGCGACCACGATCGGTTCCAGGTCCAGCTCCCGGCACCAGTCGAGCCAGGTGCCCCACTGCGGCGGCAGCGTCAACTGTCGGTCGAAGCTCTCGACACCCCCGCCGGGGCCGGTGCTGCCCCACGCGATCTGGACCCGGGGCGAACTCATGCCCAGCTCCTTGCCCCGCTCCAGCATCCACCGCCGGGCCGGGTGCATGGTGCCGAAGCCGAGCCCCGCGGCGATCTCGGTCGCGGTGCGCGGGTTCATCACCTCCACCGAGGCCGGAGCTCGCGAGAAACGGGGAGCCGGGGGTGGGTCCCCCAGGCCGTACCGGTCCAGGCAGTAGTCCATCACCCCGGCGATCTCGGGGTCGCCGAGCGCGCGAGGCCAGACCGCGAGCTCAGCGATGTCGCCCTGGAAGAAGTTCTGCTCGCCCAGTCGGCCCAGCGCCCCGATGGTGACCTTGTCGAACGTCGCCAGGCCGGCACCGTACGGGTAGCGGTCCAGCGCGAGCTGACCGTCGAGCCAGACGTCGAGGGTGCTGCCATGTGAGGTGAAGACCAGGGCGTGCCACCGTGAGTCGAACCGGATCTCCCCGTTGACACCGGCCGCGCCGCCGCTGTCACCGACCCGGCCGTGGCGGAACATCGCCAGTGTCGGGTCCTGGAACCGCCCGTGGAAGTCCGAACGCGTGCTGTTGTTCGGCGCCCCGAAACTCAGCCAGGTGTAGAAGCCGTTCTCGGTCAACTCGGCGTACTTGAAGACGATCAGGAAGGTGTGCGGTACGTCGTTGCCGGACAACGCGCCGGCTACCCCGTCGGCGCGCAGCGAGTCGTCGACACCGTCGAACCGCACCGCCGGGTGGCCGTTGAGTGCGTCGGGCACCACGGTGGGCCGCTTACCCGCCACCGGCTGGATCGCGTGGTTGCCGTTGCCGGTCTCGTCGTCCCACTGGTCGACCGCTCCGAAGTCCAGGCCGCTCGGAGTCAGCCGCAGCACCGGCCCGGTGTCGGTCGTCGTCGCACCACCGCCCACCATCGCCAGGAAGGCGGCCGCGGCGCTGCCGTGCATGAATTCTCTGCGAGTGAGCTCAATCATGGGAACACCCCAGGTCTTGGTCGCTCTTGTTGAAGGTCAAGGTGGCGGAGGGCGCCCGGTGGTCCAGGCTGGCGTGGGCGGTGCCGTCGACGGTCGCAACGTCGCCGATGGACACCGCGGGGTCGGTCGGTGACGGATACGACGGAGCCGCGGGTGCGATCACGCTGACCGCGACCCGGGCCGCTCCAGAGATGAGGCATAACACATGGCGAGACACTGAGCCCCTCCTAGGCGTACGTGCGAGCCCGAACGATCCCCGGATCGACAGACGCGAGAATCAACGACGCACTGACCTTCACCCGTGCGGTGTGCCACTTGACAGATCCGTACGCAACTGGCCGGAAGAGGCCCCATGACCCAGCAGGAACACCGACGCGAAGGTCATCTAGCGCGAGCGCGTCGGCACGGTCACCAGCGGTCGCGGCTCAGGTACGCCTGGGCGAGCAGCGCGCCGAGGCCGACGAGCCACGCTGCCAGGAGCGCGACGTGTACCCATGGCGCCGCGCTCCAGCCACTGAATACGGTGGGCGTGGCCCAACCGAGCGAAAGCAGGCTCACTCCGGCGAAGGCCAGCAGTAGATGGTGGTAGCCGCCGGGGAGGCGCTGCGGGTACGGGTTTGCCCGGCGCCACGACTCCCAATGCACCCCGCCGCCGATCTTCGGGCCGAGCACCGTGTCGATGAACTTCCCGATGTGCATGACGCTCTCGTAGTTGTTCAGCCAGGCGACGTACAGCAGGTAGCTGCTGATCGGCACGATGAGCAGCAGACCAGAACGTCCACCGCCCGACAACACGAAAGCGAAGATGGCGCCGGCGGTCGACAGCTGGAACAGGTACAGCCGCGTCATACGGTCGATGCAGCTCTCGATCTCCTGGCGCATCGACGCGTACTCGGCCAGTGGCCCTTCACTCGTACCGGTCCTCGCGTCCATGTGATGCCTCCCCCGGCGACGTCCGACCTCACGGCCGGGCCCGACTGCCTGGATCCTGCCAGAGGGCCTGTCGGTCGGTCACCTGCTCGGGGTTCTGCGGAGAGTGTCGGTGATCAGGTCGATGGCTGGTCTGGGTGGGCCATCGAGCAGGGCGGGCAGGTCACTGTGAGCCGCCTTGAGCTGGCCGGCGTTCAGGTTGGAGAACATCGAGATGGTGTGCCCGACCTGATACGGCTCGAGCCCGTTGGCGGCCAGTTCGGCTCTGGTGGCGCCGAGAGAGCCGGGGTGGTAGCGGACGCTGGTGGTGTGCACATCGGACAGTATCGCCGCGAGGTCGGCGCCGCTGATGGCTGTCACGCCCTCCAACTCGTACGTGCGCCCGGCGTGGCGACTGCGGCGGCCCGCGGCGAGATCCGTGGCGGATTCCGCGGCGACTCGGGCGGCGACTTCGGCGAGATCCTCACGGGCCACCAGGGACATCCGGCCATCGCCCCAGGGTGCGGAGAAGACACCGCTTGCGGCTGCGGACTCGGCGGCGGCAGTGGCCAGGCCCGCTGCGAGTTCCGCGTACAGCCCGTTGCGGAGGATGGTGACGTCGTACGGCGCGTTGGCGAGGCGGGCCTCGGTCCATCGGTGCGGGACAGCGATGGTGAGGCGGTCAGCGGAGCCGGCGAGGCTGGTGTAGATGAGGTGCCGTACGCCGGCACCGGTCGCCGCGTCGACCACCGCGCCGTGGCGGGCCAGCACGACATCGTCTTCGGCGTAGCCGGCCGAGATGAACACCAGCACGTCCACACCCGCGAACCCGGACGTCAAGGTGTGTGGCCGGTCGAAGTCGATCTCACGCGCAGAAGCGTGGCGTGGTGTACGGGTGCCAGCGACGACGTCCGTCCCGCCGGCTCCCAGCCGCTGGTGGACAAGTCGGCCGAGCGCTCCGGACGTGCCAGTCACGAGGATCATCAGTGGCCCCCTCAGGTCGTTCAGCGATGGTGACCTGCCCAGCCTGGGTAGCTTTGGGCGCGAGCCGTAAGGAGGCACTCTCATGTCAGTCGCGCACACCGCGGTAACCCCCGAGGTCAGCGCCGCCCCGCCGATCGGTCCGTGTGGCGAAGACGACTGTGGCATCCGGGACGTCCTGGACCGGATCGGCGACACCTGGACAGTCCTGGTAATCGTCGAACTCTCCAAAGGGGTACGCCGGTTCCGCGAACTGCAGCGCGCGATCCCGGGAATCTCGCAGCGCATGCTGACCGTGACCACGCGGCGGCTGTGCCGAGACGGGCTGGTCGAACGCACCGCATACCCGACGATCCCGCCCCGGGTCGACTATCGACTCACCGCGACCGGACACAGCCTCGCCACAGCGATCTTCGGGCTCGCCGACTGGTCACGCCACCACAAAGACGCCATCGCCGACGCGCGTCGACGCTGGGACGCCGCACACAGCTCCGTGGCTCTGCCAGACTCGCCGGGTGAATGACGTACCCCTGGAAAGACCTACGCCACCGCTGACCGGCGGTGAGCGGGAGACGTTGCGCGGATTCCTGGAGTATCACCGGGCGACGCTGGCGATGAAGTGTGACGGGCTCTCCGACGAGCAGCTGCGCCAGCGCTCGATGCCGCCGTCGACGCTCACCCTGCTCGGGCTGGTACGCCACATGGCGGAGGTGGAGCGCACCTGGTTCCGCCGGGTGATCGACGGCGAGGACATCCCGCTGGTCTGGTCGGACGCGGGTGACTACCAGGTGGCGTACGACGCGAGCGCCGCCAGCCGGTCGGAGGCGTTCGACGCGTGGCAGGCCGAGGTCGCGCACTCCCGCAGGATCGAGGCGGATGCCGCATCGCTGGACGTCACCGGGCACCAGGCCCGCTGGGGCGCCGACGTCTCGCTGCGACTGGTGATGCACCACGTCACCCTGGAGTACGCCCGCCACAACGGCCACGCCGACTTCCTGCGCGAAGGCATCGATGGCACCGTCGGCGCCTGACCGGCGCGATCCGCCCTGCGAGGCATTGGACGCGTACTGGCAATCCAAGGCCGATTCCTTCCCGGTACGTGTCCAACGCCCCCCGGGGCTGGCCTCCGTCGCCGCCGGGCAGAGCCTTTGCGGCGCCCCATTAGCGACGCGACAGCGGATTTGGCGGCTTCTGCCACAATGTGCGGACTCGGGTCGATAACGCACACGGAGGCGACCAGTGACCTTCCCACCGCCACCGAACGGCTCCGCCAAGCCCCGGCCGCCGGTGGTGACCGCGGTGGGCATGACGATGTTTGGCCTGGCCGGGTACTCGGTGATTCAACAGGTTGTCACGCTCGCGATCAGCATCAGCGACATCACCGTGACGCGGATCCTCAGCAGCGTCCTGGTGGTCGCCTTCGCCGGGCTGATCGCGATGCTGGCGGTGTTCAACCTACGCGGGGTCAACAGTGCGCGGATCGCCACCTGGGCGTTGTTCGGGCTGGCGGTCGTGAGCAGCCTCTGCTTCACGGGTCGGGAGGTGGTCGGCCTGATGCGGGGGGAGCCGCTGACCGGACTCGGTGCGGTGTTCCTGGTGCTCAACCTGATCGAGTTCGCGGCGATCGTGGCGGTTGTCGTGCTGTTGGCGCTGCCGGCGTCGCACGAGTTCTTCCGGCAACCACCCGCCGGCGGCCCGCAGCCCATCGGCTTCGGCGGCCCGGCCGGCAACTACCCGGGCCACTCTCCCCAGCCCGGCCAGCCACCCCACCCAGGACAACCACAGCCGCAGCCATCGCAGGGCCAGCCACCGCACTACCCGGGCTGATCACCTCATGGGCAGGGAGTTCATCACAGCGGCAGCGGCCAGGAGAGGTGGCCGTCGGAAGTGTCGAGCCAGACGTACTGCGTGTGGGGTTCGGTCGTTGCCGAGACACCGAATCGGTCAATGGCTGGCTTGTCCAGTGGGGACCAGAGTTGGTGCGCGGCCTCTACGGTGTCCCACACGCGTACGCCGCCGCCTTGCTGGACCCGGTAGGTGCCGTCGTCATCAGGGCTGGTCGATACCATCAGCCACGCGCCGGAGGTGTTCGCGGCGAGCATG
>JBOGDE010000091.1:0-17510 GCA_050701695.1 Micromonosporaceae bacterium
GCATCCAGTCCGGATCCGCCGCCATCACCACCCGGTACAGCTCAGCCAGCGACATCCCCCAGAAGGTCGCGGAGTCGCCGCCGTCACCACCGCTGTCGTTCTCGACCGCCATCGGGATGCCTCACTTGCCCTTGGCGGTCGCGACCAGATCACGCCGCAGCCGCTCCAACACCGCCGCGTTCCCGGCATCGTTACCCTGACCGTCTGTAACACCCATGAATCCTCCCCGTACCCGTAGAAGCTCGGCTCATGATGCCACAGCGGAATGACCGAACGGGACCCCCGATTCACTCCCTGTGGATAACCTCGGCGGCCGAGGCAGTTGTTCGCCCCACGCGATCGGATGCGGCCCGACGATATGTTTCTGGCGTGAGAACTGCCATGGACTCTGCCGGCCGTGTCGTCATCCCGGAGCCCTCCGGGACAGGCTCGGCCTGGTCGCAGGGCAACCCTTGGAGGTCGAGGAGCGGAAGGAGCGACTGGAAATCGTGCCTGTCCTGACCGCCGACGTGGTGCGAGAGACTCTGGAGAAGGTACGGCGGTGATCGGCGCCGGCACTGAGGATCTGGCTCCGTAACCGCCTCAGTCGCGAGTGGCAGCAATCAGCTGGACGGGGGCCGGTCGGGAGTCGCTGACCAGGCGGTACGGTCTGTCCGTGGGCGATCTGCCGAGGCCGGGGCGGCCGGTGGTGATGGGCGTACTGAACGTGACGCCAGACTCGTTCAGTGACGGCGGCCGGTACGCCGACCTGGACGCCGCGATCGCGCACGCTGTCGAGATGCGCGACGAGGGCGCCGACATCATCGACGTGGGCGGCGAGTCGACCCGGCCGGGTGCGGCCCGGGTGGACGCCGCCACCGAGCGGCAGCGGGTGATACCGGTGATCGAGGCGCTCGCCACCGAACGCCTCACCATCAGCATCGACACCACCCGGGCCGAGGTCGCCGAGGCGGCGCTGCGGGCCGGCGCGGCGATCGTCAACGACGTCTCCGGCGGGCTCGCTGACCCGGCGATGCGCAAGGTCGCGGCGGCGGCGGGCTGCCCGTACCTGCTGATGCACTGGCGGGGGCACTCGCGGGAGATGCGGCAGCTCGCTGTCTACCAGGATGTCGTCAAAGAGGTTCGCGACGAGCTCGCGCAGCGGATCGACGAGGCCCTGGCGGCCGGCGTCGCGGCCGACAAGATCGTGATCGACCCGGGGCTCGGGTTCGCCAAGACCGCCGCGCACAACTGGGCGCTCTCGGCGCACCTGGACCAGTTCGTCGGGCTCGGCTGCCCGGTACTGCTCGGCACCAGCCGCAAGTCCTACCTCGGCTCCCTGCTCGCCGACGCCGACGGTGCGCCGCGCCCGGTCGGCGAGCGGGAGGCGGCCACCGTCGCCACCACGGTGCTCGCGGTACAGGCCGGCGTCTGGGGGGTACGGGTGCACGACGTACGCGGCAACGTCGACGCGATCAAGGTCTGGCAGGCAACGGAGGCGGCCCGGTGAACAGCACAGCCCCGGCACCCGACAGCGGCCCGGCACCCGAAACTGGCCCGGCACCCGAAACTGGCCCGGCACCCGAAACCGGCCCGGCACCCGAAACCGGCCCGATGAGCGACACGATCCGGCTCACCGGGCTGCGGGCCTGGGGCCGCCACGGGGTGTACGAGTTCGAGCGTGCCCAGGGGCAGGAGTTCGTCATCGACGTCACGCTGGAGGCCGACACCCGGCGTGCCGCGCAGACCGACGACATCGCCGACACCGCCAACTACGGCGTGCTCGCCGAGCGGCTGGTCGCCGTGGTGGGCGGGGAGCCGGTCAACCTGCTGGAGACCCTCGCCGCGCGGCTCGCCGAGGTGTGCCTGAAGTTTCCGGGGGTACGCGCCGCCGAGGTCACCGTCCACAAACCACAGGCCCCGATCAGCCACGAGTTCACCGACGTCGCGGTCACCATCCGCCGCGAAGCCCGATGACGGTGCAAGCCAGATGACGGTGGCAGCCAGATGACGGTGGCGGTGGTCTCGTTGGGGGCCAATCTCGGCGATCGGCTGGCCCGGCTGCAGGACGCCGTCGACGGGCTGTGCGCGCACCGGGTCTCCAGCGTTTACGAGACCCCACCCTGGGGCGACCCCGAAGGTGCCGACTCCCTCGATGCGTCACGCCCGGGACTCGGCACCTTCGCCGACCAGCCGGCGTACCTGAACGCGGTGGTGATCGCCGCCGACGACCACCGGCAGCCGCGCGACTGGCTGGCGCTGGCCCGACACCTGGAAAACCAGGCGGGCCGGGTGCGCGACCCCGCCCGCCGGTACGGTCCGCGCCCGCTCGACGTCGACCTCATAGATATAAGGACGGCCTCGGGACAGTCGCTGGTCAGCGACGACCCCGAGTTGACTCTGCCGCATCCGCGGGCGCGGCTGCGGGCGTTCGTGCTCGTACCGTGGCGGGAGTTGGAGCCGGACGCGGTCGTGCCGGGCGCCGGTACGGTGACCGCGCTGCTCGCCGAACCGGGCCCCGCCGAGGACGCTCCGCGGGTACGCCGCCGACCTGACCTGCCGCTGCGAGCCGTGAAAGACTGCTCCCCGATGACGGATCCGACGACACCGAGGGGCGCATGAGCGAGCGGCCCGAGCCGCGGCTGCGGCCCACCAGTCCGGCGACCCTGTTCGTGGTGGCGCTCGCCGCCGCCGCGCTTTCGTGGGTGCTGATCGGGCGTTACTACGGCGACGTACCGCAACTGACGTGGTTTCCGGCGCTGACGCTGTTCCTGCTGGCGGTGCTGGAGGCGATCTCGGCTCGGGCGGTCAAGGCCAGGATCGAACGCCGCCCCGGCACCGAGCCGGTGGAGCCGCTGGTGGTGGCCCGGCTGGTGGTGCTCGCGAAGGCCTCGTCGGTCGCGGGCGCGCTGTTCACCGGCATCTACGGCGGCATCCTGGTCTGGGTGTGGGCGGAGAGCAGCGGCAACCAGCACGCCGCCGCCGACATCGGACCCGCGGCCCAGGGGCTGGCGGCGGCGCTGCTGCTGGTCGGCGCCGCGCTCTGGCTGGAACGCTGTTGCCGGATCCCGGAATCGGACACCGACCGGGACGCCGACTCCGAGGACGATCGTTAGACTCCCCGCACAGCCCGACCCCCACCCCCAGGGAGCATGTGATGGCGTACGACGGGCTCAGCGAACGTACCCAGCGGATCGACGAATGGCCCGAGACCGGCGGTGAGGAGCCCGTGGACCGGGACCGGTTCGTCGTCCACGGCATCTGGGAAGGGCTCCTGCTGGTGCTGGTGGCGGTCGCCGCGGTGGTGGCGTACCAGGTCAACCCCGGTGGGTTCGGCGTCGCCGGAGTCTCGTTGTTCCTGCTCAGCGCGGCCTCACTGGGCTTCCTCGCGGTGGGTACGGCATGGTCGCTGCGCGCCGCGGTGCCCAACCTGGCGACCGGTCCGATCGCGGCCGGCGCGGCGATGTACTTCGCCCAGCAGTCCGAGGGCGGGCTGGCGTACGGCATCGGGATCACGCTCGCGGTGGCGGTCACCCTCGGGGTGGTGCTCACCGTCGTGGTGGTCGGGTTCGGGCTGCCCGCGTGGGCGGTGACGCTCGCCGCGGCACTGGGTCTGGTCGGCTGGCTGGGCGCGCTGCGGAGCAGCGTCGACCTGGCGGAGACCCTCACGTACGCCCCCAAGGACCACGCGCTCTACTGGTTCGTCGGCTTCGCCGCGATCTCGGTGGCCGGCGGGATGATACTGCTGATCGGCCCGCTGCGGCGCGGCATCGCGGCCTGCCGTACCAGTGGCGACCCGGCGGAACGGCCCAGCTTCGGTGCCGGCCTGGCCGCGCTGGCCGCCCTGGTCGGCTCCAGCGCGCTCGCCGCGCTCGCCGGGGTGCTCACCGCGCTGACGGTGGGGGCGGGCGTCCCGAGGACCGGGGTCGAGCTGACCGGGATGGCGCTGGGCGCGGTGCTGATCGGCGGCACCAGCGTGTACGGCCGGCGCGGCGGTGTGTTCGGCACGCTGTTCGGTGTCCTGCTGGTCACGATGCTGGCGCAGTTGATCGTCGCCGGGGGCTGGTCGTTCCCGCTCACCACGTTCGCCGCCGCGGTGGTGCTGCTGGGGCTGCTGGTGAGCCGGCTGGTGGAGCGGCTGGGCCGGCCCCGTACCGCCACCGAGAGCGAGGAATGGGATCCGGAAGCGCGGCGCCCCGAGACCGGGGGTCCGGCGCTGCCGCCCGGTGGCTCCGGTGAGCAGGGTGACTGGGGCGCCTTCGGGGATCCGCAGGACCAGCCGCGGGGCGGGATCGGGGATCGTGCGGCCCGGCTGCAGCAGACCCTCGCCGTCAGCCGTCAGGGCCCCGGCCAGTACGCCGAGGAGCCGGACGGTACGACGATCCGTACCCGGATCTGGGATACCGACCCGCGCGGCGGCGCCCCGACCACGCCCAGCCCGTACTGACGCTCAGCCGTCCTGGTGCAGGGCGGTGTAGATGTCGTCCGGCGTGAGTACGCCGAGCCGTTCGTCGCCGTCCCGTACCGCCACCCAGCCGGTGCCGCCCTCCAGCAGCTCCGCCAGGGCGTCCCGCAGCGGGGCGGTGACCCGTACGCTCGGCGTCTCCGCCGCGGTGAGCGGACCGGTGCCCGAGCTCGCCTCGGCGCCGGGGACGCTCGACAGTGGACGGAGCAGGTCACGCGGGATCGGGGTCACCGCGAGCCGCTTGATGCCCCGGTCGGCGCCGACGAAGTTGGCCACGAAGGAGCTGGCCGGCTGGCCCAGCACCTCGGCCGGGGGCGCGTACTGCTCCAGCTTCCCGCCCTCGGAGAGCACCGCGATCCGGTCGCCGAGCCGCACCGCCTCGTCCACGTCGTGGGTGACGAAGACGATGGTCTTGCGTACCGACTGCTGCAGCCGCAGGAACTCCTCCTGCAGCCGGCCCCGCACGATCGGGTCCACCGCGCTGAACGGCTCGTCCATCAGCAGCACCGCCGGGTCGGCGGCCAGCGCCCGCGCCAGCCCGACCCGCTGCCGCTGACCTCCGGACAGCTCGTGCGGGTAGCGCCGGCCGTGCAGCCCGGAGTCCAGCCCGACCAGGTCCAGCAGCTCCTCCACCCGTTCGTCGGTCGCCGCCCGCGGCCAGCCGAGCAGCTTCGGTACGGTCCCGACGTTCTCCGCCACCGTGTGGTGTGGGAACAGGCCGACGTGCTGGATCACGTACCCGATGCGGCGGCGCAGCTTGACCGGGTCGACCCGGGTGACGTCCTCGTCGTCGAGCAGCACCCGCCCGGCGGACGGCTCGATCAGCCGGTTCACCATCCGCAGCACCGTCGACTTGCCGCAGCCCGACGGCCCCACCAGCACCGTGATGGCGCCCGCCGGGACGTGCAGGTCCAGCTCGGCGACCGCGACGGTGCCGTCGGCGTACTGCTTGCGTACGCCGTCGAGTCGGATCGCCGCTGCCGTGGATTCTTCGGTAGCGTCCACGTGTGTCCTTCCTCGACGGCGTGCCCGTGGCGTTGCGTGTCGACGCGCCGAACCCGTGGCTTTCGTGGGACTACGTACGCGACAACGTCTCGATCCTTGCAGATGCGCTCGTCGAACACCTGCTGCTGACCGGGGTGGCGGTGGCTATCGCGGTCGCGATCGGGATCCCGCTGGGGATCGTGGCGCACCGGGTGCGCTGGCTGGCGGGGCCGATCGTCGGGCTGTCCGGGGTGCTCTACACGGTGCCGTCGCTGGCGCTGTTCGCGCTGCTGGCGCCGTTCACCGGGATCACCCGGACCACCGTACTGATCGGCCTGGTGGCGTACGCCCTGCTGATCATCGTGCGCAACACCCTGACCGGGCTGCAGCAGGTGCCGGCCGACGCGGTCGACGCGGCGACCGGGATGGGCTACAGCCGGCGTGAGCTGCTCACCCGCATCGAGCTGCCGCTGGCGATCCCCGGCATCCTCACCGGGCTGCGGATCGCCACCGTGTCCACCGTCGCGCTGGTCACCGTCGGGGTCGCGGTCGGGTACGGCGGTCTCGGCCAGCTGATCCTGGAGGGCTTCCGCGCCAACGAGTACCGCGCCCAGATCGCCACCGCCACCATCCTGGTGGTCGCCCTGGCGCTGGTGCTCGACCTGGCGCTCGCGGGCCTGGGCCGGCTGGCGACCCCCTGGACGCGGAGGCGGCCGCGATGAAGCACCCCACGCTCCGCTCCGCTGCACGCTTCCCCCGGGGCCCCGCATGAACGTCTTCGGCGACGCGCTGCTCTGGCTCAACGACCCGCTGAACTGGACGCTCCCCGGCGGCGTACTGGACCGGCTCGGCGAGCACCTGTACATCTCCGCGTTCGCGGTGCTGCTGGGCTGCCTGGTGGCATGGCCGCTGGGGATCTGGCTGGGCCACACCGGTCGCGGCGGCGGCCTGGTCGTGGTGGTCTCCAACGTCAGCCGGGCGATCCCGACCCTGGCGCTGCTCACCCTGTTCGTCGCCTCGTTCACCGGGATCGGCCCGGAGCCGGTGATCCTGGCGTTGGCGATCTTCGCGATCCCGCCGCTGCTCGCCAACGCGTACGTCGGGCTCACCGAGGTCGATCCGGAGGTACGCGACGCCGCCCGCGGCATGGGGCTGTCCGGGTGGCAGCTGCTGTGGCGGGTGGAGCTGCCGCTGGCGGTGCCGTACCTGGCGACCGGCTTCCGTACCGCCACGGTGCAGGTGGTGGCGACCGCGACCCTGGCGGTGTTCGTCGGGGGCGGCACCCTGGGTTCGATCATCGCCGAGGGGATCGGGCTGGGGCTGGACTCGCACGCCCACCAGGTGCTCGCCGGCGGCCTGCTGGTGGCCGGCCTGGCGATGTCGATCGAAGCCCTGCTCGCGCTCGCCGAACGCGCCCTGACCCCCAGACCCCTACGCCAGACCGTCCGCCGCGCCCACCCCGAACCAGCCCCCGACCCCACCGTAGGCGCCACCATCGCCTGACGCGGCCCCGCCGTGGGAGGGGGGTGCCGCGGAGCTGCGGGTCACGGGATGGCAACACGGTGGGGAGATTTGGTTGCGGGTGGGGGGTTTCCGGGATTGGGTAGGGGTGCGGGCCGCGTACAGCAGCCCGTCGGACACGCGGCGGCGGCCAGCAGGGCCACGCCGGGACACAGAAGGCGGGCGGTATGCATACGCCAGTACGTCGCCGGATCACCCGTACCCTCGCGGTCTTCGCCGCCGTCACTCTGGCCGGCGCGCTCACCGCGTGCGGCGAGGAGGGCTCTTCCGGCACCGACAAACCCGACGCCAAGGCGACCGGTGAGGGCTGCGCGCCGGTCAAGGGCGACGAGCTGGTCGTCCTGGACGACGACAAGAAGCTGCAGACGGTGGACAACGTGGTCCCCGCGATCAACGCCACGAAGGCGACACCGGAGCTGATCGCCGCGCTGGACCAGGTGTCCGCGGCGCTCGACACCCCCAAGCTGATCGGCCTGAACCAGGCCGTCGACGTGGACCGCAAGTCCCCGGAGGCGGCGGCCGAGGCGTTCGCCAAGGAGGCCGGGATCGGCCAGGGCCTGACCAAGGGCTCCGGCGCGGTCACCATCGGGGTCGCCGACTTCAGCGAGAACAAGACCCTCGGTGCGCTGTACGCGTACGCACTGAAGGCGGCCGGGTTCGCGCCGACCGTACGGACCATCGGCAACCGTGAGCTGTACGAGCCGGCGCTGGAGAAGGGCGAGGTGCACATCGTCCCCGAGTACGCGGGCACGCTGACCGAGTTCCTCAACCAGAAGGTCAACGGCAAGGACGCCGAGGCGCTGGCCTCCAGCGACCTGGACAAGACCATGACGGAGCTCACCGGGCTGGGCGACAAGGTCGGGCTGAAGTTCGGCAAGCCGTCGGACGCGGCGGACCAGAACGCGTTCGCGGTCACCAAGGCGTTCGCCGACCAGCACGGCTTCAAGACGCTGTCGGACTTCGCCAAGCACTGCAGCGGCAAGGCGACCGTGCTGGGTGGCCCGCCGGAGTGCCCGAAGCGGCCGTTCTGCCAGCCGGGGCTGGCCGAGACGTACGGCATCAACCCGGGGGCGTTCAAGTCCCTCGACGCCGGCGGCAAGCTCACCAAGGACGCGCTGCGCAACGGTGACGTCACCATCGGCCTGGTCTTCTCCTCGGACTCCCAGCTGAGCTGAGACCCGACATCCGGCGGCCCCTGCGGCACCGGTCACGTTTCGTGGCCGCCGCGGGGGCCGTCGCCGTACCGTGCCGGACGTGGACAGACTGGTGGTCGGCTTCGACTTCGACATGACGCTCGCCGACACCCGGCCGGGGATCGCGGCCGCGTTCGACGAGCTGTCCCGGCGTACCGGGGTGCCGATCGACAGTGCAGCGGTGACCTCGCGGATCGGGCCGCCGCTGGCGACCGAGATGGCCAACTGGTTCCCCGCCGAGCGGATCGGCGAGATGGTGACGCTGTACCGCTCGTTCTACGCCGACTTCGCCGTCGAGACCTCACCGCTGCTGCCCGGTGCGGCCGAAGCCTTCGCGGCGGTACGCGACCACGCGGGCACCATCATGGTTGTCACCTCCAAGCTGGCGCGGCTCGCCCAGCTGCACCTCGACCACCTCGGCCTCAAGCCCGACGTCCTGGTCGGCGACGCCTTCGGCGACGGCAAGGCCCCGGCGCTGCGCGAAAACCATGCCTCGGTGTACGTCGGCGACCACCTCGGCGACGTACGGGCCGCGCGGGCCGCGGGCTGCCTGAGCGTCGCCGTCGCCACCGGCCCGATCCCCGCCGCCGAGCTGCGCGCCGCCGGCGCCGGCGTCGTCCTCGACGACCTCACCGCGTTCCCGGCCTGGCTCGTCGAGCACCTCGCGACCTGAGAGCGCGGTCTCGCCTCACAACCCCGAGCCGATCGGGGCGGTGGTCGGCCGAGGCTCCCACCCGCGCCGGGGCGGGCGGGAGCGGCGTGTCGCCGGTCAGCGCCACCAGCAGTGCTTGTAGCTCCAGACGTGCCCCAACCTCGTGTATGTGCCGTTGCTGCCGCGGATCTGGAGGTCGGTTCCGGCATACCAACAGGAGTTGACCGGGTGGTAGTACTTCTCCGTGCGGTTGTAGACCGTGCTGATGCCGTGTACGTACTTCCAGGCGGTCAGGTTGGCTCTGCTGCAATACGAGCCGTCCAGGTTGCAGCTCCAGATCGAGGTGCGGATCCGGTAGTAGGAGGACGTCTTCAGGTATTCCACTTTGGACCAGCCGTCCACTCCGGGACAGCAGTCGTACCGGATGGCCGAGCAGATGTACTTGGCAGCGTGGGTCTCGCATCTTCGGCCGTACGTGTCGGCCGCACTGCTGCTTGCCTGAGCGCGGGTGGTGGTCTCGCTGCCTGCCTGGGCGGCGCCTGTGGTGGCGAACATGGTGGCGGCCAGCGCCGCGACCAGAATCAGCGCCGTGGACAACGTCCGTCGGAACCGGGACATGGACCCTCCTAAAGAAATTCATCGGGCCACATGCGGTTGGCTGCAGGATCTTATCAGCGCCTTGTGGGATCTCGCGACCTGATGTGTGACCGGGGCGGCCGGGCTGATCAGGCCCTGTCCTAGGCTCAGGACAGACTCGAAGGAGGATGCTCAATGGCGAGCACGCAACCCGGCCCGAGGACCGTACGGGCGCCCCACGGCACCGCGCTGAGCTGCGAGAACTGGCAGACCGAAGCGGCGTACCGAATGCTGCTGAACAACCTCGACCCCGACGTCGCGGAACGCCCCGACGACCTGGTGGTGTACGGCGGCACCGGGAAGGCCGCTCGCAACTGGGCCAGCTTCGAGGCGATCACCCGCACCCTGAGCACGCTCAAAGAAGACGAGACGCTGCTGGTGCAGTCGGGCAAGCCGGTCGGGGTGTTCCGTACCCACGAATGGGCTCCCCGGGTGCTGATCGCCAACTCCAACCTGGTGGGGGACTGGGCGACCTGGCCGGAGTTCCGCCGCCTCGACAAGCTCGGCCTGATGATGTACGGCCAGATGACCGCCGGCTCGTGGATCTACATCGGCACCCAGGGCATCCTGCAGGGCACGTACGAGACCTTCGCCGCCGTCGCCGCGAAACGCTTCGGCGGGACGCTCCGGGGGACCCTGACGCTGACCGCCGGGTGTGGCGGGATGGGCGGGGCGCAGCCACTCGCGGTCACCATGAACGACGGCGTCTGCCTGATCATCGACATCGACGCCAGCCGGCTGCGCCGCCGGGTCCAGACCCGCTACCTGGACACGGTCGCGGACGACCTCGACGACGCGATCGACCAGGCGCTCGCCGCCAAGGATGCGCGGCGCCCGCTCTCGGTCGGGCTGGTCGGCAACGCCGCCACACTGGTCCCCGAGATCCTGCGCCGCGGCGTACCCGTCGACATCGTCACCGACCAGACCTCGGCACACGACCCGCTGAGCTACATCCCCGAGGACATCGACCTCGGCGACGCGCCCGACTACGCGGCGAAGAAGCCGGAGGAGTTCACCGACCGGGCCCGCGCCTCGATGGCGAAGCATGTCGAGGCGATGGTCGGGTTCATGGACGCCGGCGCCGAGGTGTTCGACTACGGCAACTCGATCCGGGGCGAGGCGAAGGAAGCCGGGTACGACCGCGCGTTCGACTTCCCGGGGTTCGTGCCGGCGTACATCCGGCCGCTGTTCTGCGAGGGCAAGGGCCCGTTCCGGTGGGCGGCGCTGTCCGGCGACCCGAAGGACATCGCGCGCACCGACCAGGCGATCCTCGAGCTGTTCCCGGAGAACGAGAGCCTCGCCCGCTGGATCAGGATGGCCGGCGAGCGGGTCGCGTTCCAGGGGCTGCCGGCCCGGATCTGCTGGCTCGGGTACGGCGAGCGCGACAAGGCCGGGCTGCGGTTCAACGAGCTGGTGGCCAGCGGTGAGGTGTCCGCGCCACTGGTGATCGGCCGGGACCACCTGGACTGCGGGTCGGTGGCGAGCCCGTACCGGGAGACCGAGTCGATGGCTGACGGCTCCGACGCGATCGCGGACTGGCCGCTGCTGAACGCGCTGGTCAACACCGCGTCCGGGGCGTCCTGGGTGAGCCTGCACCACGGCGGCGGGGTCGGCATCGGGCGCTCCCTCCACGCCGGCCAGGTCTCGGTCGCCGACGGCACCGCACTCGCGGCACAGAAGATCGAACGCGTACTCACCAACGACCCCGGCATGGGCGTGATCCGCCACGTCGACGCCGGCTACGAACTCGCCGAGCACGTGGCAGAACATTCGGGGGTACGCGTACCCATCCGCGAATCCGGCGAGGTGCCACCCGCCGCCCGCGGCGAGCAGCCATGACCGTCCACCGGGGCAGCCTGCTGGTCGACAACATCGGGTTGCTGGTGACCGGCGACCCGGAGCACGGCGAGGGTCCACTGGGGACGGTCGCGGACGCGGCACTGGTCACCGACGGTGAGCGGGTGGTGTGGCTGGGGGCGCGCTCAGCCGCGCCCGAGGCCGACGACCGGCTCGACGCGGCGGGCGGCTGCGTCCTCCCCGGGTTCGTCGACAGCCACAACCACCTGTGCTTCGCCGGTGACCGGTCGGCGGAGTTCGCGGCGCGGATGGCGGGGGAGGCATACACCGCGGGCGGGATCCGTACCACCGTGGCGGCGACCCGGGCGGCGTCGGACTCCGAGCTCGCCGCGCGTGCCTCCTCGCTGGTCGCCGAAGCGCTCACCCAGGGCACCACCACGGTCGAGATCAAGAGTGGGTACGGCCTGACCCCGGCCGACGAGGCGCGCTGCCTGCGGCTGGCCGGCGCGTTGACCGGCGAGACCACGTACCTCGGAGGGCACATCGTGCCGGCGGGGGCGGATCCTGACGCGTACACCGCGCTGGTGGCCGGCGAGATGCTGGAGGCCTGCGCGCCGTACGCGAAGTGGGCCGACGTCTTCTGCGAGCGCGGCGCGTTCGACGCCGACCAGGCCCGGACGATCCTCACCGCGGCGCGTGAGAAGGGGCTCGGGCTGCGGGTGCACGCCAACCAGCTCGGCCCCGGTCCAGGGGTGCGGCTGGCGGTGGAGCTGGGGGCGGCGAGCGCCGACCACTGCACCCACCTCACCGACGCCGACGTGGCGGCGCTGGCGGACTCGGAGACGGTCGCGACGCTGCTGCCGGGGGCGGAGTTCTCGACGCGGTCGCCGTACCCGGATGCGCGCCGGCTGCTGGACGCCGGGGCGACGGTGGCGCTGGCCACCGACTGCAACCCCGGCACCAGCTTCACCACCAGCATGCCGTTGATGATCGCGTTGGCGGTCCGCGAGATGCGGATGACCTGCGAGGAGGCGGTGTACGCCGCGACCGCCGGCGGTGCCGCCGCGCTCCGCCGCGACGACATCGGCCGGTTGACGCCCGGCCGCCGCGCCGACCTCGCGGTGCTGTCCAGCCCGTCCTACGTACACCTGGCGTATCGGCCCGGGGTGCCGCTGGTCCGGGACGTGATCAGGGCCGGCGAGGTGGTGGCGTAGCCCGGCAGTGCCGGGGGTGACCGGCGGTGGTGCCGGGGCCGTGAGGTGGTGCGATCATTGCCCTGCGCTGTCACCGGGTCGCGCATTGTCGATCTTCCAGGCAGTGTGGTCGCTTATCACGGATCGATCCCGGCAGATGACCGCCACACCCCCTATCGGGGGACTGGGATGGATCTGTAGCCTGTCGGCCATGTCGGCCAGCCAGAAACCCCGCGACTGGCGGGCCCGATGGCTTCCGGATCTGTTCTGGATCGGTGTCGGACTGGCACCGGTCGCGGCGGTGCTGCTGCTGTTGAGTCAGGGTGGTGCGCCGCTGCGGGTAGCCGCGGTGCTCGCGATCTTCTCCGTGGTCCTGATCGGACTGTCGGTCACGCTGCGCCAGGATCTCGACGGCGTACGGGTGGAGATCGAGGAGAGTGTGCTGGACGAGGCTGACGCGATCCGGGAGGAGACCCGGGAAGACATCGTCACGGTCGCCCGCAAGATGCACACCGCGCTGCGGGAAGAGATCGCGGAGCTGGCCGACCAGCTCGAACAGCTCCGCGGCCAGGTCTCCACGGAGCGCGGCAAGCTCGGCTTCTCGGCCGACTCCGGCGCCACCCCGGGGGTACGGGCAGTCGCTCCGGTCTCGCCCGCCGCCGCCCCGGTCCCGGCGGCTCCGGTGTCGCCCGCGGCGGCCTCGGCCCAGGTGTCTTTCCCGGCCCCGGCCCAGGCGTCTTCCCCGGTCCCGGCCCAGGCGTCTTCCCCGGTCCCGGTCCCGGTGGCTTCGGCGCGGGCCGCCGCGCCCTCCGGGAATGGGGCCGTCGGTCGGTCCTCGGCGGGGCGGGCCAGGGTCGGGCCGCGTACGGCCGCGAGCTGGACCGAGGCGAGCCATCATGCCCCCCACCGTCCGGCAGAGCCTTACCGGGAGTACGTGGACCCGGCTCGCGCCGCCGCCGAACGCCGCCAGTGGGACCCGCTCAACGACGACCTTGCCGCCCGGCCGCACTCGACCGGCCCGCTCGCTGACCGGCCGCTCGCCGACCGCCCGGTCTCCGCCAGTCCCGTGTCGGCCAGCCCGATCTCGTCCGTTCCGGTCTCGCCGGCCGGGGGCGGTCGCCGCCGTGCCCCGGAGCCCGACGAGCCGACGTACAACTTCGGCGGTAACGGCAGCGCCGGCCACAACGGCAACACGGGCCACAACGGCAACACGGGCCACAACGGCAACACGGGCCACAACGGCAACGCGGGCCACAACGGCAGCACGGGCGGTAACGGCGGCGCGGGCCGTAACGGCCGGGACCCGTGGGCGGACCTGCGGTCACAGCCCGACTCGGCCGGCGCCTGGCACGCCCACCCCTGAGCGGCAACCCTGATCCCCCGGGCCTGAGACCCTGAGCAGGCCGGCTACTTGTCGATGTCGCCGACTACGAAGAACATCGAGCCGAGGATGGCGATCAGATCCGGCACCAGGCAGCCGGGCAGCAGGCTCACCAGCGCCTGCACGTTGGAGTACGACGCGGTGCGCAGCTTCATCCGCCACGGTGTCTTCTCGCCGCGGGACACCAGGTAGTAGCCGTTGATGCCGAGCGGGTTCTCGGTCCAGGCGTACGTGTGGCCCTCCGGCGCCTTCACCACCTTCGGCAGCCGTACGTTGACGGGCCCCGTCACCGTGTCGAGCCGGTCCAGGCAGGCGGCGGCGAGGTCGAGCGAGACGTACACCTGGTCAAGCAGCACCTCGAACCGGGAGTGGCAGTCCCCGGCTTTCCGCGTGACCACCGGAACGTCCAGCTGGCCGTACGCGAGGTAGGGCTCGTCCCGGCGCAGGTCGAAGTCGAGCCCCGAGGCCCGAGCCACCGGTCCGGACGCACCGTAGGCGGCGGCGTCCTCCGGCGCCAGCACCCCGACGCCGACCGTACGCGCCATGAAGATCTCGTTGCGGCGGATCAGGTTGTCGATGTCCTTCATGCCGGTGCGTACCGCGTCGATGGCGGTACGGGCGCGGCTGGTCCAGCCGGCCGGTGCCTCCTCTTTGACCCCGCCGACCCGGTTGAACATGTAGTGCATTCGGCCGCCGGAGATCTCCTCCATCACCGCCTGGATCACCTCGCGTTCCCGGAACGCGTAGAACACCGGCGTGATCGCCCCGATCTCCAGGGGGTACGAGCCGAGGAACATGAGATGGTTCAATACGCGGTTGAGCTCCGCTAGGGCGGTGCGCAGCCAGATCGCCCGCTCGGGGACCTCGATGCCCATCAGCCGTTCAACGGCGAGCACCACGCCGAGTTCGTTGGAGAACGCCGAGAGCCAGTCGTGCCGGTTGGCGAGCACGATGATCTGGCGGTAGTCGCGTACCTCGAAGAGTTTCTCGGCGCCGCGGTGCATGTAGCCGATGATCGGCTCCGCATCGAGCACCCGCTCCCCGTCGAGGGTGAGCTTGAGTCGCAGCACACCGTGCGTGGACGGGTGCTGCGGCCCGATGTTGAGCACCATGTCGGCGGTGTCGAGCCCGGTGCCGGTCGCCGCCACGACTTCGCGCGTCACGCCGCCATCGTGCCACGCCGCCGACCGACCGCGCCCGGTGCGGTGCCGGGCGCGGTCGGGAAGGGGTCAGCCGGAGATTCTCCGGTACCGGCGGGCGGTGTAGTTGGAGAACTCACTGGTCTCACGCAGGTTCACGTCGCTGAAGGCGCAACGCCGTACGCAGTTACCAGCTTTTGAGTATTTTTCGAAGCTTTTCTTGACGCGCCCTACATCTGCGGGATCGCGTCAGAGTTCCTGCAGGATGCGCAGCGCACGCGAGACCTGGCGCATGGTCTCGGTGTCGGCGACGGTGACCTGCTCCCGGAACCACTTCTTCAGCGGAGAGAAGAGCCGGTCCGGGAGTACGTAGTAGTCCTCGTCCAGCTCGACGGCCAGCGGCGAGTCGCGCAACTCGTCGCGCTCGGTGACCTCGGCGACGATCACCACCGGTACGTCGGTGCCGTTGAACACGTCGGAGCTGATGACCAGTCCGAGCCGTTCCCGTACCCCTTTGATCAGCCAGACTTCACCGCGCCGCACGGCCGCGCCCGGCGTAGTACTCCGCGTCGATCTGGGCCATCTCCTGCTCGTCGGCGAGCGCGGCTTCCTCGTCGTCGAGCCCTGCGCGGCGTACCGCGGCGGCGTGGGCCTGGAACACCTCACGGATCGCGCGCTCCTGCGCCGCCCGGTTGATCCACGCCGACAAGGACACGCCCTCGCGCTGGGCGAGCTCGCGTGCCTCGGCGATCGTCTGGTCGGAGAACGACAGGGTCACCTTCGCAGTCATGCCGTCAACCGTACTCCTGGTATGACCAGAAGTCATCCTGCTACGCCGCCCCCGGGGTGGGGTGCGGGCCGGGACCGGGCTCGCGGCTGGGCCTGAGGCTGGGGCTCGGGCTGGGGCCTGGGCTCGCGGCTCTCGTCGGAGGCGAAGGTGCGGCGGTAATCGGTCGGGGTGACGCCGACGATCCGGTGGAAGTGGTGACGCAGCAGGGCGGCGGTGCCGAAGCCGCTCTGCCGGGCGACCTGGTCGACGTCGAGCGAGGTCTGCTCCAGCAGCCGCTGGGCGTGCAGCACCCGCTGGGTGGTCAACCAGCGCCCCGGGGTGGTCCCGGTCTCGGCTGTGAACCGCCGGGCGAAGGTACGTTCCGACAGCCGGGCCCGGCGCGCCAGTTCGGGCACCGAGTGGTCCTCGGCGAGGTGTTCGAGCAGGTAGCCGAGCACGGGGCGCAAGCTCTCGCCGGTGCACTCCGGTACGGGCAGCTCGACGTACTGCCGCTGGCCGCCGTCGCGCTGCGGCGGCACCACCATCCGGCGCGCGATCCGGGTGGCGACGGCGGCGCCCAGCTCCCGGCGTACCAGATGCAGGCTGGCGTCGATGCCGGCGGCGGTGCCGGCGCTGGTCACGATGCTGCCGTCGTCGACGAACAGCACGTCCGGGTCGACCTTGGCGTCCGGGAAGCGCTGGGCGAGCTGGTCGGCGTACCGCCAGTGGGTGGTGCAGCGGCGTCCGTCGAGCAGTCCGGCCGCGCCGAGCAGGAAGGCGCCGCTGCAGACGGACAGCAGGATGGCGCCGCGGTCGGCGGCTGCCCGTACCGCGTCGAGCACGGCGTCCGGGTAGTCGTCGCGGATCGCCGCGGCCGGCACCGCGACCAGATCGGCGCCGGCGAGGGCCTCGAGGCCGTACGCCGGGATCAGCTGCACCCCGCTGCCGGCCGGGAGCGGCACGCCGGGAGTCTCGCCGCAGGGCCGGAAGTCGAAGCCCGGCACGCCGTCGTCGGTGCGGTCGACGCCGAACACCTCGTGCACCACGCCGAACTCGAACGGAGCCACGCCGTCGATCAGCACGACGGCCACGGAGTTCAACATGCCGTCAGCCTAGCTGGCAGAATATAGTTGCACAACGGCAGCTCTGCCACTGGTGGCTGAGTATTGCCGAGAGTCAAGCTTCTGCCATGACGATTCTTCTGGTACTGAGTCTCCTGGTCCTGACGATCTATGGCATCGAGCGCAACCACCGGCGGGACGCCGGCCGGCGCGGTGGACTCGCCGGCTCGCGCGGCGGCCTTGCCGGCAGCAGCAACGTCGAAGACCGCGACACCGCCCGGACGTACGCGGAGCTGCACGCACTCACCGACCGGCGGCCGGTCCACCATGCCCGCCGCGCGCTGGGGCTGCCGCGGCTGCGTACCCCGTGAGTAACGACGTGGTGCGCGATAGCGCCGGAGTCGCGGCGAGGCCCATTTGTCGTCCGGCAAGGCGGAGGTTTGTCCGGATACCGGTGTTGTATCCGGGCAAGCTGACAACGCCGCTGGTCGGCAAATGGGTCCGGCGCGGCCCGGCAGACTATCGTGCACCAGGTCGTAAGGGTGCCGGGATGCCCACCGGCTGCAGCAGCCAGTGGTGGGCGCCCAGCCCCGACGGGTCGGTCAGCTCGGCGGCCTGGGTCGCGGCGGCGAGCCGGCGCACGTACTCCCCGGGGTCGCTGGCGGCCAGTGACAACGGCGGCCGGGTGCCGTCGACACCGAGCGCCCGCAGCGCGCCGCGCTGGTCGGTCAGCGTTGCCG
>JBOGDE010000092.1:0-17317 GCA_050701695.1 Micromonosporaceae bacterium
CCGCCGACCCGTCCGCCGACCCGTCCGCCGGTCCGTCCGCCGGCTTCGACTCCGCGCGGGTCACCGCCGCGCGGTGCTGCCACGCGGTGCGCAGCGCGCGTACCCCCAGGTAGAGCAGCACCACCGCACCGACCACCCGCAGCACCAGGTACGCCACCTCGGAGGCTGCGACCAGTGCGGCGAAGCCCGCGGCGGCGAGCAGCGCCCAGACGTACAGCCCGGTCTCCAGGCCCAGGATCACCGGCAGCGCGGCACGCATCCCACCCAGCGCGGCACGGCGCAGGATCAACGCCATCGCCGGGCCGGGGGTCGCCGACATCACGACCACCGCCAGCACGAACGCGGGCAACAGGTACACCAGCTCCACGCCGCCGATCCTGACAAGTGCCCCGCCGGGTGTCGAGGCGGTTTCCCGGCCGGGCCCTGGCGTTAGCGTCATCGCATGGACGACTCACGAGAACTGCTGACGACGGCGCGCGAGGAGGTCGCGGCGGTGTGTCGCCAGCTGGCCGCCGACGGGCTGGTCGTCGGTACGGCGGGCAACGTCAGCGCCCGGGTCGGCGACCTGGTCGCGGTGACCGCGACCGGGACCCGCTTCGGGGAGATCACCGCCGAGCAGGTCACCGTGGTCGACCTGGAGGGCCGTACTGTCGCGGGGAGGTTCGCGCCGACCTCCGAGCTGGGGCTGCACCTGGGCCTCTACCGGCGGTACGGCACCGGCGCGATCGTGCATACGCACGCGCCACTGGCGGTCGCGCTCGGCAGCGTGCTGGACGAGCTTCCGATCATCCACTACCAGCTGCTCGCCCTCGGCGGCCCGGTACGGGTGGCGGCGTACCACACCTTCGGTACGGCTGAGCTGGCACAGGCGGTCAGTGACGCGCTCGACGGCCGGTACGCCGCCCTGATGTCCAACCACGGCGCGGTCAGCCACGGATCCACCCTGTCCCGGGCGGTCGAGTACGCCCAGCTGCTCGACTGGGGCTGCGGCATCTACTGGCAGGCCGCCGTGCTCGGCACACCGCGGGTGCTCGATGCCGCCCAGCGGCAGGCGGCGGTCCTCCAGTACCGGGCCCTCGGCTACGGCACCACCCGGCCCACCGGCGCGCCGCCGCCGTCACCACTCACGGGCGGCGAGTGATAGCCGGAGCAGGAGGTGATCCGGGTCAGGAGTCGATGCGGATGCAGTCCGCCAGGGCCGCTGAGTTGTCCGCGGCGAGCGCGCGGGCGAGCAGCACGATCTCGGCGACCCGGGCGTCGGTGACCGAGTAGAAGGTACGCCGACCTTCGCGCCGGGCCTGGACGTAGCCGCAGTCGGCCAGGCAGGCGAAGTGGCTGGAGATGCGGCTCTGGGCCAGGCCGATCAGCTCGACGCACTCTCCGACGGAGCGTTCCTGGTGGAGGCAGAGCTCCAGCAGGCGCAGCCGTGTGGGGTCGGCGAGGGCACGGAAGAACTTACTCACCTGCTTGACTCCGTCGTCCTCGGTGGGCAGAAGCGTGACGGGTGCTGGGGTGGCGTGGGTCACAGTCGACTCCAGTGATATCCGGCTATCCCGATGATAGCGTAACCGACCATCTGGACATCCGGATGGCTGCCCAGGAGAGTCCCCGCGGCGGTGCGGTCCGCGAAGAGCAGCGACGAGGACTGACATGACTGATGCCCCAGTGTCACGTGCGCCAGTATCACGTGGCCCGGTCTCACGCGGTGCCGAGCCCCAGGTCGATGTGCCCGCGATGGCCGACGAGCTGCTCGCCACCGACGGGCTGATGGATCGGCGGGACCCGTACCTCTCCGTGGCGCTGTTCCGGCTGCTGGCAGAGGGTGCGCCGGTGAGCCCCGTGCGGCTCGCCACCCGGGCGGGCCGCAGCCTCGACCGGGCCGGCGAGTGGCTGCGGGCGGCGAACAACGCGGTGCTGGACCAGCACGGCGACGTGGTCGCGTACCACGGCCTGGATCTCCGCCCGACCAGGCACCAGCTAGAGGTGGCCGACAGGATCCTCTACGCCTGGTGCGCGGCGGACGCGCTGGGCATGCCGACGCTGCTGGGCAGCCCGGTCGGAGTGCGTTCCAGCGACCCCGTCGGCGGCGGCACGGTGCGGCTGTCCCTCGACGCCGATCAGGTACGTGAGGTGGAGCCGGGATCCGCGGTGCTCTCGATGGTCCGGCCGTCCAGCGCCGCCGGCATGCTGGAGCAGGACGAGGTGAGCGGGGCGCTCGCGGTGTGCGGCCCGATCAACTTGTTCACGTCCCTGGAGTCGGGGCGGCGGTTCGCCGAGCAGGCGGGGTCGATCGTCCTGATGACCGTTGACCAGGGAATGGAGCTGCTGCACCGGCTCGTGCGCTCGGCCTTCGGCCCGGCTCTCGCACGATGAGCGCCCTCCGGCCGGGGCTACGCGGCGCAGCAGGACAGTTTGGTGACGTCGCGGGTGAAGGTCTGGGCGGCCAGCTTGAGCCCCTCGGCCATCGTCAGGTACGGGTGCCACAGCTCCGCGATCTGTCCCACCGTCATGTGGTTGGCGAGGGCGTAGCCGGCCGCGGCGATAACGTCTCCGGCGCCGTCGGCTACCGCGTGGGCGCCGAGCAGTCGCCCGCTGCCGCGCTCGGCCACCAGCTTGATCACGCCGCGGGTGTCGCGGTTGACCACGGCGCGCGGCACGTACGCCAGCGGCAGCACCCGGGATTCGCTGGCGATCCCGTGCTCGGCGGCCTGGGCCTCGGTCATGCCGACGCCGGCGATCGCGGGTGTGGTGAAGGTGACCCGGGGCAGCTGACGGTAGTCGACGGTACGGCCGGCCCCGTGCAGGGCGTTCTCCACCACCAGCGCCCCGTGGGCGGCCGCGACGTACACGAAGTTCGGATGGCCGGTCACGTCCCCGGCGGCCCAGATCCGCGGGTGCGCGGTACGCAGCTGGTCGTCGACCACGATCTGGCCGCGCTCGCCGACCTTCACCCCGACCACGTCGAGATCCAGCCCGTCGGTGACCGGCCGCCGCCCGGCGGCGACCAGCACCCGTTCGGCGCGGACCTCCCGGTGCGACCCGTGCCCGTCGCTCAGCACCGCGACCACCTCGCCGGCTTCGGAGTGTACGGCCAGCACCCGCGCGCCGGTGTGGACCGCGATCCCCTCGTCGGCGAAGACCTGCGCGATCGCCGCCGAGAGCTCGGGCTCCTCGGTGGGGGCGAGCCGGTCCAGCGCCTCGACCAGCGTCACGTCGACGCCGAGCCGGGAGAACAGCTGGCCCTGCTCCAGGCCGACGTAGTTGCCGCCGACCACCAGCAGCGACCGGGGCAGCGGGTCCAGCTCCATCGCGGTGGTCGAGGTCAGGTACGGCACCTCGTCCAGGCCGTCGACAGGCGGCAGCCAGGGGGTCGATCCGGTCGCGACCAGGTAGTGCTCGGCGTCGATGTGCCGGGTGCCGCCGTCAGGCGCGGTGACCGCCAGCCGGGGGCCGTCGACGAACCGGGCGTGTCCGGACACGATCTCCCACCCGGCGTCCGCGGCGATGTCGTCGTACTTCTCGGCACGCAGCCGGGCTACCAGGTCGGCCTTGCCCGCGATCAGCTCGGTCGCGTCGACCCGGCCGGCGCCGGCGGCACTGTAGCGGGCGCTCGCCTGGATGCCGGGGAACCGGTCCGCGGTGAGTGCGACGTGGCGCGCCTCCGCGGCGGCCAACAGCGCCTTGGACGGTACGCAGCCGGTGTTCACACAGGTGCCACCGATGGTGCCGCGCTCCACCATGACCACGCGCCTGCCCTCGCGGCGGGCGGCGATGGCGGCCGCGAACGCCGCTCCGCCGGAGCCGACGATCGCCAGGTCGTATGTCATGAGGGGGCCTTTCCTTCCGGGCGGGGTGGGCCCGCCGTGCCGTACCCCGTCTTGCTGGCAGGCGCCTATCTGCATAGTATCCGGATAAGCAGATCTAATCTAACAGGGGCGGGCACCGCGCCGCCGGCAGTACGCCGAAGGGGAGCGTGATCGGCCGTGGACCGCAATGACAGAAAGGCGATCGTCGCCGTCGGTGGTCCGCTCGCGGTGTGCTGCGTCGTACACCTGGTGATCCTCTCCGGAGGACTGGGGTGCACTCGGCGGCACCGCTGCCGGCGCGTTGTTGGGCAATCTCTACCTGGTCATCGCCGGAGTGATGGTGCTCGCTGCCGTGGCGGCGGTACTGGTGTCGCGACGCCGCCGCCCCGGCGACGACACGGCCGGGGGCGGCGACGCGGCCGAGGGCGACGCGGCCGGAGGCGATGTCGCGGCTGGGGGCGATGTGGCGGCTGGAGAAGATGTGGCGGCCGAAGGCGATGCAGCGGTCTTGTCGTAGCGGGCTCCTACGATGTGCCGGTGACGCGATTCGTGCAGCAGCCCGACTACGAGGGTGCGGAGTTCATCGACCTGTCAATGGCCAGCGCGACCTTCCGCGAGGTGGATCTCAGCGGCGCCCGGATGCATGGCGTCGTGCTGTTCAACGCCGACATCGACGGGGCGATCGACGGGCTGCGCATTAATGGCGTGGAGATCATGCCGTTGATCGAAGCGGAGCTGGATCGCCGTGCACCCCGAACGGCTGCGACTACGGCCGACCACACCCGAGACGATGCGCGACGCGGTGGATGTCATCGAGGAGCTGTGGCATGCGACGGTCCGACGCGCGAGCGCGCTGCCGGAGGAAGCCGTCTACAGATCAGTGAACGACGAATGGTCACTCGCCCACACCCTGCGCCACACGATCTTCGTCGTGGACGCGTGGTACGGCCACGCGGCGGCCCTTCGCCCGAACCCGTTCCATCCGATCGGCGTACCCGCATCGTTCACCACCAACGGCGCCGAGTTCGGCATCGACGAGTCGGCGGCACCCACCCTCGGCGACATCCTCGCCGTGCGCGCCGAGCGGATCGCCGATCTGCGCGCGTATCTGGCGGAGGTCACGCAGGAGGAGCTGGACCGGGTGCGGGGGCCGAACACCGCGATCGGCTGCCCGTCGCCCGCCGAACGTACGGCGGTGGAGTGCCTGCAAGTCATCTTCAGCGACGAGTGGGCGCACGTGCAGTTCGCCAACCGCGACCTGGCCATCCTGGAGCAGGAGTATGCGTGACGCTCCGCTAGGTCAGCTGCTGCACCGTCCGCGTAAGCGGTTTACAGCTTTACGCCGTGGCGGCGCATCCACGGCACCGGGTCGACCGGCTCGTCGCTGAGATGCACCTCGAAGTGCAGGTGTGGCCCGGTGGAGTAGCCGGTGCTGCCCATCAGGGCGATCCGCTGTCCGGTAAGCACCCGCTGCCCCTGCTTGACCAGCACCCGAGAGTTGTGGCCGTACAGGGTGCTGACGCCGTTGCCGTGGTCGACGATCACGGCGTAGCCGTAGCCGCCGTACCAGCCGGCGCGTTCGACGGTGCCGGAGTGCACGGTACGGATCGGCGTACCGGTGGGGCCGGCGAGGTCGACACCGTTGTGCACGGTGCCCCAGCGGTGGCCGAACCCCGAGCTGAGGTCGTAGCCGGTGGTGGGGTTCACCCAGGCCGGCGCGGGCTTCGGCTTGGGGCGGGTGACCGCGTTGGGCGACGGCACGGTGCCGCGTCGCCGGTGGGTCGCGCGGCTGGGCCGGTCCGTGTCCCGGTCGACGCCGAGTGGGCTGGCGGTGCTGTGGGCCGTGGTGACCGGCTCCGCGGGTGCCGCCTCGCCGCCGGTCACGGCGGACGCGGCGGTGGCGCCGGAGAGCGCCACGGCCAGGGGTAGTACGGCCAGCGTGCGCGGGAGCATGCCGGGCGTGGCGACACTTCGGGTCGCCAGGTTCTTGGCGTGCCGGCGCAGCGAGGCGATCGCGGTGCGATCAGCCACTGGCCGGCCGGGTCTGCAGCCGGTAGGCAAGATTCTTCTCCTCCGAGGTGCGGGAACAACCAGGTGCCTGAACTCCAGGTGCCTGAACAAACCCGGAAATCCTGACGGTGTGTGGGCCCAGCGGTGTCACCGCGGCCGCCCAACGTTGCCGGGATGACGTGATTCGCGTACCAGTAGAGGGGTGTTTGTCCGGGTTTTGCGCCGCGGTGGCCGGTGTTCGGGCGCACAGCTGGGGGCGCGAGGCAGGTCACAATGAGTGACGGTGAAACCGCACATAACCGAATCGCGGCACCCGATCGGGCAAAGTTGATCTTGCGCGGCCGGAGGATACCGGCGAGTAGCCCTGATGCCAACTCTCCCCGTATGTGGCGGTGGGAAATCGGTTTCCGGGCCAGCACGGGGCGAGCTGGCCGACTCGTGGGGATCGGCCCCGATGGTTACGGGATGTAATGGAGCGGCCGGTTGTGCGGGTGTGTGCCACAGCTTCGCCGGATCTGGTGGGGGCCTTTTACCAACACATGGTGACGGTGCCGTGGCGGGGCGAATTACCAGGTGAACGTGGGGAGGCTGGGGTGTAACGTCGCAGCACGATCGGGTGAAGTTCACCAGTGAAGGCGGGGGAACAGCCGCAGTGGCGCGCGCTGTGACCCCCGACGGAGCGTGACCTCACGTGCCAGGGAGTCTCGGTCGCGTCGCCTGCACCTAGGGTCAGGAGACGTGCATGCACGTGCAGAACCGCAGGGGCTTCCTCCGACTGTCTGCCGCGGCCGCGGGTGCCGCGGCATTGAGCGCCTGCGGCGAGGCCCGCGATCCGGATCAGGACGAGGATCCGATCAGGATCGGGCTGGTGCTGCTGCAGGAGGGCGTGTTCAAGCTGCTCGGCGACGACCAGCGGGCCGGCTTCAAACTCTTCCTCGAGCTCAGCGGCGGCCGGCTCGGTGGCCGGCGGGTCGAGGTGATCGAGACCGAAGAGTCGCTGGAGCCCGGTGAGACGGTCCGCAACGTCGAGCGGATGCTGCGTACCGAGAACCTCACCGCGCTGGTCGGAGTGACGTTCTCCAGCAACCTGATCCCGGTGGTGCCGGTGGTACAGCGGGCCAAGGTGCCGCTGATCTCCCCGTTCGCGTCGACGCTGCAGGCGCAGGGCAAGGACTACGTCTGGCGTACGTGTGCGCTCAGCGGCTACGACGGGTACGCCATCGCGCCGTACGTCTCGCGGCGGCACCGCGGCCAGGGCGTCTACCTGCTCGCGTCGGACTACGCCGCGGGGTGGGACGAGACCCACGGCTTCAAGTCGCGCTTCACCGGCGAGATCGTCGGCGAGGAGTACATCCCGTTCCCCGACACCACCGACTTCGGCCCGTACCTTGATCGGCTACGGGAGTCCGGAGCCGGTGCGCTGTTCTGCTTCCTGCCGGCCGACCTCGCCGTGGCGTTCATCAACCAGTTCGACGCGGCGGGGCTGCGCCGTACGGTCAGCTTCTACGGCGCGGAAGGGATGACCGAGGCGCCGTTCCTGGAGCAGGAGGGCGCGCGCGCCGAGAATCTGATGGACGCCTTCTACTATTCCGAGGTGCTGGACAACGCGGCCAACCGCAACTTCGTCGCGGCGTACCTGCGCTGGTACCACAAGAGCCCGTACGTGCTGCCGATGGTCGCCTACGACGCCGCGGCGGTGCTCGACCAGGCGTTGGTCGGTGGTGGCCAGGTGACACCGGAGCAGCTGGAGCGGCGGCTCGGCGACATCGGGCAGGTCGACAGCCCGCGGGGGTACTGGTGGTTCGGGCGCAACCGGGCGCCGGTGCAGCGGTATTACCTACGGCAGGTGCGCCCCGACGGCGACGTGCTGGCCAACGTGGTGCTCGACGAGCTCGACGTGGTCGGCGACCTGCCGCTGGGCGCGGGCAAGAAGCCGAGCCCGTCCCCCTCCGGCTGACCGGTGTCAGCGCCCTCGGCGGCGGGTAAACCGCAGGCAGAGGGGGTGTCGGGCGATGAGTGTGGAGTTGTCGATCCCGGCGGGCGCGGTGACGGTTGCCGGTGATCTCCAGGTGCCGGAGTCGCCGTCCGGGGTGGTGGTGTTCGCGCACGGCAGTGGCAGCTCGCGGCACAGCCCGCGCAACCTCTGGGTCGCCGAGCGGCTGTACACCCGCGGGTACGCCACCCTGCTCGGCGACCTGCTCGCGGCCGGTGAGGAGGAGACCGACCGGGTCACCGGCGAGTTGCGGTTCGACATCGGGCTGCTCGCCGACCGGCTGGTCGCCATGCTCGACACGGTGCAGCGGCGCTGGGACACCGAACAGCTCCCGATCGGGCTGTTCGGCGCCAGCACCGGAGCCGCCGCCGCGCTGGTCGCCGCCGCACGCCGCCCCGGGGTGGTACGCGCCGTGGTGAGCCGCGGTGGTCGCCCCGACCTCGCGGCGGACGTGCTGGAGGCGGTGGTGGCGCCCACCCTGCTGATCGTGGGTGGCGCGGACACCAGGGTGATCGAGTGGAACCGGGAGGCGGCGGCCCTGGTACGGGCTCCGTGCGAGGTGCACGTGGTGCCGGGAGCCAGTCACCTCTTCGAGGAGCCGGGCGCGCTCGGCGAGGTGGCCGAGCAGGCCGCGGCCTGGTTCGACTCGCACCTGCGCACCCGCTGAGTCCCGCGCGCCAGTGCCATCAGGAATCTGGCCATTTGTCGGGGGATCGGCGCGACCCGGCTTGCTGCAACTTAGCAACCTCTGATTGACTCGGGCCGTCAGGATCTTTCATCCCGTCAAGGGGGATCCGTGGAGTTCACCCGCCGCAGCCTGCTCTCGTTCCTGCCCGCCGCTGGCCTGCTCACGATGGTGGCGCCGCACCGTGCGGCCGCGGCCACCGGGGCCGACCCGGCACGGCTGCTCGCCAACACCGTGGCGATGCTCGCCGGCACCGCGGAGTCCAACGCCAGACCGGAGGTCGCCCCGAAGCTGGCCGCGATCGACCGCACCGCCCGCACCCGGCTCGCCGCGATGGACGGCGCGGGGGAGGGTGAGCTGCTCGCCGGCGTGCCGCTGGGCACCAGCGACAGCAACCTCACCACCTGCTACCGCGCCCTGTACGAGGTCGCGCTCGCCACCCGTACCCCCGGGAGTGCCTACGACGGCCAAGCCGCGGTCCAGCACCGGGTACGCGACGGGCTGACCTGGCTCTACCAGCGGTACTACGGCGACCAGTCGGCCGGTTACTACGGCAACTGGTTCAACTGGGAGATCGGGATCTCCAACTACCTCACCCGGACCCTGGTGCTGCTCGGCGAGCTGACGGCCGATCTGGCGGCGGGTCAGGTCGCCGCGATGGACGCGTACCTGCGCCACGGCCGCGACGGGGACGTCGACCTGGACTCGCGCTTCCACACCGGCGCCAACCTCGCCGACATCACCACCAACCGGATCCTGCAGGGCGCGCTGCTCGGCCAGTCCGCCCGGATCGACAAGGCGATCGCCGACCAGCTCACCGTCTTCACCACCATCGACCCGTACCGGCTGCGGCACGGGGTCACCGACGGCTACTACGCCGACGGGTCGTTCATCCAGCACCACTCGGTGGCGTACACCGGGTCGTACGGCAAGGCGCTGCTGACCCGGGTGGTGCAGACCCTGAAGATCCTCGACGGTACGGGATTCGGCAGCGGCGATGCCCTGGTGCCGGTGGTGCACGGCTGGGTGGCCAACGGGTTCGCGCCGGTGATCTTCGAGGGCTGGATGATGGAGATCGTCAAGGGCCGGGCGGTGTCGCGTACCACCACCGGGTACTCCGACGTCCGGGTGGTGACCGAGGCGGTGGTCGACCTCTCCGACTACGCCGACCCCACCACTGCCGCCGCGCTGAAGAGCTACGTCAAGCACCTGCGCTCACCGGCGCTGAACCCGACCAGCTTCGTCTCGCCGCTGAGCATCGTGCGGTACGCCGACATCGTCGCCGACGACAGCATCCCGCCCGCCGACCTCAACCCACCCGCCCGCAGCGTCGCGTTCAACGCCATGGACCGGCACGTGCACCGCCGCCCCGGCTACGCCTTCGCGATGGCCCGCAGCTCGGATCGGATCAGCAGGTATGAGTACATGAACGGGGAGAACCTGATGCCCTGGTTCCAGGGCGACGGCGCGTACTACCTGTACCTGTCCGGGCAGGAGCAGACCGACGCGTACGGCGTGGACTACTTCACCACCGTTTCGCCGTACGGGCTGGCCGGGGTGACCGCGCCGGTGGAGCAGCGGCAGACCATCCCGCAGCTGTACGGCACGCCGTACTACGACAATCCCGCGCTCGGGTTCACGCCGTCGTCGGAGTCGCAGAACACGTACGTGTACTTCCCGCGCGGCACCAACCGGCACTCCGGCGGGGTCACGCTGGGGGCGTACGGCGCCGCCGGGATGGTGCAGTCCGACGACGTGCCGTACACCGCGAAACAGGCGGGGCTGCTGCCGGAGGATTTCGTGGCCTACCGCAACGCCACGGCGACCAAGTCCTGGTTCATGCTCGACGACGAGATCGTGGTGCTCGCCGCCGGAGTCGGCGACCCGGCCGGGCGGGCCGTCACCACCACCGTCGACGCCCGGATCGCCGCCGTGGCCGACCAGGTGGCGCTCACCGGCGAGCTCCGCGACGGCACCGCCTGGTCCGGCACCGGCACCGCCGACCTGGCCTGGCTGCGGTACGCCAACGCCACCCAGGGCACCGCCGTCGGGTACGCGTTCCTGGCACCCGCTCCGGTACGGGTCGGGTTGGAGCGGGTCACCCGCAGCCGCCGGGTGGTGCGTACCTCCAATCCGGACACCGCGGTCACCCGTACCGTGTTCAGCGCGACGATCGCGCAGCCGGCCGACCCGGCCGCGGGGTACGCGTACGCGCTGGTGCCGCACGGGACGGCCGAGCGGCTGCGCGGCTACTCCGACGGTCCGCTGACCGTGCTGGCGAACCACACCCGGGTGCAGGCGGTGAAGCACACCGGGCTCGGGCTGACCGCCGCGAACGTGTTCGCCGCCGGGCGGTACGAAGCCGGCGGCCTGCGCATCGACGGCCCCGCCTCGGTGATCGCGCGGACCAGGGACGGGCTGACCACGGTCGCGGCGAGCGACCCCACCACGGACCGGGACACCGTCACGGTCCTGCTGCGCGGCCAGCGGCTGTCGGTGGTCTCCGCCGACGAGGGGGTACGGGTCACCCGCGCCCCCGTGGGGACGCTGCTGGAGTTTCGCACGCACCAGCGGTACGGCCGCGGCCTGACCGTCACCCTCCGGTAGCGCCGCCGGGGGAGTGGCGGGGGCCGACGGTGTGCCGGCGGGCGATGTGGGCGGTACGCGCGATGCACTCGCCGGCGCGGGCAGAGGTCAGCTGCGCCACCCGGATGTAGAGGCAGTCGGCGACCACCAGCTGCGAGTGCCGGGCCGCGAGGCCGCCGCTGCGGAACGTGGTCTCCAACACCGCGGTGGTGAGTACGTGGTCGGCCCCGGCCGCGAGCGCGGAACCGGGATCGCTGGTGATCGCGACGGTGGTGGCACCGGCGGCACGGGCCAGCTCGAACGGCTCCAGCGTCTCGGCGGTCATCCCGGAGTGGGAGAACGCGACCGCGACGTCGCCGCTGGTCAGCAGCGAGGCCGAGGTGGCCGCGGCGTGCACCTCCGGGTACGCCCGGATCGGCGCCCCGATCCGGAACAGTCGCAGCTCCAGCTCCTGCGCGGTGGTGGCGGAGCCGCCGATGGCGTACACGTCGATCCGGCGCGCGGCGGCGATGGCGCGGCTGGCGCCGTCGAGCGCGGCACGGTCCAGCTGCTCGGCGGTCTGGTTGATGGCGCGCACGTCGGCGCCCGCGACCACGCTCACCACCCGGTCCAGGTCGTCGTCGTCGCTGATGTGGCTGCCCAGATCGGTGCTCCAGCCCGGGATCGCGGCCCGGCCGAGCTGGGCGGCGAGCGCGATCCGCAGCTGCTGGTGGCTGGCCAGGCCGAGCGCCTGCGCGAACCGGGTGACCGTCGCCTGGGACACCCCGGCGCGGGCGGCGAGCGCGGCGGCGGACAGCTCGGCGGCGACCGCCGGCTCGGCCAGCACCGTCTCGGCGACGTTGTGCAGTGCGCCGGTGAGCCGGGGCAGCAGCGTGCGTACCTTGTCGGCGATGTCGCCACTCTCGGCGAGCTGCTTGGCGGCACCTGGTGCAGGTGGCGAAGCCACGTTGTGAGTTCCTCTCCGGTCGGGTACGCGTGGGTCAGCCTACGGAGGTGAGGCGGTGGTGGCCGGCTTCGCCGGCGCCGGGCGGTGGAGCCGGGTTGACGCGGGCTCGCTAGTCTGTATCACAGTATTGCAGGGCTAGCCGCGACGTGAATGGATGATTCAAAGTATGTCGACGTCTGATTCCGGGGAGATGTTCGTGCCCTTCGCCGGCGAGCTGGCCGGTGCCGGCGGGCCTGTCGGTCCCGCCGCGTTGCTGCGGACTCTGGGCGCGCTGATCAGCGAGCTGCCCGCCCGCAACGAGGCGGGCATCGCCGGGGCCGCGAGGATGGTGGCGGCGTCGATCCGCGGGGGTGGGGTGGTGCAGGCCTTTGGCGCCGGCCACTCCGAGGCGGTCACGATGGAGATCGCCGGCCGGGCCGGGGGTTTCGTCCCCACCAACCGGCTCGCGCTGCGCGACATCGTGCTGTATGGCGGCGAGCCCACCTCCGCGCTCAGCGACGCGCAGCTGGAACGCGACCCCGCGATCGCGCACCGGCTATACGAGCTGGCGGAGATCCGTACCGAGGACGTGTTCGTGATCGCGTCCAACTCCGGGGTGAACGGCGCCGTCGTCGAGCTGGCGCGGCTGGTCACGCAGCACGGCCACCCGCTGATCGCGATCACCTCCTGCGCCCACACCGCGCGGGCCACGTCGCGGCACCCCTCCGGCGAGAAGCTGATCGACCTCGCCGACGTGGTGCTGGACAACGGCGCCCCGTACGGCGACGCCCTGCTGCCGCTGCCCGGCGGTGGCGCGGTGTGCGCCGTCTCCTCGATCACCTCGGCGCTGCTGGTGCAGTTACTGGTGGCCGAGGTGACCCGCCACCTGCTCGACGCCGGCGAGACCCCGCCGGTCTACCTGTCGGCGAACATCGCCGGCGGCGACGAGCACAACGCCGTACTCGAAGCGCGGTACGCCGGCCGGATCCGCCGTACCGCCTAGGTCGTGACCTGTCGCAGCCGGCCAAAGATCGGCAGGACACTGCCTAGCTCACTGGGCCAGTTTTTCGAGACGGGTGGCGGCTCCGGCGGCTCCCGGTAGTGCGTCGATGACGGTCGCCAGCCGTCCGGCGCTGACGGCGTACCCGGGGTCGCGCAGCACGGTGTCGACGGCGCGGGCGATATCAGCGGCGGTGGCGTGGTCGCCGTCGAGCGCGATCCCCGCGCCGAGCTGTGCGAGCTGCGCGGCGAGTGCGGGCTGGTCAGCGGCCCGGTTAGGCAGGCAGACCAGTGGTACGCCGTGCGCCAGCGACGCGGCGACCGTGCCGTGCCCGGCGTGGGTGACGGTGACGGACACCCGCGGCAGCACGGTGTCGTGCGGTACGTGGCTGGCCAGTGCGGCGAATGGCGGGACCGGTGTCCCACTGAGGTCGGCCATGCCGGTGGTGACGAGGAGCCGGTATCGACCGTCGGCGAACGCGTCGAGGGTACGGCGGATCCGGCTGGTCTGGTCCCACGCCTGGCCGGTGGAGAAGCTCGCCAGTACGAGTGGTGCGTCGTCGTCGGGCCACGGCGATTGCCACGGTCGGTGTCGGTGTGGTTCGAACACGGGGCCGACCTACTCGAATCCGGCGGGGACCCGGTCGGTGAGGGGGTCCAGGTCGGGGATGCTGGTGCAGATCGTGGTGAAGCGGCGCCAGGCGTCCCACAGGGCTGTGATCGCCGGCAGGCCGGCTTCCGCCCGTACCGCGTTGACCCGCCCCAGGGCGAGCCGCTCCAAGCCGTCTCCGGGTGGTACGAGTGCGCCGGGCGCGCTGTGCACCAGCGCGACCGTCGGCACCGACATCCGCTCCGCGGCGGCGAGGGCGCCGAACATCAGGCAGTCGACCACCACCGTGTCGCAGGCTTCGCCCTCGACCAGCTCGCGGACGTCGTGCAGGTGGTCCGGACACGCCCACACGGCGTCGACCAGCACCGGCATCCAGTCCTCCGGCGGTGTCGCCGGCCAGGCGTGCTGGGCACGTCGCAGCACCCGGAAGCCGTACCCCAGCTCCTGGAATCGCTCACGCTGCTCGGGGTATCCGGCGAAGACCACCTGGTGTCCGCGGTCGGTCAGCGTGGCGGCGAGCCCGATGGCGGGGGTCTGGTTGCCGGCGCCACCCCAGGTGACGAACAGGAAGCGTGCCACGTCAGTCCTCCTCCAGCAGTGAGTCGATCATCAGCTTCATCGTGGCCTCGGCCTGGTCGCGCGGGCGCCGCATGTCACGGCGGAGCAGCTTCCAGGTGTAGACGTCGCAGACGCAGACCAGCGCGTCGACCAGCCGCGCCCGCCGCGCGCCGGGGAACCGGTCGAGCTGCGGCCCGAGTACGGTCTGGACCCGCTCGCGGTGGCGTGCCCGGCCGATCCGCACCATCGGCGCGACCGCCGGGTCGTGCTCGTCGGTGAGGTTGGCGATCACGGCATCCCCGTACTGCTCGTAGTGGTCGAACCAGGTGTGGACCGCGGCGCCGACGTCGCCGGGCGTGGCCTGCTCGAAGTCCTCACGCATCTGGCGGATCAGCTCGTCGAGGGCGAGCTGGAACAGCTGAGCTTTGCTGCCGTAGAGCCGGAGCACGGTCTGCACCGTCACGCCGGCCTGCGAGGCGATGTCGTCGAGCCGGAGGTCCGAGCGGAGCCGTTCCCGCAGGTGGCGCACGGCGGCTTCCCGCACGGCCTGTCGGGTGTGCTCGGCGCGCTCCGCCCGTACCCGCATCGTGTACGGCCTCGGCATTTTCATATTAATCAGACTAACACGAAATCTGCTGGTTCCGGTCAGCTCCTGCCGGCCGGGACGATGTTGTGGTTGCGGTGGAAGACGTTGTCCGGGTCGTAGGTCGCCTTGATCTCGCGCAGCCGCCGGTGGTTGTCCGGGGTGTACGCGGTGTGGGTCCGCGTGGTGTCGTGCAGGAAGTTCAGGAACGACCCGCCCGTGGCCTCGGCGGTGAGCCCGTCGATCGCCTGCGGTGAGGCGTCGAGCTTCATCACGTACGGCACCTCGCGGTGGCTGACCGGGCCGGGCGCCGGGTGCGCCGGCCGTGCGATGGCACCGCCCCAGTGCTTGACCTCCACCGCGTTCACGCCTGAATCCGGGTCGTGGACGGCGTCCACCAACTGCCCGACCAACGCCGGCGACAGGCGCTCGAACATCGCGAACCCGCGCGGCGCGGTGCCGCCGATCGAGGCCACCTCGGAGTAGCGCATCGTGCGCAGCCGCTCGACCGCCGGGGAGCCCGCGGCGTGGTAGAGCGGCTCCAGCGCCGCCTGGGCACCGGCCCGGGTGCCGGCGTACACCACGCGGAGGATCAGGCCGGGGCCGTCGAGCTCCACGGTGTGCCGGGTGACCACCATGGACAGTGACAGCTCGTCGGGCAGCAGGTCACCGTGGTGCTCCAGGAACGACAGCGCGTCGGCCGCCCGCTCGATGCCGAACACCGCGGTGCCGCCGTACACCTGGGGCACCCGGTACAGCTGGAACTCCAGCGCGGTGATCACGCCGAAGTTGCCGCTGCCGCCGCGCAGCGCCCAGAACAGGTCGGGGTTATGGTGCTGGTCGGCGGTGACCAGCCGGCCGTCCGCGGTGACCAGCTCGGCCCGCAGCAGGCTGTCGGCCGCGAACCCGTACTTGCGGGACAGCCAGCTCAGACCGCCGCCCAGGGTGTAGCCGACCACGCCGACCGACGGGGTGTCGCCGGAGAGCGGGGCGAGCCCGAACGGCTCGGCGGCGGCGATCACCTCGCTCCACCGTGCGCCGGGGCCGACGTACGCCACCTGCCGGTCCGGGTCGACCAGCACCTGCGCCATCGCCGAGGTCCGCAGCAGGACGCCGCCGTCCGGCGCCACCAGGGTGCCGTGGCCGGTGGACTGCACCGTCAGCGGCAGCTCGTGCTCCCGCGCCACCCGCACCGCGGTCTGGATGTCGGCCGGGCTCTGCGCCTCGACCACGATCGCGGGCGCCCCCCGGTACGCCGGCCGCTGCCGCTCGTACGGCTCGTCGCCGGGCACGTGCACCGCGCCGGGCAGCGCGTGCCGCAGCGTCGCCACGGCCTGTGCCGGGCCGGTCTCGGGCTTGTTCAGCAGTGTCAGTGTCGTCATCGCCGCGCTCCTCACGTGCTTTGACACATGAGACCGCCGCGACCCGGGAAACTCATCGGCTCCCGGACGACTTCCGCGCTACGCGCCCCAGCGCACCCCGCACCAGACCCGTACGCCCCTCGGCGCACTCGGCGGTACGCCGAGCCGGGGTAGCGGCCCGGGGCCCCGTGGCAGCATCGCCTGAGGCCCCGAGCGGTCAGGCCTCCGCGGTTGCCACCTAGACGCTCCGGCGCCGCTCCCTACCCGGATGAGGAGGTCGGTCCTGACTGGGTTCGGTGGTCGCTGAAGGGCCACACCCCGTTGGTGAACTTGAGCGTCAGGAAGCCGTTGTCCAGGCAGGAGGTCCACAGTTCGCCTCGTTCGGGGACGAAGCGGACCTGGGCTGTGCACCAGTCTGCGTTGAGCTTCGGGTATGGGTTCAGCAGGTTGTCTGAGTCCTCCTCGTGACGCCATTGGTTGATCGGGTTGCTCGCGTGCTCGGAGCCGGACAACTGATCGTTCTTGCCCAGCTGGGCGGGCGGGATGAAGTACGCGATTTCTCGCGGCCTCAGGGGGTTGCGGATGTCGAACACCCGGATCCCGGAGTCGAACTCAGTGCAGCCCAGCACGGTTGGTTCGACGAGACGGTCCACGTTGCAGTAATGGGCTTGATAGCCGAAGACACCATTGCCTTCACTGTCGCGCACCGCAGTATCGGCGTGGGCTGGCAGTTGGATTTCGAGTTTGAATTTGGCCACCACTTTCGGTGCGGTTTCGTCGCTGATGTCGATGAGTCGGGCCGATCCTGAGCAGCAGGTGAGGTCGAATACCGGACTCGTGTGAAGGGGTCCTCCCCCCTCGTCGGTGAAGATGATGTAGTGCTTGCCCTTGATCGTCACAGGTAACGGTTGCATGGCCACGCTGCCGTCCGCCCAGCAGATCGCCGAAATGACGTGTGTCTGCGGATTTGGTACGCGCGCCTGGATGTCGGTGACGTCGACGATTTGCAGACCGTGGTTACCTGACTCCTCATCATCACAACCGGCCGAGTCCGTGGCCACATAGTCGGTTTCCGTCTGAGGGGTCCCGGATCTTCCGGACACGGAACCCACTAAGGTTCTTTCCCGGAAGAGAGGGTGTCAAATGTCGAAGCAGCGCCGGTCCTTTACTCCTGAATACAAGGAGGAAGTCGCTCGTATGG
>JBOGDE010000093.1:0-17284 GCA_050701695.1 Micromonosporaceae bacterium
GCCCCGGCGGCAACGCCGGCGCCGCAGGCAAGGCCGGCGCCTGACGCACGGCCGCCGGGAGCGTACTTCTGTGTCGAGCCCGCCGACGACGCGGCCGCGACCAGGGTGTTCGTAGACCTGCAGCGGGACGCCACGTTGGCCGACCTGCGCCGCGCCGTGGGCGCCGGGATGACCTCCGGCGAGCACGTGAAGCGGTACACCACCATCGGCACCGCCGCCGACCAGGGGCGCACCTCCGGGGTGCTCACCGTGGGGCTGCTGGCGAACGTGCTGGGCCGCCCGATGGCCGAGGTGGGCGCCACCACCTTCCGCCCGCCGTACGCGCCGATCTCTTTCGCGCTGCTCGCGGGCCGGGACCGGGGGCGGCTGGCGGACCCCGAGCGGATCACCGCGCTGCACCAGCACCACGAGCGGCGGGGCGTGCCGTTCGAGGACGTGGGCCAGTGGAAGCGCCCCTGGTACTTCCCCGAGGACGGCGAGGCTGGGCAGTCTCCAGAAGCAATGGAACAGGCCGTGCTGCGGGAGTGCCGGGCGGCCCGGGAAGACGTCGCGGCGATGGACGCGTCCACGCTGGGCAAGATCGAGCTGCAGGGCGCCGACGTGGGCACGTTCCTGGACCGGATCTACACCGGGGTGTTCTCCACTCTGAAGGTTGGCCGCGCCAAGTACGGCGTGATGTGCGGCGCCGACGGCATGGTGCTCGACGACGGCACCACGACCCGGCTCTCCGAGGACCGTTGGCTGATGACCACCACCACCGGCAACTCCGGCGCCGTGCTGGACTGGCTCGAGGAGTGGCTGCAGACCGAGTGGCCGGACCTCGACGTACGGTGCACCTCGGTCACCGAGCAGTGGGCCACCGTCGCGCTGGTCGGTCCCCGCTCCCGTGAGGTGCTCGCCGGGCTCGCCCCGGACCTCGACGCCTCCAACGAGAACTTCCGCTTCATGGACATGCGTGACGCGCAGGTCGCCGGGCTGCCGGCGCGGGTGTTCCGGATCAGCTTCTCCGGTGAGCTGGCGTACGAGATCAATGTGCCGGCCTGGTACGGCGAGGCGCTCTGGGAGGCGGTCATGGCGGCCGGGGCCACGCCGTACGGCACCGAGACGATGCACGTGCTGCGGGCCGAGAAGGGCTTCGTGATCGTGGGTCAGGAGACCGACGGCACGATGACGCCGCAGGATCTCGGGATGGGCTGGGCGGTGTCGAAGAAGAAGCCCGACTTCGTCGGCAAGCGCTCCCACCAGCGGGCCGACACCACCCGGGACGGCCGCAAACAACTGGTCGGGCTGCTGCCGGACGACGCGACCACGGTGCTCGCCGAGGGCGCCCAGCTCGTCGCGACCCCGCACCCGGCCCCCCCGGCGCCGATGCACGGCCACATCACCTCCAGCTACCGCTCCGCCGCGCTGCGCCGCCCGTTCGCGCTGGCCATGGTCACCGACGGCGCCGCCCGGCACGGCGAAACCCTGTACGCCGTCGACGCCGACCAGGTCACCCCGGTCACCATCACCGAGCCCGTGCTCTACGACACCGAAGGGGCCCGCCGTGACGGCTGACACGCTGACAGACAAGCGCCGCAGCCCGCTGCGGCATCTCGCCGATCAACTCGCCGCGGTCGGCTCGCCGCAGACCGTCATGCTGCGGGAGTTGCCCTTCCGCACCCTGATCGACATCAAGGGAGCCGCGACCGCGCGGTTTGAGCAGGCGCTCGGCGTACCGCTGCCGGAACAAGCCGGACGGGCAACGGCGGGTGGGAGTCGGCAGGTGCTGTGGCTGGGACCAGGCTGGTGGTTGGTCGTCGACGGGCCGCAACCACACGACCTGCTGGAAGCGCCGCTGGTCGGCGCGCTGCGGGACGCGGCGGGCGGCGCGGCGTCCGTGGTGGACGCCTCGGCGCAGTTCACCACGCTGGAGCTGACGGGGCAGCGTGCCCGCGCCGTGCTGGAGCACGGCTGCTCGCTGGACCTGCACCCCCGAGCGTTCCCGACCGGCTCCTGCGGGCACACCACGCTGGCGAAGGCCCCGGTCGTGATCCACCAGACCGGGGAGCACGAGTACCGGATCGTGGTACGGGCGTCGTTCGCCGACTACCTCGCGCGGTGGCTGCTGGACGCGATGACGGAGTACGTGGCCCGGCCGCCGGGCGGAACCGGGTGAAACCGCCGTCACGGACCACCTCGCCGGTACGGGCGGGGGTGGTCACCGACTCACTCGCCCACCTGACGGAGCTTTCCGCAGCTGCCTGACCCGGATCACCGTCGGTGGCGTACCTGTCGGACGGAGTGGAGCAGGCCCCCCGCGGCGTGCAGGAAGAGCTGTTTGAGTTCGTCTTCGGTGATGTCGGGGTGTTCCAGCCAGTTGGCGAGGCCGGTCTCCATGAAGGCGATCCAGCCCCGGATGGTGTGCCGCAGCAGCGGGGTCGGCAGGTCGACGGGCAGGCCCAGCTCGGCGGCGGCCTCCCGCATCCCGGCGAGCATCATGTCGACCTGGCGTTCCCGGCCGTCGCTGATCACCTGCTGGATCTCCGGCTCCGCGCCGGTGCCCTGAGCGAGCAGGATCCGCAGCAGCGGGCCGTACTCCTTCGCCCAGCCGATCACCTCGTCCAGAACGGCGGCGGTGCGTTCGGCGGCCGGCAGCGCCGGATCCGGTGCGGTACGTACGGCGAGCTGGTCCCCGGCGTGGCGGATGATCTGCACGTAGAGCGCGCGCTTGTTGGCGAAGTAGTAGTACAGCAGCCCCTTGGCCATCCCCGCCTCGGTGGCGATGTCCTCGATCGACACGTTGTCGTACCCACGCTCGGCGAACAGCCGGGTCGCCACCTCGATCAGGGCACCGGCCGGATCGGCTTTCGGCGCACTCCGGCGGGCCCTCGTCGATCGCTGCACGGCTCCACGATAGCCACCTGAATCGAATTCGAGATTCCTTGACCTGCATTCAAACCGGCCGGTAACGTTCCGGCAACACCAGGCCACGCCCAGCTTCGAAGGACACCCGATGACCTCATCTCCCCGCCCGTCCCCGCGCGGGTCCCGCTGGCTGCGGATCGCTGCTGCCATGGCCGGCACCGCCCTGGCTATGCCTCTGCTACTCAACGCCGGAGCCGCCACCGCCGACTCCACGGTGAACTACGTCGCGCTCGGTGATTCGTTCGTGTCCGGCCCCCTCATCCCGCATCAGATCGACCTGCCCTGCGGCCGCTCCGACCACAACTACCCGCACCTGACCGCGGCGGCGATCGGTGCCCAGCTGACCGACATCAGCTGCGGCGGCGCCCGCATCCAGGACATGACCACGGCCCAACACCCCGCCACCACACCACAGTTCGCCGCGCTGAGCTCCGACACCGACCTGGTCACGATCGGCATCGGCGGCAACGACCTGCCCTTCGGTGAGGTCGTCGGCGTGTGCGGCGCGCTCGGTGCCGTCAACCGGTACGGCCGGCCGTGCACCGACTACTACCACCGGGGCGGCGAAGACGAACTCGCCCGCCGGATGAACGAGGAGCTGCTGCCCGAGCTCACCGCTGTGGTCAACGGCATCCAGGAACGCGCACCGCATGCCCGGGTGCTGTTCGTCGGCGTCCCGTCCGTACTGCCCGAGTCCGGATCCTGCTGGGGCCCCAACGTGACCGTCGCGCCCGGCGACTACCCGTACCTGGTCAAGGTCACCAAGAACCTCAACAGCACCTTCGCCGAAGCCGCCACGACCGCGGGCGCCGAATTCGTCGACATCTACCCCAACAGCCTCGGCCACGACCTGTGCACACCAACCGGCACCCGCTGGGTCGAGGGAATCTTCCCCGGAGAACCCGCCTCCCCCGTACACCCCAACGCGCTGGGCATGCGGGGCGCCGCCCAGGTGGTCGCCAAAGCCGTCACCGGCTGACCGCCGGCGGGCTGACAGCACACCAGGTCTCGGTTACGCCGGGTCAGTCGCGCGGCGGCGCCGACTGAGGGGCGCTCGCCGGCAATAGCGCGGCCGAGATCTCGTCGAGCAGCTCGGTGGCCTGACGCTTCCGCCGGTTCGACCACGACGCCCGTAGCTCGGCCGTCTGCGCCTCCAGCGCGGCGATGAACCGCCGGGCCAATTGTTCTCCCTTGGGGCTGAGCTCGATCATCGACACCCGCCTGTCCGCGCCCTGGCGACGGCGTACCAGGTCGTGGGCCGCCGCCCGGTCCACCAGGCGCGTGACGTTCGAACGGTCGCAGCGAAGCGCGGCGGCCAGATCCCCCACCGCCGCCGGTCGCATCGCGGCGCAGAGCAGCTCGGCCTGCTGGGCGGTCAGCCCGAGGTCGCGGCTGGCGCGCTGGAACGCGTCGTCCAGCGCGACGCGCAACCGGCCCAGCGCCTGCGGGATGCCGTCGCGGGACCCGTGAGCTTCCTCCTGCACAGCCGGAGCATACCCCAATGCTTGACACCATCACCTAGTTACGTGCTACCGTCACGCAATTAGGTGACAGCATCACGTATCTCCGGGAGGACCAGGCCGATGAGCACGAAGTCCGCATTCAGCGAAGCCGAACTGACCTACCTGCGCGAAGGCGGGCGTCGCCTGGCGCGGATCGCGACCGTGGGCGCCGACGGGGTGCCGCACGTCGTACCGGCCGGGTGGGTCTACAACGACCAGCTCGACACCATCGACGTCACCGGCCACTCGGTCGAGCAGACCAAGAAGTTCCGCGACGTACGCCGCTCCGCCACCGCGGCGGTGATCGTCGACGACCTCGCCAGCACCGACCCGTGGCGACCGCGCGCCGTCGAGGTACGCGGCCGCGCGGAGGCGGTACGCGAGCCGGCAGCGCTGATCCGCATCCACCCCGACCGGGTCATCTCCTGGGGCCTGTAGGCCCCGCCCACCCCACAGGAGGATTCCATGAACACCATGAACCCGAAGGTAACCGGATGGGCCGGCATCCTCGCCGGCGCCGGCCTGGTCGCCGAAGGCACGCTGTGGACGGTGAGCGGCTGGACCCCGCAGACGTTCAGCGACCCCGCGACCGCGCTGAAGTTCCTGCATGACAGCGGTGACACGCTGCGCTGGGCGGTGCTCGCCGGCTTCATCAATCTTGCTTTCACTGTCGTGTTCCTCGCCGGCCTCGCGGAACGGCTGCGCGCCGCCACACCGACCCGCGCCGCCGCCACGCTGTGGCTGGGCATGGTCGGGATCGCCACCCACCTACTGGTACCGCTCGCCTACTGGTACGGGACGCCAGCCTTCCGCGACGCCGACCCGGCCGCGGCGCAGGCGTCGTGGACCGGCTTCGCCGCAACCGTCTCCGCCGCGGGCGGCGCCGGAAGCCTGTTCCTCGGCCTGTCCATGGCAGCCGCTGGCTGGGCGCTGATCGCACACAGGGGGCCTACCCGCCGCACCGGTGGCGCTCGGTTGGGTAGCTCTGATCGGCGGTACGGCAACCGTGCTCACCGTCTTCGCGCCTGACACCCCGCTGTCCGGCGTGGCAGGCGCCGCCTACCTGCCGTCGCTGCTGCTCGCCATCACCTTCCGGATCTGGGCGGGCATCGCACTGACCCGGACCCGCTCGGACAACTGAACAGAGGCCCGCGGCGGGACACCCGCACACCTGCGGCGGCGCAAGCGTGACGTTCTACCGTGGGCAGATGGCGGCACTCCTATCCGGCTGGAGCGAGGATTATCTTGACTCGCTCGCGGCCGGCGAGGACCGGCCCGGTGGCGGCCCAGCCGCGGGCGGTGCGCAGCGCGACGTCGCGGTGGTCGAAGACGCAGCGGCAGATGACGGCCTCGGGCCGGGCGCGCTCGTCGCGGTGATCCACGGGTCGGACCCTGGTCAGGACCACCGCGTACCTCACGGTCACGACCGCTCCAACCCCTTTCGCGGGGGTACGGGTGCCCGCCCGGTCGCTCTGGTGGCACCGCGCCCGGCGCCGTCCCGGTGCCGCAGGGCCTGTCCGGTGTCGAGCATCCGGTGCAGCGCGAGCCAGGTGACCCGCCACTGCGCCACCGCCACGTCGCAGCGCGGGCCGAACAGCGGCAGGTCGGCGACCGGTGAGCGACCACAGGCCGCGCATACCCCCAGCGTCGCGACGATCTGGTGTTTCAGCATCGTGAGCGCGACCGCCTGCACCCGGCGCCCGGTCTCGTACACCAGACGCGGGCTGTCCCACTTCCGCGGCTGCTGCTGCTCGTTCATCTGACTCCCCCTGCGACGTGCCGCACAGGACTCGATGCGCCGTGCGGTGCGGTGTGTGAGATGCCGTGCGGTGTGTGAGATGCCGTGCGGTGTGTGAGATGCCGTGCGGTGTTTGAGATGCCGGTGACGCAGCGTTCCGGCTTGCCCACACATTGGCACCCGCCCACTGGGCTGTCAATCTTCCATGGAAGATTTGTGAGGCGGGAAGCGCTCCCCCTTGTCCTCTGCTAGCGTGGCCGCACGCCGTACCCGACGGAGGTTGCGATGACGAAGGTCGCCGGTCCCACGATCCCGCGCTGGCAGCTGGGCCAGGAGCTGAGCCGGCTACGGGACGCGGTCGAGCTGACGCCGGCCGACGTCGCCGAGAAGCTCGACTGCTCCGAGTCGAAGGTCAAGAAGATCGAGGCCGGGTACGTCGGCGTGGTCAAGGCCGAGCTGATGCTGATGATGGACCTCTACCAGGTCGATCCGTCCGCTCGGGAGGCGCTATTCGAGCTGCAGAAGCTCGGCAAGCAGCGCGGCTGGTGGTCGAAGTTCGGCCGCGTACCCAACTCCTTCGGCACCTTCCTCGGCCTGGAGTCCGCCGCGGACCTGATCCGCATCTTCGAACCGATGGTGGTCCACGGCCTGCTTCAGACGGAGGAATACGCCACCGAGCTGGAGAGGACGGCCAGCCCCGGCGCTTCGCCCGAGCAGGTGGAGCGACAGGTCAAGATCCGAATGGCCAGGCAGGAACGCGTGCTCGGAGGAGATGAACCGCCCGAGCTCTGGGTGGTGCTCGACGAAGCCGTCCTACGTCGGATCATGGGTGGCCCGGACGTGATGCGGCGACAGCTTGAGCACCTCCACGCGGTGTCGGAACGAGTCACGCTGCAGGTGGTCCCCTTCGCCCACGGTGGATATCCAGGCACGCTCGGCGCGTTCACGATCTTCGAGTTCGACGACGAGGTCCGCTCCCCCGTCGCCTACGTGGAGGGCCAGGGCGGTGGACTGTATCTGGAACGCTCCGTTGACCTTCAGCGGTGTAACGTTTCGTACAACCACCTGACCGCGGTCGCGCTCAGCCCGCCCCAGTCGGCCAAGCTGATCGCAGCCGTGCTGCGAGACTTGAGATCGGACTAGGAGCGCACAGTGGACGTCGACCTGTCGCAGGCCGTCTGGAAGAAGAGCCAGAAGTCTCAGACCAACGGCGGCTGCGTCGAGGTCGCCGACCTGGGCAGCCACATCGCCGTACGCGACTCCAAGCACCCCGACCAGGCCCCCCTCGTCTTCACCGCCTTCGAGTGGGAGTGCTTCCTCGACGGCCTAGCCAACGGCGAATTCCCCACCCCGTAGCCACCCCCGCGTTTTTGTTGCGTTTACGTTCCTTCACCGCCACCTGAAGGAACGCAAACGCACCAAAACGCTGCCCGAGTTCTTGATGATCGCCGTCTCGGGAACAGATCTGCACGCCCCACAGCGGAAACGTTCCCCAACTCGCGATCTTGCCGCGGCCGCACCGGGCCAGGTGCCGCGCTGGCCACTGGGGCGGGGCGAGTTCTTGTCGAGGTGTTGACGAGCAGGTCACGGGAATGTTAGGAACCCTTACTAACTAACGTCGTCAGCTACGCCGCACCGGCCTGACCACCATTCCGGTCACCCGTGAACTCCTCACCACCTGGAGGCGTGATGCTCCGCAAGGCTCTCCCCGCCGCAGTGCTGCTGCTCGCGGGTCCCGCCGTCTTCACGATGCTCCCCACCGCCGCCGCCGGCACCACGACCGTACGGTCGATCGCGGAGCTGCAGGCCGCGGCCGACCAGGCCCAGCCAGGTGACCGGATCGAGCTGGTCGACGGGGTGTACACCAGCTCCGGCGCGATCCGGCTCAGCCGCTCCGGTACGGCGAGCGCCCCGGTCACGATCGCGGCGCAGCACGTCGGCGGGGCGGAGATCCGCGGTACGGCGGGCTTCCGCTTCGACGGCGCCGACCACGTACACCTGGAAGGTTTTCGGCTCACCCACGGGGGCGGGCTGACCATCCCGTCCAGCTCGCACCACGTGCGGTTCACCCGCAACACGGTGCAGCTGTCCGGCGGGGACGGCAACTGGGTGACCGTGGTCGGCGACGACACCGAGGTCAGTTACAACACGTTCCAGAACAAGAGCACCAAGGGCGTGTTCCTACAGGTCACCGGGCCGGGCGAGCGGGCGATGGCACAGCGCCTCCAGGTCCACCACAACTACTTCTACAACCACGCGTACACCGGCACCAACGGCGGCGAATCGATCCGGCTCGGCTACAGCTCCCGGCAGCTCAGCACGGCGGACGCGACGGTCGAGCAGAACCTCTTCGTACGCGCCGACGGCGACTCCGAGGCGATCTCGGTCAAGTCCTCCGACAACGTCGTCCGGCACAACACGATCCGCGACAGCCGGGGCTCGATCGTGCTGCGGCACGGCAACCGCAACACCGTCGACGGCAACCTGCTGCTCGGCGGCAGCTCCGGGCTGCGGTTCTACGACAACGACCATGTGCTGGTGAACAATCTGATCCAGGGCGGCAGCGGCCAGATCATCGCCGGCTCCGGCACCGTCGCCGACGACACCACCTGGTCCACCGCGCACGCCCGGCCGGACCGGGTGCTGGTGGCGTTCAACACCGTGGTCGGGACCAGGGTGCCGCTGCTGCAGGTCGGGCAGGGCACCGACCGGCTCGGACCGCACGAGTGCACCTTTGCCAACAACATCCTGGTCGGCGGCGGTTCCGGCGGGCTGATCGACATCGACGAGGGCACCAGCCTGCGCTGGCACGGCAGCATCGTCTGGGCCGGCACCGGCGGCAACGCGCCGTCCAGCGGCTACCGGCGGGTGGACCCGGCGCTGGTCACCGACTCCGGCGGGCTGCGCCGGCTCGCCGCGGGCAGCCCCGCGATCGGCACCGCGGCAGGGTCGTACCCGCAGGTCACGCAGGACATGGACCTGCAGTCGCGCACCGACCCGAAGGACGTCGGCGCCGACGAGTACGCCGCGACCGGCACCCCACGCCGCCCGCTCACCACCGCCGACGTCGGCCCGAACGCCGGCCGGCCCGCACCCACCCGGTACGAGGCCGAGCAGGCGGTCATCTTCCACGGCGCCGTGGATTCCAACCACGCCGGCTTCTCCGGTACGGGATTCGTCAACTACGTCAACGAGACCGGCTCGTACGTGGAGTGGACCGTGACGGTGCCAGCGGCGGGCGCGTACACCCTGAGGTACCGGCACGCCAACGGCTCCACGGTGAACCGGTCGATGGACATCCGCGTCGACGGCGCGCTCAGCACCGCCGGGCTGGCGTTCCCCCCGACCGGCGCGTGGAGCAGCTGGCAGACGGTCAGCGTCACCACGACGCTGGATGCCGGCACCCACACGGTCCGTGCCACAGCGACCACCACCTCCGGCGGACCCAACGTCGACTACCTGGAGACGGCCTAACGGGTGGCGCGGGGTGGCGCGTCAGCTCTGGCGCAGCGCCGGCATCGGGACCGGTACGGCGTGCGCGGTGGCACCGGTGCCGACACCGCCCTCGCAGGTGTTCGGTGGCTGGGTGGTGACGCCGCGGGTGGACGGCCGCTCCGCCGCCCAGAACATGTAGCCGAGCAGCCCGGACGTGGTGCCGGCACCGTTCGGAGCGGCGGTGCGTACCCAGGAGCCCGTCGAACTCTGCAGCGAGGTCGCGAAGTCGATGCACTCCGGGTACGGCTGCCGCCGGCCACCGGCGATGTAGAGCCCGCCGGTGAACTTCGCCGGAGCCAGCGGCGGCACCGGCGGGGCGTACTGCGGCTTGCCGTCGATGTGCTCCTGCCAGTTGGCGATCGCGTCGGCGGCGCCGTTCGGCTGGCGCGCCGGCACCATCGCGTTGGCGTAGTCGAGCACCGGGGCGTCGGGGCGCAGCCAGTCCGCCGTCGCCTTGCGGTTGAGCGCGATCAGCCACCGGTCGCCGGCGGCGACGTCGATGGTGAGCCGCGCGGCCGGATCCGCCCCCGAGGCGTCGTACGGACGGACCGCCCGGTAGGCGTCGATGAATGCCTGCAGGCCGACCAGATCCGGGTCGCTGTTCTGCTCGTAGTCGATCTCGATGCCGACCCCGAGCCGCCCCGCCACCTCGGCGGCGTTGCGGCCGAGCTGCGCGGCGTTCTCGGCGAGCGCCTGATTCCACTCATCGGTGTACGTGATGCCGCCGATCGAGAGCATCACCCGCACGCCCCGGGAGGTGAAGTAGTCGACGATCTCCGGAGTCATGCCGCGCGGCACCCCGTCGAGAGTCCCGGCATCGGTGGTGCGGCGGAGCAGTTTGTACGGCTCCACGAAGCTGAGCACCACCAGGTTCACCGACGGCCGCCCGTCGCCACGGTCGACCAGCCAGTGGTTCATCCGGTCGAATTCGGCGACGTCGCGCACCGTACTCCAGGTGCAGGCGTCGTCACTACAGTGCCAGGCGCCGTACACCTCGATGGAAGCCGCGGCGGCCGACGGGCCGGAGGCGTGCGCGGCGGGCGCGGCGGGGCCGACCAGGCCGGCGGTGAGCAGGACAGAAGCGGCGAGTACGACGGACCGGCGCATCGCGAGCCCACCTTCCGGCAGATCCCCAGGACCGAGCGATTGAGAAAGAATCTTAACTAAATCACGGAGTGTGGGTCAATCGGAGCGTGAGTCAATCCGTGCGCGCGGTCGCGCTATCGCGGGGTCAGCCCGTGCGCGCGGTCGCGCTATCGCGGGGTCAGCCCGTGCGCGCGGTCGCGCTATCGCGGGGTCAGCACACAGAATTCATTGCCATCGGGATCGGCCATGACCACCCAGCTGACCTCGCCCTGACCGATGTCGATGCGAGTCGCACCGAGGGAGATCAGACGGTCGACCTCCGCTTGCTGATCCCCGTCGGCGGATGGCGCGAGGTCGAAATGCAGCCGGTTCTTCCCGGTCTTAGGACTCACCGGCGGACCACCCCAGGTGATCTTCGAGCCGCCGCGCGGCGACTGGATCGCGGTCTCCTGGTCCTGATCCCAGACCAACGGCCAGCCCAACGCCTCGCTCCAGAAGTACCCGACCTGCTGCGTGCCGTCGCTGGAAAGCGCTCCGATGAATCCGGTGTCGGCGAGGAAGTTGTTGCCCGGCTCGATCACGCAGAACTCGTTGCCTTCGGGGTCGGCGAGCACCACATGCCCCTCCTCGGGGCGCTGGCCGACGTCGATGTGCCGGCCGCCGAGCTCCAGTGCCCGGGCCACCGTCTGCCGCTGGTCCTCGAGGGACGTGCTCGTCAGCTCGAAGTGCACCTGGTTCGGCTCGGTCTTCGGCTGCTTCGTGGGCAGAAACCGGATCCGGAACCCGGTGTCGTCGCTCGGCAGGAGAGCGATGTCGTGGGAGTCCTCGGCCAACTCCCGGCCCAGGACGCCGGCCCAGAAGCGCGCAAGCCCCGGTGGGTCGTTGGCGTCGAAACAGAGCGCGTCAAGGTGACAGGTCATCCGCGCCGCACCTCCGATCTGCTGTCAGGGCACCTCCGCGCCCGGGAGAAGCGACGCTAGGCGCTCGGAGTCTGCCACGCAAAGGAAATTGAGCCTGCTTCGACGCGCACCGGTGGCGGCCATTGCCAGCTTCGACAGACTTGACCCTGGAGTGCACTCCAGGGTTTACGTTGACGTCATGAGCACCAGGTCTACCACCGCCGATGGGAGCCTCCGGGTAGGTGAGCTCGCCGCCCGGGTCGGCATCGGCGCTGACACCGTGCGGTACTACGAGCGGGCGGGCCTGCTGCCACCCCCACCACGCTCAGCCGCGGGGTATCGCCGGTACGCGCCGGCGGTCGCCGACCGGCTGCGCTTCATCCAGGGCTGCCAGCGGCTGGGGTTGCGGCTGCGCGAGATCCGGGATCTGCTCGCGGTCCGCGACACCGGCCAGTGTCCTCGCGAGCCGGCCGCACAGCTGCTGCGCCGCCGGCTGACCGAGCTCGATGCGGAGATCGCCCGGCTGTCCGCGCTACGCGGCGAGATGGCGGCCATGGCCGAGGCGTTGCCGTCGCCCGGCGCTCCGCCGCCGGCGCCGGGCGTGAGCTGGTGCCCACCCACGGAGAGAAGGAGGTGAGTGCGATGCAGGAGTTGATGCCCCGTTGTTGCTGTGAGGAAGGCGCGTGCGCGCCCGAGGACTGCTGCTGCCGCCGCAGCTGAACGTACCGGCGCCGCTGTTAGGACTTCGGGCTGAACGGGGTACGTGGCCGGTCCTGCCGTACGCCGTCGACGTACAGGTCGACACGCTCGTTGTAGAAGCAGGCCAGCCCGGCGACCTTCTGGCTCTCCGGCAGCGGCGTCCGGTAGCACCAGACCAGGTCCCGGTGCAGGGTGTCCCCCACCGCGACGCTCCAGTAGCCGGCCGTCCCCTTGTACGGGCAGTGGGTACGGGTGTCCGAGTCGCGGAGCAGCTCCATCCGTACGTCGGTCAGCGGCAGGTAGTAGCGCGGCGGCAGCCCGGTTTCGAACAGGATCACCGGCCGCCGGCTGTCGGCGAGCGTCACGCCGTCCAGCTCCACGGTGACGTGGCGGGAACTGGCGAGGATGTCCACCCGGGTGTACGGGTCACGCGGGTGCACGTACACCGGTTCGTCTTCTTCGAACCACTCGTCCATCGCCGCCCAGTCCAGCCGGACCAGCTCCCGTAACGGCTCCAGTGGCGAGGTCCGGAACCGGGAGGCCGCGCCAGCGGCGGTGCGGGCGGCGGTCACCACGTCGTACACCTCGGCGTCGCCGCGGCTGGTCGAGTGCACGGTCTCGCCGGTCGGCACCAGCTTCGCGCGTACGTCCCCGACCGGGACGTAGTACGTCGGGTAGTACGGCTTCTCCCACACCAGTACCGGCGCGGCGGTGTCGGCGACCAGCTCGCCGCCCAGGTACACGCGTACCCGTTTGGCGCTCGGCTCGAGCCGTACCCGGCCGCGTTGCGTCGGTGTCATGGCGGCTCCGCCCTTCTCACCCGGCATGTGCCGACGGTAGCCGCACCGGCTTCCGCGCTCGGTGCGCCCGGTCACATAGCGACCCGGTGGGCCGCCGCTACGGTAGCGAGGTGTCGGGCTCGGGGCGGCCGTGTGCCGCGGATGAGTTGACTCCCGGATTCCGGGAGTTGGTCACCGCGGTGGACCGTACGCTCGCCGCGTACGGGGACGGCGCCGCGGCGATCTCGCTGACCTGCTACGGCCGGCCCGGAGACCTTCTCGACATCGCCGTGGCGCCGGTGAACCCGGACGCGTGCCCAATCCGGGTACAGGCGACCTCCGACGGCTGCTACCTGCAGCTGCGGCTGGCCGGGTGCGTGTTCTCCCACCTGTCCCTGGAGCAGGCGTGCGCGCTGGTCGGGGCGGTGTGCGCCGGACGGATCAGGCTGCGGCGGTGGTCCCGCACGGACGGGGAGCCGTACCGGTGGGAGGTGAGGGTGCAGCTCCATCGCGGCGGCACGGTACGGGAGACGGCGAGCACCGGCTGGGCCCTGCGCCGCACCTCGGCGACCACTCGGCACTACGCCGCGTACCAGACACCGGGTGTGGCACACCGAACGCGGGGGTACGCGTAGGGCAGACGACGAGGCAGGGAGGTGCCTGGGATGCTCAAGGCGGCAGTGCTCGTGCTCGCGGACACCGAGACGCACGAGGATCTCGCACGGGTGGTCAACGGGCTCACCACGGCGCGGGAGTTCAAGGAGGCCGGCGACGACGTACGGATCATCTTCGACGGCGCGGCCACCAGGTGGCCCGGTGAGCTCACCGACGAGCAGCACCGCGCCCACAAGCTCTACCAGGCGGTCTCCGACCGGGTGACCGGCGCCTGTGGCTACTGCGCACGCGCCTTCGACGCGGAGGAGAGCGCCAAGCGGGCCCACGTACACCTGCTCAACGAGTACCAGGGCCACCCCAGCGTGCGGAGCCTGGTGGCCGACGGGTACCAGGTCATCACGTTCTAGTCGCGACGGCCTCCGGAACGCTGCCCACTGATCATGTCGGCGGGCTCGCGCGTGTGCCTGGGCCCGCCGACATGATCGGGTGTACGTCGGTCAGCGGCGGCGCCCCACCGCCAGATACCAGACCCCGGCGGTCATACCCAGCACTACGTGAGACAGCCACCAGACCCACTGCGGGGACACCAGCTCGGTGGTGAACAGGGCGCTCTCCCCCGGGTTGAGCGGCAGGATCACGTACCGCATCGCCACCCAGATCCCCAGGCCGTAGAGCACGCCGACCATGACCGCCGTGAGGGCGCCGCGGGCCTTCACGACGTACGACATCAACAGGGCGAAGCCCACACCGACCATCATCGAGTTGGCCATGTGGCCACCGAGACCGAGCACGATCCCGGCGACGTGGTCGGCCGGCGGGCCGAAGTTCTCGATGCCGGCTACCCACGCCCAGATCGCCATCGGCGCGTCCCAGATTGTGTGTGAGGCAGAGGCCAGGCCGTACGCCATCTGGACCGCGGCCATCATCATTCCGGCGACCGCCCCGCCGACCGCGCCCACCACGACGGTCTGGACCGGCGTGGTACGGGCGGGCGTCAAGACTGCTGTTGACATGCTGCGCCTCCTCGAGGTGCACCTTCAGCGGAGCCGATCTGGCATCCGCACCACCGGGAACGCGGCACCGGGGGTACGGCACGCGGCGATTGTCTTCCCGCTGACACAGTTCGAGGGGCGCCGGGCCACCCGGCGAAGCCCACTTGGTGCGCCTGCCGGTGCGCGACACGCCGGCGCGATCGGCGTGTCGCGCACCCTTCAACGCACCAAGTGGCCGTGCCCCACGGCAGAGGCAGCGCTGGGCGGGGGCGGGGCGGAATCTTGAAAGAAGGTTGCCAATTAAACGTGAATCTCTTGCACGTTCTCTGAACGTTGTGGGACCGTTTGCGGCATGTCGCGCCGTATCGTCTCCCGGCTCCTGGTCGTCACCGCCGCACTCGTCGCGGCCACCCTGCCGGCGGCCTCCCCCGCGACCGCCGCCGGCGCCTGGGTCGAGGTCGGCTCCGACCGCGCGCGCCCGTACGACGAGGGTCAGGGGCTGGCGACCATCGAACGCAACGGCGGCACCGAGATCCGCTACACCGGTTTCAGCACCATCCCGTGGGACGTGGCGAACCGGGGCTGGAACCACGTCGGCGACCCGGACTCGGTCGGCGGCTACTACATCGAGCCGTACCAGCGCGACGACAACACCGCGAAGATGTTCCGGGTGCAGGCGCCGGACGGCAGCTGGGCCGAGTACGTCCACGCGGTGCCGGGGTGGGAGATGGGCAACAATTCCTACACCGCGATCGCGCCGTCCGGCTCGTGGATGCTCGCCGGCGAGTGGGGCACCCTCGACCGCATCCTCGGCTTCCCGACCCCCGGCATCAACCCGATCGCCTCACCGTCGAAGGACCTGCCGTACTGGTTCGCGGTACGCCTCGACCGCCCCGTCCGTGACGTACAGGGCTGTGACTTCTACACCCCGACGGTGCTGCTCTGCTCCTCCGACGACCCCGCCGGCGAGCTGTACGGCATCACCAAGCCGCTGCTGCGGATCGACCTGGAACGCCCCCTCGACGGCGGCGACGTCGCTGGCCGGGTCACCGCGCTGCGGCAACTGCCGCTCTCCAGCGGGTGCTCCGGAAACTTCGAGGCCGAGGGCATCGACGTGCACCCCGACCGCACGCTCCGGGTGATCGTGCTCTCGCCCGGCTGGTGCCTGATGTGGGACTCCAAGACCTGGCGGCTCCGCGAAAGCTAGTGCGAAGCTAGCCCCGGGCCCGGCTCCCGGGCACTCGGAATCAGCCGGGTGCGATCGATACGGGTGCGCAGCTTGTCGGCGTCCGGGTGGCCCAGTTCGTCGTAGAGGGACAGCGCCCGCAGCCGCGCCTGGCGGGCGTTGTCGTTCTCGCCCGCGCTCTCGTACGCCTCGGCGAGGTTGACCTGGTCGGCGGCCTCGTGCCGGCGGTCGCCGTACCGGTGGCTCCAGTCGACCGCCTGCCGGTGGTAGTCCACCGCCTGCCGGTGCTGTCCGAGCTGGTGGTGGGCGTTCCCGAGGGTGCTGTAGACGTCGCACATGCCCACCGGCTCGGCGAGTGCCTGTTCACCGTGGACGATCGCCTGCTCCGGCTCGCCGAGCAGGGTGTGGCACCAGCCGATGGCGTTGCGGGCCAGCGCCTGCAACACGGGGTCGCCGCCGGCGCGGGCCGCCTCCAGGCACTGCCGTGCGTACCGCAGCCCGTCCTGGGGGCGTTCGTCGCGTTCGGAGAGCCACACCAGGAGGAGGAGGGCACTGGCCCGGCCGGTGTGATCGCCGAGCTCGCCGGATCGCTCGTAGGCCCGCTGGGCGTGGGACCGGGCTTCCTCGCGCCGCTCCAGCCGCTCGTACGCCTGCGCGAGGCCACGGTGGATGACCGCCTCCCCCTGCCCGTCGCCGTGGCGGCGTGCCACCAGCAGCGCCGCGAGCTGGACGGTGATCTTGTCCTGCCAGAGCCCGCGCCAGATCAGGAAGGTGTTGACCGCCCGGGACAGCGCCGGGACGTACGAGTCGTCGGTGTCCTGGTCGATGAGCGCCAGCAGCACGCGGAGCTCGGTGGACAGCCACTCTCGCGCGGCGGCGTTGCCGGTGAAGCTCTCCGGAGCCACCCCGGGCCGGGGCGCGGGCGCGTCGAGCGGGTGCCGCTGGGTCGGCAGCCACTGGTCCGCGGCGTGGGCCGAGCACAGGTAGTGGTCGAGCATGCGGTGCCGCGCGGCGTGCCGGTCCGGCTCCGGGTCGACGTCCCGGGTCAGCTCCGCGGCGTACACCCGCAGCAGGTCGTGCAGCACGAACCGGCCAGGGACGTGCTCGGTGACCAGGTGTGCGCTGGTCAGCTCCTCCAGCAGCCGGCGGGTGTACGGGATCGGCTCGCCGGCGAGGCTGGCGGCGGCGGGCAGCCCGACGTCGGGGCCGGGATGCAGCCCGAGCAGCCGGAACATCCGCGCCGCCGGCTCCCGCGGCGCCTGGCACGACCACGAGAACACCGCCCGTACGTCACTCGCCAGGTCCGCGCTCGCCAGCGCGTCCAGCCGGCCACGGGCATCGGTGAGCTCGCCGGCGAACGCCGCCAGCGGGAACCCGGGACGGGTG
>JBOGDE010000094.1:0-17194 GCA_050701695.1 Micromonosporaceae bacterium
CGCCTCGAAGGTCTTTAGCCTGAATCCGTGGATGGTATTGGTCCACTATGACTAAACGCGGCGTGTAGGTATGACGAAAGTGCCCTCCCGGCTGGGATAATCGGGTTGTCTAGATCCTGATCAGACCTGCTGGGAAGGACACTCTCGGTGCAAGCATCTCATACCTGGCGCGGCGACAGCGCGGTGTTCGACGAGGACAATCTGGTGTCGCACGCGGGGCTGGTGCCGGTGCTGGCGCTGGCCGAGCAGGCCGGGCTGACACGGCTGCTGGACGGGCACGTCCAGTTCGACAGCGAGCGGGTCCGCTCCGGGGCGGCCAACCCGACGGCGAAGCTGACCTCGATCATCGCCGGGATGGCATGCGGCGCGGACAGCATCGAGGACCTGGACGTGATCCGCGCCGGTGGGATGAGCAAGCTGTTTCGCGGTGTGTACGCCAACGCCACGCTGGGGATCTTCCTGCGGGAGTTCACCCATGGCCACACCCGACAGTTGCACGCGGTGCTGCGCGCTCACCTGGTCGCGCTCGCCGCGCGGACTCCGGTGCTGGCCGGCATCCAGACGCGCTGTTTCATCGACATCGACTCGCTGCTGCGGCCGGTGTACGGGCACGCCAAGCAGGGCGCCTCGTTCGGCCACGCGAAGATCTCGGGTAAGACCGTGCTGCGGCGTGGTCTGTCGCCGCTGGCGGTGACGATCTGCACCCCCACCACGGCGCCGGTGCTGGCCGGGGTGCGGCTGCGGGCCGGCCGCGCCGGCAGCTCGCGGGGTGCCGCGTCGATACTCACCGAGGCGATCAACACCGCCATCGCCGCCGGCGCGGACCCGGCGACCATTCTGGTGCGCGGCGACTCCGCCTACTGCGGTGGCAAGACGGTCGCCGCGGCCGTGAAAGCCGGCGCGAGGTTCTCGTTCGCGATTGCCCGCAACGCCACCGTCGACGCCTCCATCGCGTCGATCCCAGATGAGGCGTACACGCCGGTGCGCTACCCCGGCGCCGTCCTCGACCCCGACACCGGGCAGTTGATCTCCGACGCCCAGGTCGCCGAGGTCGAGTACACCGCCTTCGCCGGCACCCGGTATGAAACCACCGGCCGGCTGGTGGTGCGCCGGGTGCGCGACGCCAACACCCAGGACCCGCTGTTCCCGGTCTGGCGATACCACCCGTTTTTCACCAACACCACCGAACCGGTCACCCAGGCCGACATCACCCACCGCCAGCATGCCATCTGCGAGACCGTCTGGTCCGACCTGATCGACGGGCCGTGGGCCCACCAGCCCTCCGGCTGGTTTCCCGCCAACGCCGCCTGGGCCATCCTCGCCGCGATCTGCCACAACCTGCTCCGCGCCGCCGGCACCCTGACCGGGGCGGCTCGCTACGCCGCCGCCCGCGGCGCCACCCTGCGCACCCATCTGGTCAACCTCCCCGCCCGGCTGGCCCGCCCGCAACGCCGCCCGGTGCTGCACCTACCCGCGCAGTGGCCCCGCGCCATTGCCTGGCTACACCTTTGGACAGCCGTGTTCGTCATTTAGCCGAAGCACACTGCCGCCCCACAACCACGACCACATCAGCGACAATGACCCGACGGCCGAGCAATGGGACACACTGGACATAGGGCCAGCGAGGCAGCCGTACCCCACCGCCAACCGCAAGATCATCCTCGCCCGGAGAGATCACCTGCAGAGCCGGTCCACGGATTCAGGCTTAACCCACCGCTAAGGACTGGCTAAGCACCGGGGTACTCCGTTACGGACAGCGGTGCGTCCGGTGCACCCGGTATGCTGTCGACTGCTGCCAATGAGTGAGGTTTGTTTCCGGATTGGCGGGGGGCTATGCGGTTCGAGGTGCTGGGCCCGTTGCGGGCCTGGGTGGAGTCGGTGGAGGTGGCGCTGCCCCGGCGGGAACGTGTCCTGTTGGCGGTGCTGCTGCTGCATCCCGGCCAGAGCGTCAGTCGGCAGCGGATCGTGGACGCGATCTGGGGCGAGCGTCCACCGGTGGATGCGGTGGGTCAGGTGCACGCCAGCGTGTACCGGCTGCGCAAGCGGCTGGCGGAGGCCGGCGGTCCGGCGGGGCTGGTGGTGACCGATTCGGCGGGCTACCGGCTGCGGGTGGAGCCGGGGACCGTGGACCTGGTCGAGTTCCGCCGGCTGCGGGATAGCGCCCGGGCCGCGGCGGCCGGCAGGCAGCAGGCGCAGGCCCGGGACGAGTACCGGGCGGGGCTGGGGCTGTGGCGTGGAGCGGCGCTGGACGGGGTGGACAGCGAGGTGGTACGGCGGGCGGCGGTGGTGCTGGAGGAAGAGCGCCTGCAGGTAGTGGAGGAGTGCGTCGAGATCGAGTTGTCGCTCGGCCGGGCGGGGGAGGTGGTGGCGGAGCTGACCGAGCTGGCGGGGCGGCATCCGCACCGGGAGGGCCTGCAACGGGTTCTGATGCTGGCGTTGTACCGGGCGGGCCGGCAGGCCGATGCGCTGGCGGCGTACCGGCGAGCCCGGCAACTGTTGCATGAGGAGCTGGGGATCGAGCCGGGTGATGAGCTGCAGCGGCTGCACCAGGCGATCCTGACCCGCGATCCCGAGCTGGACCTACCGGCGGTGGCGCCCCAGCCCGGCGCGGCTGAGCCGGCCAGGGTGCAGGTGCCACGGGAGCTGCCGGGCGACGTGGCCGGCTTCACCGGCCGCGCTGACGCGTTGAAGACCCTGGACCAGCTGATCGGCGACGTGTCAGGTGACGCGCCGGCACCGGTGGTGATCTCCGCGATCGCGGGTACGGCCGGGGTCGGGAAGCCGGCACTCGGATTGTGACCCAGATGTGATTTTCCGGCTCCGGCCTGGCGATACGTAGATCAACTATCGCCAGGAGGACCAAATGTCCCACAAGAACAACCAGCCAGCGAGGGTCAAGGTCGACCACCCGGACTGGTGCGATCCTACCCTGTGCACCGTCGCCACGGCCGCTGATGTGCCCGAAGGACACAATGGCCGGCCGGCCACGGTCACCACCACGTACGGGTTGCCACGCAACCTGACGGTGACCGCCCACCTCTACCAGCAAACCATGTACCCGCTGGCCGGCCCGTACGTCGCACTGGAGGTCCAGGGCCTGGACGCCGACCACCAGGAGGTGGGCGGCACCACCCTGATTCCGGCCGAGGACGCGGCCCGCCTCGGCAGCGTCCTGCTGGACATGGCCACCGCCGCAGGTGCGGCCGCCGGACCGCCGACCAGCGGCACCCCACAGGCGGTAATCCGCGAGCACGAGGACATGATCGACATCATTGTCTGGTTTGGTCTGGTGCCGCTCACGTTCGCTGAGGCCCGCGATATCGAGGACCAGGTGTGCGCGATCCTGGCCATCTTCGACCCGCAGCCCGGCGACCGGCGCGACAACGAGTTCTTGCGCGCGGTCCTGGCCACCGAGTACCCGGACCGCAAGCCTGGCCAGCCGGCGGGGGGTGACCAGTGATGGCGCAGCGAATCCTCGTGCAGGACAGCCCGGGGGTTGAGCTTCCGGGTCTGGACTTTGGCCGGATCGTCTCGCAGGTCAACGATCTGTGGGACGCCTACGGCGGCCTGGTGCTCGCCGTAGTAGCGGTGCTGGTCGTGGTGGCCGCGTGCTATGTGGTCGTGCGGGTGGTGCGCCGGGTGCCGGTGAACCGGCTGATCGCCCTGGTCGCGGTGGTCCCGACGCTGGTGTGGACCTCGCACGGGGTGTGGAACGTGACCGTCAACGCGCTGGGCATGTCCCCGGGGATCGCGGTGTTCGCGTTCCTGGTCTTCGAGGCCATGCTCGTCAATGCCGGCTACGAGGCTGAGGCGCACCGCCGCCGCTTCGGCACCCCGGGTCCGCACGGCCGGTATGTGTGGGTGATCGCCCTGACCACCGGGACAGTCGCCTCGCTCGGCGATCCCACCCTGGTGGGGTCGGTGGCCCGGTTCGTGCTGCCGCTGGTGGCCGCCGGGCTGTGGTGGACCACGCTGACCGCGCCGCGTCCCAGCGATACCCCGGAGATGATCGCCGCGCGGGAACGCCGGGCGCGGGGCCGGTCCACGGTGTGGGCGATTACCCCGCGCACGGTGCTGGTGGCGGCCGGGCTCATGCGCCCCGGTGACGAGCAGTCGATGAGCGAGGCCGAACGCGAGCGGCGCATCCGCCGCATGGTGGTGCTCGCCGACCGGGTTCACTCCGCTCCGGCTGGTGGGCGGGCGCACCGGCGGGCCAGCGCTCGGCTTCGTCGGCTTGCCCGCCTGGCCACCGCCGAGGACGTAGCGGAAGCCCGCGCCCGGATGGCACGCGCGGTCGGCGTGGTGACCGAGGTCGTCCCGGCCGCCGAATCCCCCGCCGGCAACCAGGGTTCCCAGCCTGACCCGCGCCAGCGTGAGAGCCGAACCCGCACCGACGACCGGGCGGACCATGCAGGCGCTACCGCACCGCGTAGGCAGCGCAACCGCCCGCGTACCGCCCTGCACACCCCTGCCGGTGCGCGTCCGGGTCACGTCGATGCTCACCAAACGTGGCTTGCCAGCCTCCAGCAGGGCCGGCCGCTGTCCGGTGGCGAGCTGGGCCGGCTGTCCGGCGTGGACGCCTCGACCGGCCGCCGGTGGGTGCGCTCCTGGCGGGCCGAACTCGACACCACACCGACCGACAACGACGCGGCCAGCGGCGTCAACGGGAACGGCAAGTAGGAGGCAGCGATGGGAACCACCTACTTCGGGCCGTACTTCGAGGAAATCGACACCTACGCGCACGAGGGCTACGCCGCCCGGGTCATGCCCGATGGCACCGAGACCAGCACGTTCGGCGGACAGTACGGCTGGGACGGGCACATCGGCTACCGCGCCCGCTGCGAGTGCGGCTGGGTAGGCGCGACGGTGTACCCGGTGCCCGACCCTGACCCGTACGATTGCGACGAGGCCGACGAGGAGTGGATGCGCGAGCACATCCAACCCCGGTCGACCAGGCCCGCCGGCAGACCTGGCCAGCCTGGTCACGACGCGAGGCCAATCGGGCGGCCTCGGCTGCCAGGGCCATCGCCATTGGCCGGTACGCGGACGCGCTGGAGACCATGCAGCTCATGCATGATGATCTCGCCGCGAGGATGCGCACCGTGGCGGACCTCTGCGACACGGCGAACTGACAGCGGCCGGACGACCGCGCCGCCTGGGTTGTAGGCCCGAGCGGCGCGGTCGCGCTCTCTCAGGTACAGCAGGATGAGCACGGATGATCGCTCGGGATCACCTGCCGATCAAGCCCATGGCCCACTCAGCACTGGACTTGGTAGACGCATCGCCGTGGGCGGCTCAGAAGCCGGATGGGGTGCTCAGAGTCGGCGTGGCGTGAGCGAATTCTATAATTCAGCATGTACGCTGACACCATGAACACCTCTCATAGAGTCACCGTGGTGCAGGTCGAGTCTGGCCCGCGAACCGCTCCCCAACCCACCACCAGCCGCGAACGCCGACTGATGGTGCCACTCTCGGACGACGAGGACCGCGCATTGAAGCAGCTACGCGTTGACGATGGTCTTCCGTCAGCTGCACGGATACGGGCGATGCTGCACGTCTACCTGGAGGACTCTGCGTACCGCCGTAAAGTGGACAAGAGGGCGAAGGCGTTGCGGTAACCAGCGCCTCACCGGGGGGACGCCGGATAGGGCTGCGGGCTTGCTCAGCGTGGACCCCCACGGTGGTCTCCCGTCCGGACCCGCGCTCAGCCATGATGAGCTGGGCTGGTTTCGCAGCTCGACCCAAGCCGTAGCTGCGAGCGGCCATGATGGCCTAGACGCTAGGAGGGGTTCGTGGAGTCGGTGGTGAAGCGGTCCGCGCGGGCGATCGTGATCGATGATCAAGGTTACCTTGTGCTCATCAAGCGAACGAAGCCTGGAACAGCACCGTACTGGACCGCGCCAGGCGGAGGTGTGGAGCCCGATGATCCATCAGTGGAGGCCGCGCTAGTGCGCGAGCTTCGTGAAGAACTCGGTGCGGAGGTGGACTCGGCCCAGCAGGTGTTCCTCGTCTCCAACCCAGCCGGGGCCGGCATAGGCGTGCAGCATTTCTTCGTGTGTCACCTGCGCAAGGTCGATCTCGCCCAGCGTTCCGGACCGGAGTTCGATGATCCTGCGCGGGGCGGCTACGACCTTGACCGTGTGACCCTGACCAACGACGACCTTGGTCAGGTGGATCTCAAGCCCGCGGAGCTTCGTACCTTCGTCATGGCCAACCGCGTAGCCCTGCTCGACGCCGCCGGCTTTCGGAAAGGCTAGCGAAGAAAATGGGCGCCCCGGCGCGCGGCGGCTCGACTCGCACCGAGCCACACGAGAGTCCACAGGAGCACAAAGCCCGACTGACGATGGCTTCACTGCTGAAGCGGTCGCCCATTCCCGACGATGAGCTGGTCGATAACCTCGCGCTGTATCTCGGCCGCCGACAGCTGGGTGACGTGCTGGCGTTCGACGCCCTCTACCGTCGGATCTTGGGAACGGCGGGCGTGATCATGGAGTTCGGAACCCGGTGGGGCCGGCACCTGGGCCTGCTGACAGCTCTCCGTGCCCGGTACGAGCCCTACAACGTCCACCGCCGCATCGTCGGCTTCGACACCTTCCAGGGCTTCCCGGATGTCAGTGATGCCGACCAGGGAAGCCGGCATGCCCGTCCCGGCGGCCTACCTGTGACGCCGGGCTATCAGCGGCACCTCGATGAGGTTGTCGCGGCCCACGAGGCAGTCGACGTGCTCGGGCACGTGCAGCGGACCCTGACCATCGCCGGTGATGTGCGCGAGACGTTGCCGCGGTATCTCGGTGAGAATACGCAGACGGTGATCGCCCTGGCGTACTTTGATCTGGACTTGTACGAGCCGACTCGCGTCGTGTTGGAGACGATCCGCCCATACCTGACCGGCGGCAGCCTGCTGGCCTTCGACCAGGTGGGGCACGCGAAGTGGCCCGGCGAGACGAAGGCGTTGCGAGAGGTCCTCGGCACCGATCAGGTGGAGCTGGAGCTTGTAGAAGGCTCCCCGACACCGGTCGTCATGCGTTGGCGGCCGGCTGCGCGGCCCTGATCGGGCGGAACCGGCCACAGCCCAGCGGGTAGTAGTGGAAACTCGCGTGCAATGTCGAACATCGTACTCGGATCGGAGACGCCTCGATCGAGGGCGGCAACGCTCCCGATCAGAACCTTGTGAGACACCACGAGGACCCTGCCGAAGCGATTGGCGAGCTGGCGGGCGTGGTCTCGGGCAGCGCCCGTCCGTTTCCGGAGAGCGCGGAGGCTCTCACCGCCTGGCAACGCGGAGTCGGGGTCGCTGTTCCGCTTGCGCTGCCAGTCGAGGTACTCCGGTGGGTACTGCATTGGTCCGAGGCCGCGTACGCAGTACGGCGCGGCCCATTCCGCGAAAACCAGGTCTGGCTCGCCCAGCGTCGAGCCAAGATGGGACGCGACAAGCGTTGCGGTGGCTACCGTGCGCGGCAGCGGGCTGGCGACGACCACCGCCGGTCGCCATCCGGCGGACTCCAAGCGCCTGGCGGTCACGGCAGCCTCGACGCGACCCAGCGCTGTAAGCGGGCTGTCGGGCCAGGCATGGATGGCGGGCTCTTGCAACCCATCGCCGCAGGTTCCATGGCGCATCCATACCAGTCGGGGTCCGTCGATGTTCATGACAGGTGCCAGCCGCCGTCGACGTTGAGGGTCTGGCCGGTGATGAAACCGCCTTGCGGAGACACGAGGTAGGCGACGGCGGCGGCGACGTCCTCCGGCGTGCCGCGTCGCTGGATGCATTGGCGGGCGAGCTGGCGAGCGACCATCGCTTCGTGGTCGGGCACCACCGACAGCTCGGCGGGGACCTCGATGGAGCCGGCGCGGATGGTGTTGACGGTGGTGCCCTGCGGGCCGAGTTCACGGGCGAGTGCTCGGGCTGCCGCCTCCAGCGCCCCCTTCGCGGCGATGTAGTGGACGAGATCGACGCGCGCAACCTGGGTCAGGATGGATGAGATCATGACGATCCGGCCGTTGCCGTTATTGGCCATGTGCGGAGACGCCGCCTGAGCGCATCTGAGGTGGGCGACGACGTGTAGTGCGAGGCTGTCGTCGATCTGCTTGCGGGTCACCCTGTTCCAGGGAACCCGTGGGTAGGCACCGGCGTTGGCGACCAGGACGCGCAGTCTGCGGCCGTACCGGCGGATCACCTCGACTACGCGGTCAACGGTCTCGTCGGCAACGAGGTTGCCGATAATCGTCTCGACGCTCGCGCCGCGACTACGCGTTTCGGCGGAAACAGCGGCCAGGCCATCGTCGTGGTCCAGGTGGGTGAGTAGGAGGTCGTGGGTCGGGGCGAGCTGGCGAGCGATGGCTTCCCCGATGCCGGAGCCAGCACCGGTGATGAGAGCTACTGGCCGATTCATGGCTTCCGCTCCAGGGTGCGATGTGGCATCTCGGGGGCGATGCCGGACAGGCTGTCGATAGTGGTCTCGGCGTCGAGCACCTGAGCCAGGAAGGCGACGGACAGGGCGGCGTCGGTGGGTCGCATGTCGCAGAGGCGGTGTACGGCCAGGATGCGCATGGCCAGCCACGGTCGGAGCCAGTCCATGAGATCGGTGACGCTCAAGCGGGTTGCGATCGGTTGGACCAGCTCGGTGTGGTACTTCGCGATCGCGCGCCGTCGTGCCGGTGACGGTCGGTGCTGGTAATCGATCACGAGTCGGTCGTGGCCGCGTTCGAGCGATACGGTGGGGCGGTTGAACTGCTGCGTTGTGATCCCGGCTGGGTGGTCGGCGAAGGCGTGCGGGTTGTGGGTGGGAACGAGCCAGCAACCGAGCAGGAACTGGTACCACAGGAAGTTGGCGAACTCGCCCGCAACGGCGTTGAGGCCACCGGTGTCGTAGTCGAACCAGACCGGTCCTCCGGCCGGGGTCCATCCGATATTGAAGTCGGTTGGGTCGCCCTGGGTGATAGCGGCCGGTTCGAGCCGGGTCGGGTCGAAGCGCTTCCGCAGCCAGGCAACAAGGGCCGCGTAGTCCACCCGGTATGGGCGCCCGTTGACCATCAACAGGTTTCTGTGCAAGTCGCTGGGCCGGACGGGATCGCTTCCTTTGACCGCAAGCAGCGGCTCATCCGAGCCGTAGTACCTGTCCAGCCGTCCACCCGCACGAGCACGCTCGCCATACAGCTTCTGGACGGTGGCCGAGAGCGGTGAACGGCGCAGAGTGGCGGTGATGGTCGACCGGTAATGCGCGAGTACATCGTCCAGGCAGGCATCGAGCCGGCTGGTGTCGTCGGTGAGTTCGGCTCGGGTGATCTCGTCTAGCAGGAGTCCTTCGTCGGGTCTGCCGGTCCCGACTCGTTGGTAGGTCAGCACCGTCCACCGGCCGAGCCGGCTACGGCGATGTAGCTTCGGCACCGGGTAGTGGCCCACGAGCTGCTGATAACCGTGGACCTCGCTCTCCGCCTCGGCCGGGTTGGGGTTCAGCTTCAGGAACAGCCGGCGCCGGCCGAGGTCGACGTGGAGGGTGTGGTTGGCGGTGAAGCGGCGGTGGTGCCGGATGCGAATCATGGCCTACCACCACCCCACCTGTTCGCCTGCGAACCGCGCCACGGTGGCGGGGGCGATCTGGTCGAGCGAGGCGGCCTCGACCCACAGGGTGTCATCGAGCCGGTCGCGTACCGGGCAGCCGTCCGCGGCGGCGAGCATCTGTGAGAACGCGGTGGCTATTGCGTGGTGACGCGGCGATCCGGTGATCCACTTCGTGTAGGCATGGCGCCCATAGATGCCGACCACATGCGGCCCCGTGCCGTCCGGGCGCCGCGTGAGGGCGGCCAGGTGGGTCAGGCCGGTGTCATTGCCGATCACGAGTTCCGCTGAGGCAAAGATATCGAGGCAATCAACCGCGTCAAGGCCAGACTGAATGTCGATCGGAACGTCGCCTGGCACGTGCTGGCGGGTGTCGCCGGGCGGGGTAAGCAGCGTGCATCGCCACGGGGCGGACTGGTCGGCAGCAAGCGCTGCCGCGACCGCCGCGAATCGGTCCGCTCTGTAGTCCTTACGCTGCTGCATGCTCGTCGTGGATACGAACACGACGTGGAACGGGGTTGCAGCAGTCACGGCCGTGGTAAAGCTCGGCCCGTAGCCGGATTCGGTGGGCAGCCGTCGCCCGACCGCCATTTCGATCTCCAGGTGGTAGCGGGCCGGCAGGGGTGCGTGCACCTCCACGCGGTCGTCATCGAGCGGGTCGAGCCAGACCGGCGGGCGCTCGGGAACGGCGTTGAACTGGGGCGGACAGGCAGTGGGGGTTCTCACGACGTGCCGGCCAGAAGCCTCGGTGGTGACCATCGGTAGGGTGCAGCGGCGCATCAGGGTCGCACGTGGCCCCTGGTAGTGCAACTCGGTGAACCGGCTACCGGCGGCGTCGGCCAGGGCACGGACCATCGACAGGCCCAGGAGTACGTCACCGAGGCCGCGGTCTCCGAGGTTGACGAGCCAGCCTTTCTGCCATCGGTCTCGGCGCACGGCCGGTGGTGCCTGGCCGGCGCTGCGGCGGTACGGCAGTCGCCTGCCGATTGGGGCTTGTGCGCGCGATACGACCAGAGGCCCGCCGCGGTGGAGCCTGACCGGGCGGATGTTCCACAGGTCTACAGGGTCGTCAGTGCGCATAGCCCCACCCCGACGCTTTCCAGCAACCTACGGCCCCCGCCCGCGGCGTCCTCGACCAGGCACGCCACGCCTACGACATCGACGTCTGCTTGGCGTAGCACGTCGACCAGGTGGGCGAGCGTGCGCCCGGTGGTCACCTCGTCGTCCACGATGAGCACTCGCCGCCCGCCAAGCCGGCCGTAGGTGAACACCTCCGTACGGCGCGCATGGAGTTCGTGGAAGACCAGCTTGTCGGGTAGATCCAGGTTCAGCTTCCACGCCAGCCGGTAGGGTGTCCCGGTCGCCAAGGCCACCGCGACGGTCGGGAGGATGCCGCCCGCGTCCAGTCCCAGGATCAGGTCGTGGTCGCGGAACGACTCGTGGCGGCGCCACCGGCTCCACAGCTGGTGCCCGACACTCAGCAGATCGCTCGGGTAGACCTCGTTCTCGATACCGTCGAGCTGGTGGATGACGCGGACGTTGCGCACGCCTGCGGAGACTCCGAGCCGGGTAACTATTCGGGCCTGGTACGCGGCCGTTGGTGCGGTCATGGCCGCTCCGTTCCGGGTTGTAGGGCGCTATCGAACTCGGCCAGGAAGTCGAGTATCCGGCTGGCCGCAGCGATCAGCTGCCTCAATGTGGTGGTCGGCTGTCTACATGCGATGACTGCCTTCAGCTGGTCGGGGTCCGGCAGCTTGATATCCGCGTCCGGGAATCTCCGGGCGAACTCTGTGCACACCGCGTGGTGGGCGTCCAGCTCGGTGCCGCACGCGCGCAGCAGGATCTTCATCACGAGGAGCACGTGCTTGTAGACCGCGCGGACGTCGACATCGCTCACGCTCACAAGCCGCCGTAGGACCATCAGGGCAAGCCCGAGATCACCGCGGCTCATATGGTCGCTGACGGGAAGCGGCGGGAACGGGAGCCGGTAGCCGGCCCGGCAGAACAGTAGGCCCTGGCGCTCCTGATGAAGCCGCCGCAGTGCGTGGATCACGCGCGGCGGGACCAGCCTCGCCTCGACTTCGCTGGTCGTGAAGCAGCTCAGCCCAACCTTGAGGTCCGCCGGGGCGCCGAGGCGCTCGTGAGCCTGACGCAGCCACGCGGCCGGCAAGGTGTTCCTGACCACGAGCAGGTCGACGTCGCTCCACCCGTCCAGCCAGCCGGCGCCGCTGGTGGTCCCAGTAGCGACTACGGCCACTACCTCGTCGTCAACCAGGTGGTCAACTGCCGTACGCAGCCATGGGCCGATCCGCGGCGCCGGCTTTCCCGACTCCAGCCGTTGGACGCTGCCATCCTCACGTGCCGCGAGCCGCGCAACCGCCAGCTTGAGCACGGCGAGACTTCCGTTGTTGCGAATCACCCAGTCCGCCGCATCGGCCAGTCGAGCGGCGCCCCGCTCGGTCTTGATCGTGTCCCGCCGGTTGAGCTGCGCCGTCGTCTCGGCGGTGCGGCCGGCACGCTCAGACTGGCCGGCATCGACGTAGACAACGTGACAACGGTCGGCGCCCAGCACGCGCCGCAGATGCACCGTGGCTTCGTAGCGGTGTGCGCTCTCCAGGCTGATCCGCGGCGCCTTCGTCGCCGAGGTGAAGCGCAGCAGCTCCTCAGCGAGGCGTTCGGCCTCCTCGGGCTCGCTCCATTGCTCGTACGGGTCGCTAATCCGGGCGCGCGCGGCGGCCACGTCGAGCAGGTAGCCGATCTTCAGCCGGGTGACGCCATGCTCGTCGCGCAGCAGCTCACCAACGGTGCTCTTACCACTTTCCGACAACCCGCCGAGCACCCACACCCGCTCCGGAACCACCTCGGGAAGCTGGTCCACAGTGACCCTACTCGCGGCGACAGCCAGGCGAATGTCGCGCTGGATATCGAGAATCGGCCGATCGCCACGCACCACCACAGCGTCGTAGCGTCCTTCCCCGACCTGGATCTCCAGGATGTTGGCGAGCGCGAGTTGATAGGCTGCGTAGACCTCCGATGGCTCCTGAGCGTCACGCTGTAGGGCTAGCGCTGCCTCGCGTGCAGGGTCTGAAGAGTGTCGCAGGAGCACGTGGACCGATCGGCGCGACAGCACATCGCGTGTGGTGACCATCCGCGTGACGCGCTCTAGCGCGTCCCGCTCGGACAGATTCTCCTTCACCGCTGCTGTGGCAGCACAAACTGCCACCAGCATCGGATAGCCTCGGTCCTCCAGCGCCACAGCGCTACGCGCACACAGCCGGGCGGCGTGGCTGTCGAGTACCAGCGCCACGTGCTCCTCGGTGGTGGAGTCGGAGAACCACCAACGGGCGAAGTCGCCCGCAGACACCTCCATCCACCGTGGATGCCAGCGGTCGATCGTCCCCACCAAGCTGGCGTCGGGCATCGCGGCGGCGAGCCAACGCAGCTGCGTCGTCTTCCCCACGTTGTCGCATCCGTTGAGCGACACAGTCACCAGTGGCGTACTCATGGCTGCGCCCCATAGCGCTTCAGGCTCCGCCAGTGCGGTAGCCGACGGCGACCCTCACGGAGGTCACGAACGAGGTCGTCGTAGGCGTCGCACAGCTCCGCCAACTGCCTGAGCGCGGCGCGAGCGATCGGGCGCTCTCTGGGTGTGTCGCCAGCCAGCTGGGCGAGCTGCCGCGACCGGACCCACGCCACGGCCAGCCGGTCTACCACCTGTCCGAGGGTTTCGGTGTGCAGGGCCGCTTCGGCTGTCCCGTGTAGGGCGGCGACTGCCCAAGCGTCGACCTCCTCCACGAGTTCGGCGCGGGCGCCGTTCATCAGATCGATCGCCCGCTTGGACGCCGCCAGGGCATGATCGTCGGCGCCGGCATCGCGGCAAGCGTCCTCCGCATCCCATTGCTCGCGATGGCCAGCTGCGAGCTGGCCCGCCGCGAGTAGGACCGGATGTTGTCCTTCAGCACCCGGTGGCGGTGCGATGAAAGCTCGAACCACGTCGGCCGAACCAGGCACGAGACGAGCTGGTGGCTGGACATCAACCGGCTCCACCCCGGGAACCGGTTCCTCCTGACGCATCATGACCTCCCGTAGCCTTGGTCACTACTGTCGATGCGTCCAGCATCCGGCACAAGCAGTTATATGGGCAGGCCAACGCGGGGGTCCGCCATGGACCCCCACCACGTCGAGCCGGCAAGGACGTGGTGTCAGCTCATCGGTACCGCTGCCACAGGGCGCGGCGGTCTCCGGCCAGACTGCTACGTAGCCGGTGGGCGAGCTGCTCGGCCACCTCGGGACGGCCGGGCAGGTTCGCGATAACACTGGTGACCAGCTGCAACTCGCGGATCTCGCGCAAGGTGTCCCAGGCTGGGCAGGTCGTCACATCTAGGCCATAAGCTGCGGCGAACTGCGCGTACTTGCGGGGATCGTCGCCGAACCGAACGGCGCCGTGGGCGGCCGGAGTCAGGTCCCACTCGGGCGGCCCGAGTGCGGTGGAGTCGAGGTCACAGATGACCACCTCGCCGTCCGCTCCACGCAGGAGGTTGGCAGCGTGAGCATCGCCATGGATCGCCGCCTCCGGCAGCGTCCATTCGACGGTCGTCAGGTCGGCTGCGAGCTGGTCGCACCGGCCAACGAGGTGGCGCAGGACCGAGTCCAGCGGTGTGCCAACCGTCTGGATAGCCCAGCGTTCGAGAAAGGCCAGGTCAGCTCCTGTCTTCCCGGTCGTCTCGGCCAGTCGACGCCGGATCGCACCGAGCACGTCCCAACGCGGCAGCGTGGTCGGCGCGTCTTCCAAGGAGTGCAGTCGCCGCAGCGGGCCTGCCAGGTCCGCCGGGGCGAACCGGTGTCCCGGAGTTTGTTCGAGCAACGTCCACACCGTCGCCGACCAGCCATCGGCGTGCACCGGCTGTGGCACGCCTGGCGCGAGCCGGACCACCGGCAGGTCTAGCTTCGCGAGCGCGGCCGCCACCTGCGCGACGCGGGTCACCTGCGCAGTGGCGTGCGGGCCGGTCCTCATCCGGACCACGACACCAGCCGACGGCAGCCGGTATACCGCGTTCATCGTGAAGCGCACCAGCTCGGCGCCGGACGTGTCCAGGTCGGCGGACCGGCACACCGCGGCCAGGCCGGCCTCCAGCCGGCACCGCTCCTCGTCACTCAGTCTCGTACCCACCGCTGATCAGGCTATCCGGCGGTGAGCTACTCCGACGAGAGCTCGCTGATGCGTTCGACCACGGCGGCGATGCCGCTCCGCTCCGCGTACGGCGTGGCCAGCTCGGCGACCGCCCCCAGCCGGTCGACCGCACGCACCGACGCGAGCTGCCTAGTGAGGTCCACCGCCAGGTGCCCGTTGCTCTCCGCCTGCTCCAGCTGGCCGTCGAGCAGGTATCCGCCTGCCAGCGAGATCGCGTCGAAGGCGCGGCTGCGATCCTCACCAGGCCGGCGGTGGGCGAACGCGGCTGCAGCGCGGTCGATCGCGACCGGCGTGTATCTGCTCCGATGCTCCTCATGGGCGGCGAGGCTGTTGTAGATCACGGAGGCGATCCCGTCGATATCTGCCGGAGCGAGGAAGAACTCTGCCCACGACGGCACCTCAGCAGTGTCCACGCGCCCGCGCTCGCCCTCGGCCCGCGCGAGCGCGTCGGCTACCCGCTCGTCGGCACCGAGCATGGCGTACGCCCAAGCCTCGTTGGCGTGCAGCACGGCCACGGCGGCGAGACAGCCGGAGTCCTGCGCGACGATCTGCCCAAGCTGCCACAGCGTGAGGGCCTCCCGCGCGCGCTGCTGATGGATGGAGACCCGGCCGAGCCGGTAGAACGCTCCCGCGATCAGTACGAGGTCATCGATTTCGCGCGCCAGAGCCAGACCTGCGGTCAGGTACCTACGCGCCTCTGCGTGATCGCCGAGATCATGGCACGCCCACCCGGCTACCTGGTACATGTCCGACAGCGCGGCCTTCAGCTCCCGCTCCGTATGCTCGCTGTCGAAGCGGCTACCCAGCATGCCGTGAGCCCACCGCAGGTAGGCCACGGCCGACTCGCGGCACGCTCCGCCCCCGAGGTTGGCATCGAACCGGCGATGCCGCTCACTCATCTCACGCAGCACGTGAATGTTGGCCGCAGTGACCTGCCGAGGCACGTTCGTGGCGGGCGGCGGAGGCGGCGGCAGCATCCGGTCCAAGTCATGCGGTGGCGACCCGACGGCGAGCGCCGCCAGCGTGCCGGTGAAGTCGGCGTACGCGCTCGGGTCCGGTAGGCGCGGCTCGCCGGCTACGGCCGGCAACGCGGCCACCGCGGCGTCGGCGTAGGCGAGGCCGAGTAACCCACGATCGATATCGAAGCCTGCAGCGATGCGTTCCAGCACCTCGTACGAACTCACCTGCTGTGTACCTAGGCAGATCGCCCGCACCCGGGTCTCGCTCAGTCCGGCGGCTGAGGCGATCACCGCCCGGCTCCACCCGCGAGTCTTCAAGAAGCGGAAGAGACCGGTGATATCGCGTTCGCGGAGGATCTCGTGCATGGGGCGCCCATCGAGTGTGCCGCTGCGCCACCACTGGGGGTCTACCTGCCGCGGGGGTGCCATGCCATCCTCGTCGCGCTGTTTGTTGTCGCGTCCCGTGTACGCCGAAGCGTAGCGCCACGGTTACCCAGTCGCAAATCAACAGCATAAGCGACGGGCATGGATCGTTCCGGCGTTTCTACGCGACTCATGTCAACTCGGGCCGCCAGGGAGACAACCTTGCCGGTCGTAAGTCGCCCCAGCCGTCCCCGAGCCACGAACCACCGTAGGGGGTCCATCGTTGACCCCCGCCGTGAGCTGCAACTCGGGCACCGCTGCGGAAACAGTCGATCACAGCAAATGGAAAACCAACGCATGGTGCAGGCAGCAGCGAGGTAAGGAGGGCGAACACGATGTCGTTCCCGTGGGTCCACCAGCACCGGGGCGAAGGCGCGGTTTCTGCTGCTCGCTGGTCCTCGACAGATGGCGCCAGCAGCCGTCGCCAGGTGAGTCCGCCGAAATGTGTCCTATAGGAACGGCCGCTACCTCCAAGATCGCGCCCGCGCCGGAGGGTATCGAAGTCCTAACGCCGCATATGGTGTTCGGGCCGAGTGGGCCGGATGTGCTTGCGTGCGCTGCGAACATAGCGTCTGAGGCGGTGAGCCGGCTGCCGTGCTACGCCGAGGTACAAGCGGTGCTGTACGAGGCACTATGCCGTCTCAGGATGGGTAGCAGCCGGCATCACCGGCTTGGGCTTGCCGACGAGGTGCGGGACATGCTCGCGGTCTACCTGGTCGAGACGAGCAAGGCGAGGCCGGAGCTGCGGTTCAGCACGACGATACGCGGCTGGGTGGTCAACCGGGATCTGGCCGGGGTGCGCGCCGCGCTGGCAGATTCGGCCCGGTACTGGCGCCGCGAGCTTGACCACTTCGCCAGCACCCACGCGGAGAGGTCCATTTAGGGTGCTCCTAGCGGACGACTACTTCTTCCTGGCCGTGAACGATCGCACCGGCCGGCCTAAGCTTGCGCCGAAGGTGTTCGCGCTAGGGCTCGCTGGTGCGCTGCTGGGCGAGCTGATCCTCGGCGAGCGGATCACGATCGAGGGTGACCGGCTTCGAGTGGTCGACCGTCATCCGCCGGCCG
>JBOGDE010000095.1:0-17030 GCA_050701695.1 Micromonosporaceae bacterium
CCGGCCGCGACTCTCGGCGGCGCGCATCGCGGCCTCGGCGGTGGACAGGCGCTGCCCGGCGACCCGGACCGCGGGCGGGGACAGCGACAGCGCGACCGACGCCAGGTCGGCGGATTCGCCGGTGGCGAGCAGTTGCCGCATCACGCCGAGCCCGCCGCTGCGGGCGATCGCGCCGGCCTGCGGGGTGAGGTCGCCGCCGACCATCCGCAGCAACGTGGTCTTGCCGGTGCCGTTGGCGCCGATCAGCGCCACCTTGGCGGCCTCGCCCACCCGGAACGAGACGTCTTCGAACAGCACCCGCCCGTCCGGCAGCTGATGCCGGACTCCCGCTACGTCGACGTACCCCACAGTTGCTCATTCTCCGGTGCGCGCGGACCGTACGTCGCGGCAATTACCTGACGCGGCCGGCGCCGGGCGCCACGGAGCCGGGGCCGCGCGACGCGGGACTACCTGATGTGGCCGGGCACCTCGGCAGGGCGCACCGCGAAGATCCGGTAGCCCTTCTGGCTGGCGTGCCGCTGCACCCGCCAGCCTTCGCCGGTGAGCCAGTCGGCGAGCGAGTCCCCGCCCAGGTTGCGGGCCACCACCAGCCACGCCACCCCGTCCGGTTTCAGCCGCGGCAGCCAGGTGGCGAGCAGCTGGCGCAGCGCGGGCTTGCCGATCCGGATCGGCGGGTTGCTCCAGATCTGGTCGAAGCGCAGGTCGGCGGGCAGCTGCTCCGGGGTCGCGGCGGTCAGCCGGTCCGCCAGCCCCAGCTCGTCGGCGTTGCGGCGTACCAACCGCAGCGCGCGGGTGTTGACGTCGACCGCGTACACCCGGCCGGTCGGGGTCTGGGTGGCGAGGGCGCAGGCGATCGGGCCGTAGCCGGCGCCGAGATCGAGATAGTCACCGGGCCCGGTGGGCAGCGGCGCCTTTCGCAGCAGCACCGCGGTGCCCGGATCCAGCCGGTCACCGGAGAACACCCCTGCCGCGGAGTGCAGCCGCAGCCAGCGACCGGCCACAGTGAACTCCACATACCGGGGCTTCTCAGGCGTTTCGGGCGACTCACTGAAGTAGTGCCCGTCCGCCCCTTGCGGCTGCGTTGAACTCACCCCGAAATTGTCCGGGTACGGCCTCACAGCCCGCCCACCGGGGGCATTCGACCCTGAACCGGCGGCTGTAGTCTGTGCCGCATGACGTTCCCAGGCCAGCCGTACGGTCAGGGTTACGGCGGCGACGTGCCGCCCCAGGGGCCAGGCTACGGAGCCACCCCACCCACCGGACCCCAGGACAACCCGTACGGCGGGTACGGCCAGCCCCAGGGCGGATACGGCCAGCCCAGCTACGGACAGCCCGACCCCGGGGGCTACGGCCCGCCGGGTGCCCAGGGCCAGCCCGGCTACGGCCCGCCCGGGAGCCAGGGCCAGCCCGGCTACGGCCCGCCTGGGAGCCAGGGCCAGCCCGGCTACGGCCCGCCTGGGAGCCAAGGCCAGCCGGGCTACGGCCCGCCGCCCCCGCCGCCCGCCCCGGGATTCGGTGGCGCGCAGTTCGCCGAGCCGCCCGGCTTCGGCCCGCCGCCCCCGCCGCCGAAGGGCGGCTCGCGGTTCTGGTTGACCACCCTGGCGGTGCTCGGCGTGGTCGTGGTGATCGCGGGCTGCAGCGTCTTCGGCTACTTCATCTTCAAAGACGACGGCTCCCCCAGCGCCGACCCGTCGAAGAGTGCCGCGCCCTCCAAGAGCGCCGCCCCGTCCGCGTCACCGAGCCCCTCCAAGAGCCCGATCGACATCGGCTCGCGGGCCACCGACCCCACGCCGTTGACGGTCAAGGAGCTGTTCGGCAGCAAGACCGTCACCATCGAGGACGACAGCACCGGCAAGAGCCGCAGCTACCAGGTGGTGAAGACCGAGGAGTTGAAGGACTGCGCCAAGGCGGTCACCGGTGATCTGCCAGCTCCGCTCAAGAAGCTCGGCTGCAATCAGGTGGTACGCGCGGCGATCAACTCCTCCGACGGCAAGTACGGCGCGACCGCTGGCGTCTTCAACCTCAAGAGCAAGGGTCACAGCGCCACCATCGATCCGGTGATCAAGAAGGACAAGGGCTCCTTCAACGGGCTGGAGGGCCCCGGCGCCTCCGCGAAGATCAACAAGGCGTCGCTCGCCCTGTACTGGGAAGAGCGCGGCCACTACATGGTGTACGTGATCATCTGCCGGGGCGACGGAAAGCAGATCTCCCTGGAGGACAAGGCGATCCAGACCATGGCCAGTGACGTGCTGATCAGCCACCTCGCCACCAAGCTCGCCGAACGCACCGGCACCGTCAACGACTGACACCCACCGCCGGCCGGGTGGCCCCGATCAGGAGTCCCGGCGGTTACGGGCCTGGGCGGTGCGGGAGGCGTACCGCTCGGGCGGTGGGTAGTCCACGCCGATCAGAGTCAGGCCGTACGCGGGGGCGACCACCACCTCGTTGGCCCGCTCGCGGCGCGCCAGCAGCGACCCGGGCCAGTCCACGGGGCGCCGCCCGTCACCGACCGGCAGCAGCGCGCCGACCAGGCTGCGTACCATCGCCTGGCAGAACGCGTCGGCCTCGACCGTCGCCACCAGGGTGCCGTCGGGGTCCCGCCGCCAGTCCAGCCGCTGCACGGTGCGGATCGTGGTGCCGTGCTCCTTGCGCCGGCAGTACGCCGCGAAGTCGTGCTGCCCGACCATCTGCTGCGCCGCCGCGTTCATCGGCTCCGGATCCAGCGACCACGGCCACGGCAGGGTGTCGCGGCGCCGCAGTGGCGTCACCCCCCAGGGCGCGTCGCCGACCCGGTACGCGTACCGCCGGCGCAGCGCGGCGAACCGGGCGTCGAACTCGTCCGGCACCGCCGTCACGGCACTGACCCGTACGTCGGGCGGCAGCAGTCCGGCAAGCCGCCGTACCACCTGGTCTTCCGGTTCGGCCCAGGCCAGCGCGGGCACGTCGACGTGGCAGACCTGACCCGTGGCGTGTACCCCCGCATCGGTACGCCCGGCGACGGTCAGTCCGCTCGGCGTACCGAACAGCGTGGTCAGCGCCGCGGCGAGGACCCCTGCCACGGTGCGCTGGCCCGGCTGGACCGCCCACCCGGAGAAGTCCGTGCCGTCGTACGCCACATCGAGCCGCACCCGTACCAGGCCGCCGCCAGCCGGGACGGTCGCTTCACCGCCAGGCAGGACACCGCCGGCGCGCACGAGCCCGCCGGGGATGTCCCCGGCGGGCTCGGACAGTGCGTGATCCAACCGACCTACTCGGCGTCGTCGCCCTCGGCCTCGGCCTTGTCCCGCAGCGACGGCGGAAGCTCGAAGCCGGCCGCTTCGGCGTGCTCCGGAGTGGCGAACCAGACCTCGGCGACGGTACGACCGTAGAACGGGCTGTCCGGGGTGTGGTAGAGCTTCGAGTCCTCGTTGCCCTTGACCGGGTAGCCCTCGGGCTGCGAGTCGTCGTCCAGCGGGGCGTGGCTGCCCTCGCCGTACGGCGGCTCCACGTCGACCCCGACCGTCTCGGCCTCCACCGGCGCGGACGCCGTGGGGGTCTCCTCGTCGGTCTCGCCGGCGAGCGCGGCCACCGCGTCATCCTTGATGGCCTTGCGAGCGGCCTTCTTGCGCTTGGGCTGCTCCTCGGCGACGACCAGCTCTTCGACCAGCTCGATCACCGCCATCGGGGCGTTGTCGCCCTTGCGCGGCCCGATCTTGACGGTACGGGTGTAGCCACCCGGCCGGTTGGCGAAGCGCGGCGCGATCTCCTCGAACAGCGTGTACACCACTTCCTTGTCCCGCAGTACCGCGATGGCGCGACGGCGGGAGGAGAGGTCACCCCGCTTGGCGAAGGTGACCAGCCGGTCGGCGAACGGCCGCAGCCTGCGCGCCTTCGCCTCCGTGGTACGGATCTTGCCGTGGCGGAACAGCGACTGGGCGAGGTTGGCCAGCATCAGCCGCTCGTGAGCGGGGCTGCCGCCGAGGCGTGGTCCCTTACTGGGCTGGGGCATCGTTGGTGCTCCTACGTAGCGTTCTCGTCAATTCGGAGCCGGCGCCGCCTTTACGACGGCGCCGGCGTCGCGCTTACAGCTCTTCGGTCTCGCGGAACTCGCCGCCGTCGTAGTCGCCGTCAGCGAAGCTGTCGACGACGTTCGCGGGGTCGAACACCGGCGAGGAATCCTTCAACGCCAGGCCCATACCGGCGAGCTTCATCTTGACCTCGTCGATGGACTTCTGACCGAAATTCCTTATGTCGAGCAGGTCGGCCTCGTTGCGGCTGATCAGCTCGCCCACGCTGTTGATGCCCTCACGCTTCAGGCAGTTGTACGACCGTACGGTGAGGTCCAGCTCTTCGATCGGCAGCGCCAGATCGGCGGCCAGCTGGGCGTCCTGCGGCGACGGGCCGATGTCGATGCCCTCGGCGGTCTCGTCCAGCTCGCGGCACAGCCCGAACAGCTCGACCAGCGTGGAGCCGGCCGACGCCAGGGCGGTACGCGGGCTGATGGAGGCCTTGGTCTCCACGTCGACGATCAGCTTGTCGAAGTCGGTGCGCTGCTCCACACGGGTCGCCTCGACCTTGTAGTGGACCTTGACGACCGGGGTGTAGATGGAGTCGACCGGAACCCGGCCGATCTCCTGGCCGGCCTGCTTGTTCTGGGCGGCGGTGACGTAGCCGCGGCCACGCTCGACCACCAGCTCCATGTCCACCCGGCCCTTGCCGTTGAGGGTGGCCAGTAGCAGGTCCGGGTTGTGCACGCTGACGCCGGCCGGGGGCTGGATGTCGCCCGCGGTGACCTCGCCCGGGCCCTGCTTGCGCAGGTACATGGTGACCGGCTCGTCGTGCTCGGAGCTGACGCACAGCTCCTTGACGTTGATCACCAGCTCGACCACGTCCTCCTTGACGCCGGGGATCGTGGTGAACTCGTGCAGTACGCCGTCGATCTTGATGCTGGTGACCGCCGCGCCCGGAATCGAGCTGAGCAGCGTACGCCGCAGCGAGTTGCCGAGGGTGTAACCGAAGCCCGGCTCGAGCGGCTCGATGGTGAACCGCGACCTGGTGTCGCTGAGCTGCTCTTCGGACAGGCTGGGCCGTTGAGTGATGAGCACTGTTCCTCCAGTGTGTCGGGGCGCCCGCTATTTGACGCCGCAACGAAGTTCGGGCGGTAAGCCCCGGGGACGCGGGAGGTGCCCTCGGGGCAGCGCCCGATCCGAGCTCCTACTTCGAGTAGAGCTCGACGATCAGCTGCTCCTGCACCTGCGTGTCGATGACCTGCCGGGCGGGGAGCGAGTGGACCAGGACCTTCATCTTGCCGGGGATGACCTCCAGCCACGCCGGTACGGTCTTGCTGCCGACCTCGGCGTGGGCCACCACGAACGGCGTCATCTCACGCGACTTCGCGCGCACCTCGACGATGTCGTGGCCGGAGACCCGGTACGACGGGATGTCCACCTTCTTGCCGTTGACCAGGAAGTGGCCGTGCTTGACCAGCTGGCGGGCCATGTCCCGGGACTTGGCGAAGCCGGCCCGGTAGACCACGTTGTCCAGCCGCGACTCGAGAATCTGCAGCAGGGTCTCACCGGTCTTGCCGCCCTTGCGGTTGGCTTCCTCGTAGTACCGGCGGAACTGCTTCTCCAGCACGCCGTACACCCGGCGGGCCTTCTGCTTCTCACGCAGCTGCAGCAGGTACTCGGTCTCCTTGAGCCGTCCACGGCCGTGCTGGCCGGGCGGGTACGGGCGCTGCTCGATCGGGCACTTCGGGCCCTCGCACTTGGCGCCCTTCAGGAAGAGCTTCATCTTTTCCCGACGGCAGAGGCGGCAGTCGGCACCTGTGTAACGAGCCATTCTCTAACTCCCCCTCAGACCCGACGCCGCTTCGGCGGACGGCAGCCGTTGTGCGGCTGCGGCGTCACGTCGGAGATCGAACCAACTTCCAGACCGGCGGCCTGCAGCGAACGGATCGCCGTCTCGCGGCCGGAGCCCGGGCCCTTGACGAACACGTCCACCTTGCGCATGCCGTGCTCCATGGCACGGCGCGCGGCGGCCTCGGCGGCCAGCTGCGCGGCGAACGGGGTCGACTTGCGCGAGCCCTTGAAACCCACCTGGCCGGACGACGCCCACGCGATCACGTTGCCGGTCGGGTCGGTGATCGACACGATCGTGTTGTTGAACGTGCTCTTGATGTGTGCGTGCCCGTGGGCGATGTTCTTCTTCTCTTTGCGCCGGACTTTCTTGACTCCGGTGCGTGCCTTAGGCGGCATAGCTGTATGCGCTCCTTGTTAAAGCTGTACGCGGCTGCTGACTGGGGTTACTTCTTGCCGGCCTTCTTCTTGCCGGCCACCGTGCGGCGCGGGCCCTTGCGGCCCCGGGCGTTGGTACGGGTCCGCTGACCACGTACCGGCAGGCCGCGGCGGTGCCGGATGCCCTGGTAGCAGCCGATCTCGATCTTGCGGCGGATGTCCGCGGTGACCTCGCGGCGCAGGTCACCCTCGACCTTGTAGGTGCCCTCGATCCAGTCGCGGAGCTTGACCAGCTCCTCGTCGGTGAGGTCCTTGGCGCGCTTGTTGGGGTCGACACTGGCGGCCGCGCAGCTCTCCAGAGCGCGGGTCCGGCCGATGCCGAAGATGTAGGTGAGCGCGATCTCCATCCGCTTCTCGCGGGGGAGGTCGACGCCGACGAGACGTGCCATGTGCGGGCGTACTCCTCAATTGCTTGTCGGAGGTCTGCGCCCGTCCCCTCCCGCGTGCCCTTACGCGGGCCCCGGCCTCCGACCGGGGGTCACCGGTTTCCCGGTGGGACGAGCTTTCCAGTTGTCGCTGCGACTGGCCGTGGGGCCTGCTTAACCCTGACGCTGCTTGTGGCGCGGGTCCTCGCAGATCACCATGACCCGGCGGTTACGCCGGATCACACGGCACTTGTTGCAGATCTTCTTGACGCTCGGCTTGACCTTCACGGCTGCTGCCTAACTCCCTCTCGCATGATGCACAGCGCCTCGCCACAGGCACAGCGCACAGTGGGCAGAACAATCTGCTCACCAAGCCGCTGGGCTCGTACGAAGAAGACGGACACGGGTCTGTCCGACGTGCGTCACTTGTAGCGGTAGACGATGCGACCCCGGGACAGGTCGTAGGGCGAAAGCTCCACGACTACCCGGTCTTCCGGAAGGATACGGATGTAGTGCTGCCGCATCTTCCCACTGATGTGTGCCAGAACGACGTGCTTGTTGGTGAGCTCCACCCGGAACATCGCGTTCGGAAGGGGCTCGATCACACGCCCTTCAATTTCAATGGCGCCGTCTTTTTTCGGCATGTCCTCCGCTAACCGTGACTCGTGTCGGATCTACTATCGGGCTCACACGTCCAGCCGCGTCCACTACCTACCGAAGCGCCGAGCAGGCACAGTGGAACAGACGCGTCGCGCCGACGAGCCAGTGTACGCCCGTTCCGTACCGAACACCAACCCGGCCCTCACACCACCTGAATCCCGGGGCGGCCGCTCTCCACCAGGAATCGCGCCGGGGTGCTCACGGTCGCCTCGCGCGAACGCACCGTGCTCACCGTACGCAGGCTGGTCAGGATCTGGGCACCGGTGAGCTCGCACAACAGGTAGCCCCGCCGGGCGTCGATGTACTTCCAGTGCGGGCTCTCCGCCATGATCGGGTCGTAGATCTCGTGGAACCGGGCCTGGTCCTCGTCGCCGCCGGAGCTGACCGAGGTGCCGGTGATCTCGGCGCCCACCACCGGGGAGGACTCGTCGTCGAAGTCCGGCTTCAGGTCACACACCCAGGTCTTGTGCCGGTCCCCGGTCAGTACCACGGGATTGCTGGTACGCCCGGAGCCGAAGAACTCCATCAACCGGCGCCGCTGCACCCGGTAGCCGTCCCAGTTGTCGAAGTCGTACCGCTGACCCGGACCGGTCACCGGCCCAAGGCCGCTAGCCGCGTCAGCGGCGGCGACCGCCGATGAGCCCGACGGAGCAGACCAGCAGCACCAGGCCCCACGGCACGATCACCCAGATCGGCCAGAAGTTGTCGAAGCCCGAGGTGACCCCGGAGATGAACCAGATCCCGGTGGTTATCAGCGCCACCGCCGCCCACGGACGCCACATCGACCAGCGCCCCCAGCCGTGCCCCCAGCCGTGCCGCCGACCCGGGTGCCGACCCGGGCGCCGCGAGGTCGCGTCGTCCTCGGTGGTGGCCAGCTGCGAGCGCGCCGGCGGCGCCGGAGCAGGCAGATCCGCGGTGATGGCGGCCAGCTCGCCGTACGTCTTCGCCGCGTACGCCGCGCCCAGCCGCTCGTCGTACTCGTCGATGCCGATCCGGCCCTCGTCGACGGCCTGCTTCAGCGTGTCGGCCACCTTCTGGCGGTCGGCGTCACCGGCCCGCAGCTCTGACTGCTCCATCGCGGCTCTCCTGTCACTGAGGCTGACTCCAATCTGACACGGAGCCCGATCGACCGCCATCGAACCGACCGTCGACGCGGGTATCCATCGACCGGTGGACCACCAGCGCCACAGCGGCGGGCTCCCGCCGCGACCCTCTAGCGGCGGTGAGAAGGACGGTCCGCTCAGGGCTGGCGCGCGGTGATCAGGTCGCCGAGCCGAGCCCGGCCACCGTCGAACGCCGTGAGCACCCACAGCCCGTCGTCGCAGATCGCCATCGAATGCTCGACGTGCACCGACACCGACTCGTCGAGGGTCACCACGGTCCAGCCGTCGTCCAACTCGACCACCTCGGGCGAACCCCAGGTGATCATCGGCTCGATGGCGAACGCCATCCCGGGCTTCATCCGGGGCCCCTTACCGGGGCGGCCGTGGTTGTGGATGTGCGGCTCCTGGTGCATCTCGGTACCGATGCCGTGGCCGCCGAAGCCCTCCACGATGCCGTACGGCCCGGCGCGCCGTACCGAGGTCTCGATGGCGTGCGAGATGTCGGTGAGCCGGCCCCCGGGTCGGGCCACGGCGATCCCGGCCCACATCGAGTCCTCGGCGACCGCGATCATCTCCAGCAGCTTCGGCGACACCTCACCCACCGGTACGGTGATCGCCGAGTCGCCGTGCCAGCCGTCGAGGATCGCGCCGCAGTCGATCGAGATCAGGTCGCCCTCGCGCAGCACCTCGGTACGGGACGGGATCGCGTGCACCACCCGGTCGTTCACCGAGGCGCAGATCGTCGCCGGGAAGCCCTGGTAACCCCTGAAGCTCGGGGTGGCGCCCTCGGAGCGGATCGCCTCCTCGGCCAGCGCATCCAGCTCCCCGGTGGAAATGCCGGGCTTGGCGGCCTCCCGCAGCAGCTGCAGAGTACGCGCCACCACCAGCCCGGCCTCGCGCATCAGTCCGAGCTGGTCAGCGGTCTTGACCTGGATCCGGTCGCGGCGCAACACACTCATCGCACACCCTCGCTTCGCTCGGGCGGCGCTTCGCGCACACACAATGCCAATGATTCGCTCGCAAGCTCGCTCATCCGTTGTAGGACCGCAGAGCGTCGATCGCGCGCAGCGTGATGTCCTCGACCGGCCCGGTGGCGTCGATCCCGACCAGCTTGCTCTGCGCCCCGTAGTACTGGATCAGCGGCGCGGTGTCGCGGGCGTAGACCCGCAGCCGCTCGGCGATGGTGTCGGGCTTGTCGTCGTCACGCTGGAACAGCTCGCCGCCACACCGGTCGCAGATGTCGGCGGCGGTCGACGGGTCGAACTCGACGTGCCACACCTTGCCGCACCCGCGGCAGGTACGACGACCCGAGAGCCGCCGGATCACCTCGTCGTCGTCGACCACCAGCTCCAGTACGACGTCGAGCCCGGTGCCGAGGTCGGCGAGCAGCTTGTCGAGGGCATTGGCCTGCGGCACCGTACGCGGGAAACCGTCGAGCAGGAAGCCGTCCGAGGCGTCGGGCTCGGCCAACCGCTCCCGCACCATGTTGATGGTGACCTCGTCGGGCACCAGCTGCCCGGCGTCCATGTAGCGCTTGGCTTCCCGACCCAGCGGGGTGCCCTCGGCGACGTTGGCCCGGAAGATGTCCCCCGTCGAGATCTTGGGAGCCGCCAGGTGCGCCGCGATGAACTCAGCCTGGGTCCCTTTACCTGCCCCTGGAGGACCTACCAGCACCAACCTCATCCGACCACCCCACCGCGCGCGATCAGCGCAGGAACCCTTCGTAATTGCGCTGCATCAGCTGGCTCTCGATCTGCTTCACCGTCTCCAGACCCACACCGACCATGATCAGCACCGCGGTACCACCGAACGGGAAGTTCTGCAGCACCTGGCTGCCACCGGAGAGCCCGATGAACAGGTTCGGCAGGATGGCGATGATGCCCAGGTAGAGCGAGCCCGGCAGGGTGATCCGGCTCAGGATCCGGTCCAGGTACTCCGCGGTCGGCTTGCCGGGGCGGATGCCCGGTACGAAACCGCCGTACTTCTTCATGTTGTCTGCGACGTCGTTCGGGTTGAACGTGATCGCCACGTAGAAGTACGTGAAGAAGATGATCAGCAGGAAGTACGTCAGGATGTAGACCCAGCTGTCGGGCTGCACCAGGTAGTTGTTGATCCAGTCGACCCACACGCTCTTCGCGTCCGCACCCGCGAGCTGGGTGGCCAGCGCAGGCAGGTAGAGCAGCGACGACGCGAAGATCACCGGGATGACACCGGCCTGGTTCACCTTGAGCGGGATGTACGTCGAGGTGCCGCCGTACATCTTGCGGCCCACCATCCGCTTGGCGTACTGCACCGGGACCCGTCGTTGTGCCTGCTCGATGAAGATCACCAGGCAGATCACCACGACACCGATGCCGACGGTGGCCGCGAAGGTCACCTTGCTCTTCTCGAAGATCGACAGGCCCTCGGAGGGGAGCCGGGCGGCGATCGAGCTGAAGATCAGCACCGACATGCCGTTGCCGATACCACGGTCGGTGATCAGCTCGCCCAGCCACATGATCACCCCGGTGCCGGCGGTCATCGTGATCACCAGCGCGCCGATGGTGGCCCAGTTGGGGAGTAGGTCGTTCTCCGGGACGATCGGGTAGTTGTCACACTGCCCGCCGAACAGCTGCCCCGAGCGCGCCAGCGCGATGAAGCCGGAGGACTGCAGGATCGCGAGCCCCAGCGTCAGGTACCGCGTGTACTGCGTGATCTTCGCCTGGCCGGACTGGCCTTCCTTACGCAGCTGCTCCAGCCGCGGAATCACCACGACGAGCAGCTGCAGGATGATGCTCGCGGTGATGTACGGCATGATGCCGAGCGCGAACACCGACAGCTGCAGCAACGCCCCGCCGGAGAACAGGTTCAGCAGCGTGAAGACGTCTGCCGCGCCGTCCTTGGCGTTGCCCATCTCGCGCAGACAGCTCTGCACGTTGGTGTACGAGACACCTGGGCTGGGCAGCGTCGCGCCGAACCGGTAGATGGCGATGATGAACAGCGTGAACAGCAGCTTCTTGCGCAGGTCAGGCGTCTTGAACGCACTGATGAAGGCCTGGAGCAACTGATCCTCCTGCGCGTGGCGAACAATGTCGGTCCGACCTTGGACCGGCCTGGCGGTTAAGGGGCGGGTGCGACTCTAACAGCCCGCATGGGTAGTGAGGTTGCCAGCGTACGTGGGTGTCAGGACTTCGGCGACTGTCGACGCCTCGGTCCTGACGGTTCCGCCGCGGCCCGGCGACGTGGTCACCCGGCCGCGACGGCGTACGTCGATATTCAGCTGTCGTCGGACGAGTCGGCCGGAGTCTCCGGCGACCCGCCGATCACCGTCACGGAACCTCCCGCGGCGGCGATCTTCTCCTTGGCGGTGGTGCTGAACGCGTGGGCGGCGACCTGCAGCGCGACCCCACCGAGGTCGCCCTGCCCGAGCACCTTCACCGGCTGGCCCTTGCGGACCGCGCCGGCGCGCGCCAGCTCCAGCGGGCCCACCTGGCCGCCCTCCGGGAACAGCTCGGCGAGCCGCTCCAGGTTGACCACCTGGTACGAGACCCGGAAGCGGTTGCGGAAGCCCTTCAGCTTCGGTAGCCGCATGTGGATCGGCATCTGACCACCCTCGAACGCCGCGGGGACGTTCTTGCGGGCCTTGGTGCCCTTGGTACCGCGGCCGGCGGTCTTGCCCTTGCTGCCCTCACCACGGCCGACCCGAGTCTTGCTCTGGTTGGCACCCGGGGCGGGGCGCAGGTGATGGATCTTGATAGCCATTCTTACTCCACCTCCTCGACCTTCACGAGGTGGTTCACGGTCGAGACCATGCCACGGATCTCGGGACGGTCTTCCTTCACGACGACGTCGTTGATCCGCTTCAACCCGAGCGTACGCAGCGTGTCCCGCTGGTTCTGCTTGGTGCCGATCACGGACCGGACCTGGGTCACCTTGAGCCGTACCATTCGTCAGGCCCCCGCCTCTGCACGGGCCCGCAGCATGGCGGCCGGCGCGACGTCCTCGACCGGGAGCCCGCGACGGATCGCGACCTGCTCCGGTGTTTCGAGCGCCTTCAGCGCCGCCACGGTGGCGTGCACGATGTTGATCGGGTTGGACGAACCGAGGCTCTTGGAGAGCACGTCGTGGATCCCGGCGCACTCCAGCACGGCACGCACCGGTCCGCCGGCGATGACGCCGGTACCGGGGCTGGCCGGCTTCAGGAGCACCACACCGGCCGCGTCCTCACCGATCACCGGGTGGGTGATGGTGGCGGCGATGCGGGGCACCTTGAAGAAGTGCTTCTTGGCCTCTTCGACGCCCTTGGCGATCGCCGCGGGCACCTCCTTGGCCTTGCCGTAGCCGACGCCGACGGTGCCGTTGCCGTCGCCCACCACGACCAGCGCGGTGAAGCTGAACCGACGGCCACCCTTGACGACCTTGGCTACCCGGTTGATCGTGACGACGCGCTCGAGGTGTGGCGTCTTATCCGCGGCCGCGCCGCCGCGGCCGCCATCACGACGGTCCCGGCGACCCCCTTCGGAGCCACCAGAGCCGCCACGGCGCTGCGGACCTGCCATCAGGCGCTTACCTCTCTCCCTGCTATGACCTGCATCAGAACTTCAACCCGGCTTCCCGGGCCGCGTCGGCGAGCGCGGCGATCCGGCCGTGGTAGCGGTTACCGCCACGGTCGAACACCACCTCGGTGACACCGGCGGACTTCGCCCGCTCGGCGACCAGCTCCCCGACCTTGCGGGCCAGGTCGCTCTTCTTGCCCTCGCCGCCACGGATCGCGGTGTCCAGCGAGGACGCCGAGGCCAGGGTGTGACCCTTGGCGTCGTCGACCACCTGTGCGGTGATGTGCCGCAGCGAGCGGGTCACCACCAGGCGGGGCCGCGACTCGGTGCCGACGACCCGCTTGCGTACCCGGAAGTGGCGACGGGCACGTGCGACCCGGCGCTGGGCGCTCACGCCACCCGAGGCGCTGCGGCGTAGCAGCTGTGCCGTCATCACTTACCTGCCTTTCCAGCCTTGCGGCGGACGTATTCGCCCTGGTAGCGCACGCCCTTGCCCTTGTACGGCTCCGGCGGACGCAGCTTGCGGATGTTCGCGGCGACCTCGCCGACCTGCTGCTTGTCGATGCCCTCGACCACGAACTGGGTGGGCCTCTCGACCCGGAACTTCACACCCTGCGGCGGCGAGACCACCACGGGGTGGGAGAACCCGAGCGCGAACTCCAGGTCCGAACCCTTGGCCTGGACCCGGTAGCCGGTGCCGTGGATCTCCAGCGTCCGCGAGTAGCCCTCGGACACCCCCACGATCATGTTGTTGATCAGGCTACGGGACAGCCCGTGCAGCGCCCGCGAGCGCCGCTCGTCGTCGGGACGCTTGACCAGCAGTACGCCGTCCTCGGCCTCGACCGTGATCGGCTCGGCCAGCGTGTGTGACAGCTCGCCCTTCGGACCCTTCACCGTGACGGTCGGTCCGTCCAGGTTCACGTCGACACCGGCCGGCACGGTGATCGGCTTGCGACCAATACGAGACATGGCTACGCAGCTCCTCTCACCAGACGTAGGCGAGGACTTCCCCACCTACCCCGCGCTTGCGGGCCTGCCGGTCAGTCAGCAGCCCCTGGGACGTCGAAATGATGGCTACGCCGAGGCCGCCGAGCACCCGTGGCAGGTCGCTCGACTTGGCGTACACCCGCAGACCGGGCTTCGAGACACGGCGCAGGCCAGCCAGGCTCCGCTCCCGGTTGGGGCCGAACTTCAGGTCCACCTTGAGCGTGCGGCCGACGGTGTCCTCGTCCGGCTCGAACATCTGCCACGCGGTGATGTAGCCCTCCTGCTTGAGGACCTCGGCGATGTTCGCCTTGATCTTCGAGTAGGGCATCACGATCTCGTCGTGGTACGCCTGGTTGGCGTTGCGCAGACGGGTCAGCATGTCTGCGATCGGGTCGGTCATCGTCATGGTTGAGTCAGTGCCTCTCTCACCGTGGTTCCACGCCCGGGGCGTGGCCTGCGGCGAAGTAGTCGATCAAAAGCGGCGCCGTGGTTACCACGAGGCCTTCCAGACACCGGGCAGCTCGCCCCGGTGCGCCATCTCGCGGATGCACACACGGCAGAGCCCGAACTTGCGGTAAACCGCCTTCGGACGCCCGCACCGCTGGCAGCGAGTGTACGCACGGGTCGAGAACTTCGGCTTCTGCTGCGCCTTGTGGATCAGCGCCTTCTTCGCCATCGCTCAGCTCTCCTTGTACGGGAAGCCCAGGAGCTTCAGCAGCGCCCGGCCCTCCTCGTCGGTCTTGGCGGACGTCACTACCGTGATGTCCATGCCGCGGACCCGGTCGATCTTGTCCTGGTCGATCTCGTGGAACACCGACTGCTCGGTGAGCCCGAAGGTGTAGTTGCCGTTACCGTCGAACTGCTTGTCGGACAGGCCGCGGAAGTCGCGGATCCGGGGCAGCGCGATCGACAGCAGCCGGTCCAGGAACTCCCACATCCGGTCGCCGCGCAGTGTCGCCTTGGCGCCGATCGGCATCCCCTCACGCAGCTTGAACTGCGCGATCGACTTCTTGGCCCGGCGTACCAGCGGCTTCTGGCCGGTGATGGTCGTAAGGTCGCGGACCGCACCGTCGATCAGCTTCGCGTCCTTGGCGGCGTCACCGACACCCATGTTGACGACGACCTTGACCACGGTCGGCACCTGCATCGGGTTGCCGAAGCTGAACTGCTCCTGCAACTTAGCCACGACCTCGCCGCGGTACCGCTCCTTGAGCCGAGGCGTCACTTTCTCGGTTGCCACACTCATGCTGACAGTTCCTTACCGGTACGACGGGCGATCCGGACCGGCCGGCCGTCGGAGTCCCTGGTGTACCCGATGCGGGTCGGCTCTCCGTCGGAGACCACCATCACGTTGCTCACGTTGATCGGGGCTTCCTGGGTGACGATGCCGCCGGTCTTGGAGCCACGCTGGCTGGTCTGGATCCGGGTGTGCTTCTTGACCCGGTTCACGCCCTCGACGATGACCTTGTTGGTACGCGGGTGCGCGGCGATCACCTTGCCACGTGCGCCCTTGTCCTTGCCCGCGATGACCAGAACCGTGTCACCCTTTTTCACCTTCACGCCGACTCCTCCCTCCGGTCGGAGCCGCCGCGAAGCGGGTCCTGCTGTGCTCGATGGTTCACTCGCTGACGCTCGCTCACGACTACAACACCTCCGGGGCAAGCGAAATGATCTTCATGAACCGCTTGTCCCGGAGCTCCCGGCCCACCGGGCCGAAGATCCGGGTCCCGCGCGGTTCGCCGGTGCCCTCCCGGAGGATCACGGCCGCGTTCTCGTCGAAGCGGATGTACGAGCCATCGGGCCGGCGCCGCTCCTTGGCGACGCGTACCACGACCGCCCGGACGACGTCGCCCTTCTTCACGCCCGCACCGGGAATCGCGTCCTTGACGGTGGCGACGATGACGTCGCCGATGCTCGCGTAGCGCCGACCGGAGCCACCGAGCACCCGGATGCAGAGGATCTCCCTCGCACCCGTGTTGTCGGCGACGCGCAGTCGCGACTCCTGCTGGATCACGTCAACTCCTGTGTGTCTGCTGGTTCTCGGTCCGGTGTTCGCCGGCGCCGAGCCTGGCGGAACCTAGCTACTTGGCTTTCTCGATGACCTCGACGACGCGCCAGCGCTTGGTGGCCGACAGCGGCCGCGTCTCCATCAGGAGCACGTGGTCGCCGATGCCGCACTGGTTGTCCTCGTCGTGCGCCTTGAGCTTGCTGGTACGGCGCATCACCTTGCCGTACAGCGAGTGCTTCACGCGGTCCTCGACCTCGACCACCACGGTCTTGTCCATCTTGTCGCTGACCACGTAGCCCTCACGCACCTTGCGGCGGCCACGCGTCTGCGTCTGCTGCTCTTCAGTCATCACGCCACCTCACTCGGCGCGGCCGAGAGCCCCAGCTCGCGCTCACGCATGATCGTGTAGATCCGGGCGATGTCCCGACGTACCGTCTGCAGCCGCCGGTTGTTGTCCATCTGCCCGGTCGCTGACTGGACCCGGAGGTTGAACAGCTCCGCCTTGGCTTCCTTGAGCCGGGCGGCGAGGTCCTCTTCTCCGAGCTCCCGCAGCTCCATGGCGGAAACACCCGCTGCCATCAGGCTTCACCCACTTCACGCTTGACGATCCGGCACTTCATCGGAAGCTTGTGGATCGCACGGGTCAGGGCCTCGCGAGCGACGGTCTCGTTGGGGAACGAGAGCTCGAACATCACGCGGCCCGGTTTGACGTTGGCCACCCACCACTCGGGGGTGCCCTTGCCGGAACCCATCCGGGTCTCGGCGGGCTTCTTGGTCAGCGCCTGGTCCGGGAAGATCGTGATCCACACCTTGCCGCCACGCTTGATGTGGCGGGTCATGGCGATACGCGCGGCCTCGATCTGCCGGTTGGTGACGTACGCCGGCTCCAGAGCCTGGATGCCGTACTCACCGAAGGTGACGCGTACGCCGCCCTTGGCCCGGCCGCTGCGCTTCGGCGAATGCGGCTTCCGGAAGCCCTTCGGGGGCTTGCGTGGCATCAACATGGTTCTCAGCCCTCCTGCTTTTCAGCCGGAGCGGTCTCGGTCGGGGTCTCGGCCTTTGCCTCGGCCTGCGCCTCGGTGGCCGCCGCGCTCGCC
>JBOGDE010000096.1:0-17027 GCA_050701695.1 Micromonosporaceae bacterium
GGCCCCGATACAACACCGGTATCGGAGCCAAGATCCCACGCTCCCAGCGCCGCCCTGGACCTCGCCCGGACACCGGCAACGTTAGTGGCCACCGCACTAGGGACGTGCGGCGCCGGCCGGGGTACCCTAACGATCGTTCAGGTGTATGAGGAGGAGGTCGCTGTGATCGAGTCGCTGCTGGTCGCCAACCGGGGCGAGATCGCGAGCCGGGTGATCCGTACCGCCCGGCGGCTCGGGATCCGTACGGTCGCGGTCCACTCCGAGGCCGACGCCGGACTGCCGTACGTGACGCAGGCCGACGAGGCCGTACTGATCGGCCCGGCGGCCCCGGCGCAGTCGTACCGCAACGTCGAGGCGATCCTGGCGGCGGCGAAGCAGACCGGTGCCCAGGCGATCCACCCCGGGTACGGCTTCCTCTCCGAGAACGCCGAGTTCGCGCGAGCCGTCATCGAGGCCGGCCTGGTCTGGGTGGGCCCGCCCGCCGACGCGATCGCGCAGCTCGGGGACAAGATCAACGCTCGCAACCTGATGGCGGCGGCGGGGGTGCCGGTGTCGCCGGGCACCCCTGAGCCGGTCGTGTCGGTGGAGGCCGCGCACCAGGCCGCCGACCAGATCGGCTATCCGGTGATGGTCAAGGCCGCGGCCGGTGGCGGTGGGATGGGGATGGCGGTCGCCGAGGACCCGGACGCGCTCACCACCGCGTACCAGAAGATCGGGGAGTTCGCCGAGCGGATGTTCGGCGACGCCTCCGTACTCATCGAGAAGTTCTTCCCCCGGATCCGGCACGTCGAGGTGCAGATCCTCGGGCTGCCCGACGGCCGGGTGCTGGCGCTGGGCGAGCGGGAATGCTCGGTGCAGCGGCGTAACCAGAAGCTGGCCGAGGAATCCCCGTCACCGGCGGTGGACGAGGACCTCCGCGCCCGGTTGCTGGACGCGGGCCGGCGCGCCGGCGAGGCGGTCGGGTACCGCAACGCCGGCACCGTGGAGTGCCTGCTCGACCCCGACTCCGGCGAGTTCTACTTCCTGGAGATGAACACCCGGCTGCAGGTGGAGCACCCGGTGACCGAGGCGGTGCTCGGCATCGACCTGGTGGAGGCGCAGCTGCGGGTCGCCTCCGGCGAGTCCCCGGAGCTGCCGACCCAGCCGACCGGCCACGCCATCGAGCTGCGGATCAACGCCGAGGACCCGAAGCGGTTCTTCCCCGGCCCCGGCACCATCGCCACCTGGCAGGAGCCGAGCGGCGAGGGCGTCCGGGTCGACGCCGGGTACACCGCCGGCGACACCGTTACGCCGTACTACGACTCGCTGATGGCGAAGCTGATCGTGCACGGCCCGGACCGCGCCACGGCGATCGCGCGCGCCAAGGCCGCGGTCGAGGGCTTCGAGGTGGCCGGACCGAAGTGCAACCTGCCGTTCTTTGCCGAACTGCTCGATCACCCGGAGTTCGTCTCCGGGGCGTACGACACCGGCATCGTGGGGAGAATGAGGTCATGAGCCGCGTACCGACGGCGGTGTCGATCCGCGAGGTGGGGCCCCGCGACGGGCTGCAGAACGAGGACCCGGTGCCCACCGAGGCGAAGGTACGGCTGCTCGACGCCCTCTCGCAGACCGGGGTGGGCCGGATCGAGGCGGTCAGCTTCGTGCACCCGAAGGCGATCCCGCAGATGGCCGACGCCGACGAGGTGTGGTCACTCGCGATCAAGAACCCGCAGGTGCGCTACTCCGCCCTGGTGCCGAACTCGCGTGGCGCGCAGCGCGCCCTCGACGCCGGGTTCACCGAGATCGAGGTGGTGGTCTCGGCCAGCGACACCCACAACCGCAAGAACGTCAACCGCTCCACCGCGGAGTCACTCGACGACATCGCCGCGCTGATCGCGCTGCTGCACGAGCGCGGCGCGATCGCCGAGGTGATCATCTCGACCAGCTTCGGCTGCCCGTACGAGGGGGACGTGCCGGCGCGGCGGGTCGCCGAGATCGTGGACCGGGTGGTGGCCGACGGCGCTGACCGGGTGGCGTACGGCGACACCACCGGGATGGCCACTCCGCGCAGGGTCCGTGATCTGCTGGACGCGGTGCGGTCCGGCCACACCGGCATCCCGATGCTGCTGCACTTCCACAACACCCGCGGCACCGCGTTGGCGAACATCCTGACCGCCCTGGAGTACGGCATCAGCGAGTACGACGCCTCCGTCGGTGGTCTGGGCGGCTGCCCGTACGCCCCCGGAGCGACCGGCAACGTGGCCACCGAGGAGGTGGTGCACATGCTGGAGGACATGGGCATCGACACCGGGATCGACCTCGACGCGCTGGTCGAGGCGGCGCGGCTGGCCCAGGACATTGTCGGCAAGGAGCTGCCGAGCGGCGTACTGCGCGCGGGCCCCCGCAGCCGCACCATCCCGGCCTGACCCACGCAGGATCGCGATAACCCCGTAGCGCCGCGAACAGCGGTAACGCATCCGAGATATACCGATTCATCCATGTTGCGTGACTGCGTTCCGTACGCCGCGTTGTACGGGACGTGAGCGGCTCCTGGTAGCGCACACCGCAAGAAATCGAGTCGGTTCCGTGTGTCGATTAGCGCAAACCCGGCTCTTATGGCTACAGTCCGTACTCACAACGGCACATTAAGTAGCGGCAAGAGAGGTGCATTCAGCCGATGGGACAGCGGATGTGGAGCGAGCGCGGACGCCGCGCTTGGTCCCAGCTTTCCCAGCGCGCTGCGGTACGCCACGGCGTACGCGCCCTGATCTTCGCCGGTGCCGTCGGTGTGACCTGGCTGATCGGATCGTCGGCGGCCAACGCACACCACAGCATGGATCCCGAGGCCGAGGCGCAGCGCGTCCAGGTGGCGAGCGAGGTCGACACAGCCGTCGACCGGCTGCTCGACCCCCGGGTGTGTACCGCGCCGTCACAGCGCCAGCCGGGCGCGGCGGAGTCCGCGGCCAGCGCCGAGGCCTCACCGAAGTTCGAGTTGCCACCGGGTATCTGTGCTCCTGCGGAGTCCCGGGATTCCACGGACCGCACAGAGTCGGACCGGGAACCGGCGCAGAACGCGGCTCCGGACACCCAGGCCCTGCCGCGGTCCGCGTCCGACCAACTCGGGGGTACGGCACTCGCCGGCCCCGACACCGTAGGCCGGCTGGCGGAGCCGGTACGGGAGGTCACCGACGGGAAGATCACCGCCGTAGCCGTGGACCACACGGCAGGCACGGTCACCAGTCTCGGCGCGCCAGTGGCGGGCGTCGTGCGGCCGGTGACCGACGCCGCGGACACGATCACCCGCCCGGTCACCGACCGGCTGACCCTGCCGTCGGGCCCCGACACCGACCAGGTGCTTCCTGACCTGGCCGGAACCGTAGACAGGCTGGTTCCACTGCCTCCCGTGGCGGGTCTGCCACGTGGCGACAAGCCAGCCGTACCGGCGCCACCGGTTGCGCCGGGCGTTGACCAGTCGACCGGCACGACGTCGACGGTTGACCTGGGAGACGAGGCGTTCCCCGCGACCGGGGCACGCCAGACCGGAACCAAGGGCGCCTCGGCGCCCAGCACACCCACGCCCGTACCGGCTCCGCTGCCGGCGGTGCCTGGCTCGGGTGTGGTCAGCGGGAACGCGATGGGTTCGTACGTCCCGCTTCCCGGAGGCGGTGCGACCGCGACCGTCCCCAGCCTCCACAGCCACGACGTGCCGCCCACTGGCGCGTCGCCGGCTACGGCCCATGAGGCCGCCCTGCGTGATCTCGCGGGCGAGCCGGCCGTCTCTCCTGACTGATCCAGTGCCGGTCTCCGGTTGAGCGTCCAGCTCACCGGAGCGGTAGACGGCGTACCCGTCAAGGCACGAGAACACGATCAGCTCTCTTTGATTCCTCGCAGGGCACCGCCCGAGCCAGGGCGGCAGCCCGACCGGATCCACGAACACACGGAACCGGATAGCAATAGCTCCCCTACTCGCAATTCATCAGGAAGGCAGTTCACACAATGAAGACATGGGTTCGTCACACCGTCCGTGCGGGCGTACTCGCCGCGGGTTTCCTACTCTTCGCGACCTCCCCGGCGCAGGCCGGTGACCAGCTCACCGCCGACAACTCGGGTATCGGCACGGGCAACAACGTGCGAATCCCGGTCGCTGTCGCCGTACCAGTGTGTGGCAATGGCGTGGGTGTCGCCGGTGGCGGCGTCGGCGTCTCCGACAACTGTGACGCGCGTGCGTTCAACACCGAGGCCGGGGCCGAGACACAGGCCACCGGAGGTAACACCGGTATCGGTACAGGCAACAACGTCAGTGTCCCGATCTCCGTCGCCGCGCCGGTGTGTGGCAACGGCGTGGGTGTCGCCGGTGGCGGCGTCGGCGTCTCCGACTTCTGTGGCGCGAAGGCGTCGAACGAAGGCGGCGCCGGTGGCGGTCAGCTCAGCACCGGCAACTCGGGCATCCTGACCGGCAACAACTGGAGCAGCCCGATCAGCGTGGCGGTTCCGGTGTGTGGCAACGGCGTCGGTGTGTTCGGCGGCGGCGGCGGGGTCTCCGACACCTGCAAGGCCGGGGCGTCCAATGAGCACGGCAGCGAGTGGCAGTACAGCGCTGACAACTCCGGCATCGGTGTCGGCAACAACTTCAGCATCCCGATCGCGGTCGCGGTGCCGGTGTGTGGCAACGGCGTGGGCGTCTTCGGCGGTGGCCTGGGTGTCTCCGACACCTGCACCGCGGGCGCGCACAACGGCGACAACGGCGACGGCTACGGCCGCAAGCCGGCTCACCGGAGCCAGAAGACCGTCAAGCACAGCAAGGCCGCCAAGCACGACGAGGCGCTGCCGCAGGCCCCGACGGCCGCTCTGCCGTCGCCGGCCAAGGACCTGACCGCGCCGCTGCTGGGCACCGACCAGCTGTCCACCCAGGGCAACTCGATCAACTCGCCGCTGTAAGCACCGCCTGTAAGCACCGTACTCAGACTCTTTTCGAACTTCAGATTAGGAAGGTTCAACTGACATGAAGTCTCTCGTTCGTCACACGCTCCGGGCAGCTGTCATCGGCGTCGGGTTCCTGCTGTTCGCCACCTCCCCGGCCCACGCCGGAGACCAGATCACCACCGACAACTCCGGCATCGGCACCGGCAACAACATCAGTGTCCCGATCACCGCCGCCGGTACGTTCTGTGGCAACGGTGGCGGCGGTGCCGGGGTGGGCGTCGGGGTCTCCGACAGCTGCAAGGCGACGGCCACCAACTCCGAGAGCGCCGGGCTCAACCAGTTCACCACCGACAACTCGGGCATCGGCACCGGCAACAACTGGAGCAGCCCGTTCACCGCGGCCGGTACGTTCTGTGGCAACGGTGGCGGCGGTGCCGGGGTGGGCGTCGGCGTGTCCGACACCTGCCGGGCGCTGGCGAGCAACGAGGCCGGCGTCACCGAGACGCAGGGCTCTGCTGACAACTCCGGCATGGGCGTCGGCAACAACTTCAGCGTTCCGGTGGCGTGGGCCACCCCGGTGTGCGGCAACGGCGTCGGCGTGTTCGGCGTGGGCGTGGGCGTCTCCGACACCTGCACCGCCACCGCCAAGAACCTCGGCGAGAGCAGCTCGACCCGTACCAAGCTGAACAAGTCGATGAAGGCTGGCCGTGAGGCCACCGAGACCCTGCCCAGCACCTCGATGCCGGCTCCGCTGCCGTCGCCGGTCGACGAGCTCGCCGCTCCGGTGATCGACAAGGTGCAGGCGCCGACCCAGGGCAACGCGATCTCGGTGCCCGGTCTGCTCTGATCCCCACCCGATCGGAGCCGGCGCTCGGTCCCAAGAGTTGCTAGGAGCGCTGACTCCGTACACATAGAACTCCACAAGTAACGAGCGAGGGCCCCCACTGCCAGTGGGGGCCCTCAACGTGTGGCTCAGGAGCCGGGTGTCACAAGGTGAGTGTCCAGGTGTCGATCTTGCCGACGTCCTGGGAGGCGGCGTCGGTGACCCGCAGGTTCCAGGTGCCGTTGGCCGCCTCTCCGGAGAGGTTGACGGTGAAGGTCTTGATGATGTTGTCCGCCGACCCGCCGGAGCGGTTCTGCAGGGTGTAGACGGTGCCGTCCGGCGCCACCAGGGAGACCACCAGGTCGCCGATGTAGGTGTGCTGGATGTTCACCTCCACTGTGGAGGACGCCGAGGGGGCACGGTCACAGCCGGAGATGCTGATCGGCGAGTTCACCGTGGCGTTGTCGCTGATCGCGACGTCGGTGCCGTTGGTGCCGCCGCAGCTCGCCGGTGGTGGCGGCGTGGTGCCGCCACCCAGTTTCAGCGTCCAGGTGTCGATCTTGCCGGTGTCCTGGGACGCGGCGTCCTGTACCCGCAGGTTCCAGGTCCCGTTCGCCGTCTCGGAGGACAGGTCGACGGTGTAGGTCTTGACGATGTTGTCCGCCGATCCACCGGCACGGTTGTGCAATGTGTACGCGGTGCCGTCGGGCGCGACCAGGGAGACCGTCAGGTCGCCGATGTAGGTGTGCTGGATGTTCACATCGACGGTGGCCGTCGCGGACGCGTTGCCGGAGCACTCGGCGATGCTGATCGGCGAGTTGACCGTGGTGTGGTCGCTGATCGCGACGTCGGTGCCGTTGGTGCCCTCACAGCCGGTCGGCGGCGGCGGCGGCGGCGGTGGGGTGCCGTCGCAGGTCTGGCCGATAACCCGGTACGGGCAGTCGGAGTACTCCAGCAGCCGCAGCACGGCCTCCCGGTTGCGCGAGGTCTCCCGCGGGATCACCTCGTCGGGCGGGTAGAAGCCCGGGTTCGACGAGCGCGGATACATCTCGAAGGTGTAGCCGAAGATCTTGTGGCGACCCCAGAGGAAGTCGTCGATCGAGCCGTCGGTGATGTAGAGGTCCGAGGCCTGCTCCGGGGTGTAGTTGTTGGTGCCCGCCATGTTGCGGCCCAGCGTCTGGAACACGTTGGCGTCGTCGGCGGTCATCCCGGTGTCGGTGTCGTTGTACGTGTAGCCGTACGGCCAGAGCACCAGCTCCGAGTACGTGTGGAAGTCGATCCCGGTCTTGATCTGCTGCACGCCCCCCACGACGCGGGAGCGTACGAAGTTCGAGACCACCTTCACCTCGGGTGCCGACTCGGGCGCGGTGCCCCGGTAGGTCTCCGACGACGTGCTGCCCGAGGAGCCGCCGCAGCAGCCCCACTTGTAGTCCCAGTTGCGGTTCATGTCGGTGCCGACGTAGCTGGAACCGCTGTTGGGCTGCCGGTTCTTCCGCCAGTAGCGGTACGAGCCGGTGGCCACGTCGTACTCGGCGCCGTCCGGGTTCAGGCTGGGCAGGATCCAGATCTCGCGAGAGTCGACCAGGCCGCGGATCCGCGAGTCGGAGGCGTACTTGCTGGTGAGCTCCTTGAGCAGGTAGACCGCCATCTCCACGGTCAGGTGCTCACGCGCGTGCTGGTTGTGCGTGAACAGCACCTCCGGCTCGTCCTCGTCGACCGCGACGTTGTCGGAGATCTTGACCGCCATGATGTCGCGGTTCTCGTAGGACTTGCCGAGCACCACCTTGCGCGCGATGGACGGGTTGTCGGTGGTGATCTGGTTGACGACCGCGGTCAGCTCGGAGAAGTTGTGGTAGTTGGCGTCCTCCGGCGGGAAGTCGAACGCCGAGGCGCCCTCCTTCGGCGGCGCTGTCGGCAGCTTGTTCACCGTGAAGCCGAGCCCACGGATCCTGCCGATCTCGTCGGGCGTCGCCGAGATGAACAGCTTGCCGTCTTCGTAGTAGTTGATGGCGGCGCCGGTACGCCCGATCGCGGTGCGCTCCGCCTTCAGCCGTACCCGCTCCACGACGTACTCGGCGGACACTGACTTCTCGGCGACCACCGTGGGTGCCGCGCTGCCGAGCGTCGGTGTCAGCAGAGCTCCGATCGCTACGGCGACGCAGGCGACGACAGATACACGTCTGGCCTTCATCGAAACCTCCCCAGGTTTGTAGCGCGCAGCGTACTCCGATGATCACGAAAGGCCCAGCCTTGAATTTTCGAAGAATTGGCGCTGGTCAGGCCGGTTGCCGCCATCTATGTAGAACACATCGACGTAGATGGCACCTACATGGATGGTCCGGCCCGGGTGGCGTCCCGCAAGGCAATCGGTGGGGTGCGGCCCGATGGTCGCGTGCCGGATGCGTCGTAGGTGAGGTAGCCTAACGATCGTTAAGGTGTACGGGCGACAGGGAGTGCACGTGACGCTGGACAGCGACGCGCTCGAGCAGCTGCGCAAGCGGGTACAGGCCGGTGGCGCGGCGAAGTACCACCAGGCCAACCAGGCGAAGGGAAAGCTGTTCGCGCGGGAACGCATCGCGCTGCTGGTCGACGAGGGCAGCTTCGTCGAGGACGGGGCGTACGCCAACGCGGCGGCCGAAGGGCTGCCGGCCGACGGCGTCATCACCGGCGCGGCCACCGTCGACGGCAGGCCGGTGTGCCTGATGGCGAACGACTCGACGGTCAAGGCGGGGTCGTGGGGCGCCCGTACCGTCGAAAAGATCATCCGGATCATCGAGCGGGCATACCGCGAGAGCGTCCCGATGGTCTACCTGGTCGACTCGGCCGGGGCCCGGATCACCGACCAGGTCGACCTTTTCCCGGGCCGGCGCGGTGCCGGCAAGATCTTCTGGAACCAGGTCAGGGCGTCCGGCTCGATCCCGCAGGCGTGCGCGCTGTTCGGGCCGAGCGCCGCCGGCGGGGCGTACATTCCGGCGTTCTGCGACATCGTCGCGATGGTCGACGGGAACGCGTCGATGTACCTCGGCTCCGACCGGATGGTCGAGATGGTGACCGGGGAGAAGACCACCCTGGAGGCGATGGGCGGGGCGAAGGTGCACTGCACCGAGTCCGGCTGCGGTCACTTCCTCTCCAAGACCGAAGAAGAAGCCATCGCGGTGGTACGCCGTTACCTGTCGTACCTGCCGTCCAACTGGCAGGGGTCGCCGCCGTCCGCGGAGGCCGCCGAGCCGCACGCCATCGATCTGGCGAAGCTGGTGCCGGACAGCGAGCGGCAGGCCTTCGACATGCGGCGGTACGTGAAGGGCATCGTCGACGAAGGCTCGTTCTTCGAGATCCACGCGCTGTGGGCGCGTGAGGTCACCGTCGGGTTCGCGCGGCTCGACGGCGAGGTGATCGGGGTGGTCGGCAACAACTCGATGTTCAAGGGCGGCGTGCTCTTCGTCGACTCCGCCGACAAGGCGAGCCGGTTCGTGGAGCTGTGCGACGCGTTCAACGTGCCGCTGCTGTTCCTGTCCGACGTACCCGGGTTCATGGTCGGCAGCGCGGTGGAGAAGCAGGGCATCATCCGGCACGGCGCCAAGATGATCTCCGCGATCTCGGCGGCGACGGTGCCGAAGATCTGCGTCGTGGTGCGAAAGGCCTACGGAGCCGGCTTGTACGCGATGGCCGGCCCGGGCTTCGAGCCGGAGGCCACGATCGCGCTGCCCACCGCGAAGATCGCCGTGATGGGCGCCGAGGCCGCCGTGAACGCGGTGTATGCCAACAAGATCGCCGCCCTCCCCGAGGACGAGCAGGGCGCCTTCGTCGCCGCCAAGCGTGCCGAGTACGAGGTCGACATCGACATCGTCCGGCTCGGCAGTGAGCTGGTGGTCGACACCATCGTGCAGCCGAGCGAGTTGCGCGGCGAGTTGATCCGGCGCTACCGCGCCGCCCGTACCAAGGACCGCCACTTCTCCCGCCGCCGCCACGGCGTCACCCCCGTCTAAGGAGATTCCACAGTGGACTTCAAGCTCAGCGACGAGCACGAGGCGCTTCGCCAGACCGTACGGGACTTCGCGCAGAAAGTGGTCGCGCCGGTGATCGGCGACTACTACGAGCGGCACGAATTCCCGTACGACATCGTGCGCCAGATGGGGGAGATGGGGCTGTTCGGGCTGCCCTTCCCGGAGGAGTACGGCGGCATGGGCGGCGACTACTTCGCGCTCTGCCTCGCCCTGGAGGAGCTGGCCCGGGTCGACTCCTCGGTGGCGATCACCCTGGAGGCCGGCGTCTCGCTGGGCGCGATGCCGATCTACCGGTTCGGCACCGAGGAGCAGCGCAAGACCTGGCTGCCGGCGCTGTGCCGGGGCGAGAAGCTGGCCGCGTTCGGGCTCACCGAGCCGGGTGGCGGCTCCGACGCCGGCGCCACGGCGACCACCGCGCGGCTCGACGGCGACGAGTGGGTGATCAACGGGACCAAGTCGTTCATCACCAACTCCGGCACCGACATCACCTCCGCTGTCACGGTCACGGCGGTCACCGGGGTCACCGAGGACGGCAAGAAGGAGATCTCGTCGATCCTGGTGCCGTCGGGCACGCCCGGGTTCACGGTGGCGAAGCCGTACTCGAAGGTGGGGTGGAACGCCTCCGACACCCGGGAGCTGCACCTCGAAAACGTACGGGTGCCCGCCTCCAACCTGGTCGGGGAACGCGGCCGGGGATACGCGCAGTTCCTGCGGATCCTCGACGAGGGCCGGATCGCGATCTCCGGGCTCGCCGTCGGGCTCGCCCAGGGCTGCGTCGACGAATGCCTCAAGTACGCCAAGGAACGGCATGCGTTCGGCCAGCCGATCGGCAACTACCAGGCGATCCAGTTCAAGATCGCGGATCTGGAAATGCGTACCCACACCGCCCGGCTGGCGTACTACGACGCGGCGGCACGGATGCTCGCCGGGGAGCCGTTCAAGAAGCAGGCCGCGATCGCGAAGCTCTACTCCTCGGAGATCGCCGTCACCAACGCCCGCGAGGCCACCCAGATCCACGGCGGGTACGGGTTCATGAACGAGTTCCCGGTCGCCCGCTTCTGGCGCGACTCCAAGATCCTGGAGATCGGCGAAGGCACCTCGGAGGTACAGCGCATCCTGATCGCCCGCGACCTCGGCCTCTGACACGTCTACCTGAGCCGGTCCGCATCGGCATTCCCTGTACGGAACGTCCTCGTGGTGCGAGAGTTTCTCCATGCGGGCGTTTGTGGGCGTCACAGACGGGGAGTGGTATCGCTTCCTTGCCGCCCGCCCCTATCTGAACGAAGTCAACTTCTGGCGGCCAAGTGGCGGCGCGGCCTTCCGAGCCTTGGCGGTAGGTGAGCCCTTCCTGTTCAAGACGCACTATCCACACAACCGCATTGTGGGTGGTGGGTTCTATGCCGACTTCGTGCGCCTGCTGGCGTCGGAGGCGTGGGGACTCTTCGGAGAGGGGAACGGGGCCGAGTCGTTCGATGACATGCGACGCCGGGTCGCCCGGTATCGCAGAGAGCCGGTCGGTGCCGAGGATCCTGTCGTCGGCTGCGTCATGCTCCGAGATGTGCAGTTCTTCCCGCCGGACGAGGCCTTGTCGGCACCACAGGACTTCAAGCGGAACGTTGTTCAAGGCAAGGGATACGACCTGGACGGGCTCCCCGTCTCGCATTCCGTTGGCCAGGCTTCGTACCGGCTGATCCACCCGGGTGTGTGGCAAGCGGAGCCGGCGCAGATACCGGGGCCGATGTTCGGGGACCCCCGCCTCGTCGCCCCCCGCCTGGGTCAGCGGTCGTTCCAGGCGGTTGTGCTGGAGGCGTACGGACGACGATGTGCAATCACAGGTACGAGGATCCGCCCGGTGCTCCAGGCCGCCCACATTCGTCCGGTGGCCAGCGGCGGTGAGCATCGCCTCGACAACGGGCTACTGCTCAGATCCGACGTACACACTCTCTTCGACAGCGGATATCTGGGGCTTGACCTGCGGCATCGGCTACGCGTCAGCCCCGAGTTGCGTACCCAGTTCGGTAACGGCGAGACGTTCTACGCCCGTGCCGGCGAGACAGTCACACTGCCTGAGCGCCGTGCGGACCGCCCCAACCGCGAGTTCCTCGAATGGCACAACGACACGATCTTCAGAGGTTCCCAGGACACTGGCTCTTGACGAGAAGCCGCCTGATCCTCACCATCAACGCGGCCGACGGGGTGACCTTGCCGGTCGCGTAGGTCGACAGGCGCGAAGGCGAGGTACCGATGCGAGACGCGAACTCCGCGCGGCTCAGCTTCGATGCGGCGATGGCGCGTCGGATTTCGTTGGCGACCTCGGCCCGCTCGTCCTGCTCGGCTTGGGCGCGGACGCGCCCAAGTACGGCCGTCATGGCATCTGCGACGCCGTACGGCCTGGAATAGCGCAACACCTCTTCGAGGCGCCGGGCGGCTTGTCCCCAAGGTTCGCGTTCGAGCTCGGCCACGATACGCCGCCAGTCGCCGAGGTCGCCACGTTCCAGGGCGGCCTGGATCGCCTCGGCCGGCCAGACGGCGACCGGATCGTCCGGCGAGATCGTCAGATTACGGAACGCCAGCGGCATCTACCGCACCTCCGGGTCAAGCATCGCCGAGGCAAGTTCGAGGCACACCGCGCGAACCTCCGCCCAGTCCGTCCAGCGTGGAGACAGGTTGCGGTAAAGGTCGAGTTGGCGCGTTGTCGATGCGTCGCTGGGTCGCGGATCCGCGAGCTGCCGAGCCACTTGGGACGCGACACCATGACCCTCGGTGTGCTGATCGGCGTAGTAGTCGTCGATCTCGGCCAGGACTTTTGCCGCAGCATGAATTTTGCACCGATCCGCTAACGCGACGACATCGAGATAGTCCCTGGTCTGGTTTCGGCGTACCACCAGAAACCCCTTGATCCGCAAGGTCTCCTCGACGGTCGGCACCCGCAGCGTGCGGCCGGACGGGAGCGCAACCTCGGCTGTTTCGAGGGGTCGCAGCCGGATCATCTGCCGCACTCCCGCCTCGATGTCGCCGAGCCGGCCTAGGATGATCTTGCCAGGTCGGACCCGGTTGGTCACCCACTCGCCTTCCGATTCCAGGGCCTCCAGCACCATGTCGAAGCGGTCACGTAGGTCCGCCAGGACATGATCATGGTCGTACGAGTCGCGGTGGCCCGCGTAGAGCGCGGCTGCGGAGCCGCCTACCAGAACGGCGTCCGGGACGAGTTCCTGAAGCCGCGACGCCGACTCCAGGACCGCGAGCAGCTCTGGGCTGGCCTGGTCGAGTGAGTGATTCTCGTTCACATGCTCACGGCTCACCCACTCACTGTATCACTTCTGATAACAATGGGCGGCTGCTATGCCGCCGCACGGTGCGGGTGGGCGCGTCCATGACCGTTCGGTGGTAAACCGAGCTTTCAAAAACTGCACGCTTATATGTCGGGGAGGCTCAGGCTCGGGGTCTGCCCGGAGATCACCCGGAGATCGACTCGCGACTGGTGACGGCGCTGGCGGCCGCGGGGCAGGATCGCCGGCATGAGCGAAACGACATGGTGGCGGTTACCGTTCGCGGGGGACACCTGGCGGCGTACCGGGTACGCGCTCGCGGCGCTGCCTGTGGGTGTGATCGGGCTGGCGCTGGCCGTGGTCGGCGCGGTCGGGCCGGCCACCAGGTTGCAGGGCGGCCTGGCCCGACGGCTGATCGCGGTTGCGCCCCGGGAGCGGCACCGTTGGCTCGGCGCCGTCGGGCACGGCCTGCTGAGCCTGCCACTCAACCTGGTGGTCGCGGCGGTCACCCTGTACGCCTGGTCGCTGGTGCCGACGAACCTCGGCTTCCCGCTGCGGATCGAGGCGGGCGAGTCGCTGGAGGGCTCCTGGGGCGGTCCCACTCTGGCTGGCGCCTGGGCGGTGCACGCGGCCGGCGGGCTGGTGTTCCTGTTCGTTAACCCCTGGCTGGTACGCGGCCTCACCGCCCTCCAAGGCGGTCTGTTACGTCGCCTGCTCTGATCCCTCGGGCCGGCCGCGAGGCATGGGTCGCTGGAGTCAACAAGCACTACCCGGGCGAGCCCAAGCTCGGCTACATCGCCCCGTGGGACGAGACACCCGACTGGGAACGGGCCAGCGCGGCCGCGGTCGAGGAGCAGATCCGCCGTTTCGTCACCGCATCCGATGGCGGTACGGCGAAGCTGACCCGTACCCAGAAGGGGCGGTTCGTGGCGCTGTGCTGGATCGGGCAGATTTGCCGGCACTTCCCGGATCCGAAGCCCTCGTACGTCGCCGACTGGGACGAGCTGCCCCAGTGGCAGCAGGAGACAGACGCCGACATCTTCGAGACGATCGAGCACCAGGCCTAGCGCCGCGCCAGCGGGCATGGGTCACCCGCTACGTCGCCTCTGACACCGGGCGTGTCGCGGCCGGTGGGACAGCGGCGTCGAGCAGGGGAATCAGCTGCTCCTCCTCGTACGCCAGGTGGCGTTCCAGCTCCTCGACCAGCCGGTCGACCTCGGAGAGGACGGTGGCCGTCTCCCCGTCGAGCACCCGTTGCAGCTCCTCCAGCAGGGCCGCGATCGTACGGTGTTCGTCGGCCAGCCGGTCCAGCACCGGGGCCAGCTCGGGATACTGCCGCGCCAGGCCGGGCAGCATCCCGGCGTCCTCGTGGGAATGGTGGATGTGCAGCCCTTGGCAGAGGGTCAGGCAGTTGACTCGTAGCTGGGCGCCGAGCCGTGGACCGGCGGCGGCGACCTCGTCGCGGATCAGCGCCAGCTCCCGGCGGAACGCGTCGTGGATCAGGCGCAGCGCCTCGCCCATCGAGGCGGCGTCGATCTGCGGCGGTCCCGGGATCTCGGTCAGCGCCACCACCGGGATCACCCGGTCGGTGCCCCGCTGGTAGTCGCCCCAGCCGGCGTCGGCCTCCACGGCGCGGGCGAAGAGGCGGTCGCGTTCGGTGCCGTCGAGCACGGTGGCGTACGCGTCGTAGGTGAAGGTGCCGTCCTCGACGGTGACGCGTGGGTTGGCCACCAGGTTGCGGTACCAGTCGGGATGCCGAGGCGAGCCACCGGCGGAGGCGATCAGCAGCACCCGCTCGCCGTCGGGGAGGTAGCCGACCGGGGTGGTGTGCGGTACGCCGGAGTGAGCTCCGGTGGTGGTCAACAGGAGCAGCCGGGCTCCCTCGAAGTAGCCGCCGACGCGGCCGTTGTTGGCACGGAGTTCCTCGATGATCGGTTGGTTGAAGTCGTTCGGCATTCGCTGTTTGTGCTCCAAGGGTCGATGGTGACGCGGGGTGGGTCGTACTCGGGAGGGGGCGTGCTCGTGGGGCACGCGAAGCCGGCGGGCAGCCGCCAGCGAGAAGGAAGCGTCGAGGGACGCGGAAATGGGAGCACGGCGGACCTCTGGCCCGCCCGGGGCTCACGCCTGAGCCGGGTGCCTGTCTCGTGTGTGGCCCATGGCCGACCCGGCAGTCACCAGATCACGGTAACCGCCGGGGGCCGGCCGGACAATCAGTGACCGTACGTGGCGGTGATCACGCCACGGGCCAGGCTGTGGAACGTCAGGTGGAAGCCCACCACCGCGCACGAGGCTCCGGCGTCCGGGCCGAGCTTCTCCCCATCGACCGCGTGTACGGCGAAGAGGTAGCGGTGCGGCGGGTCGCCCTTGGGCGGGAACGCGCCGGCGAAGTCCTTGCTGCCGGCGTCGTTGCGGACGTGCACCGCACCGGCGGGCAGCCCCTCGCCGCCGCCGGCGCCGCGCGGCAGCTCGGTGACCGAGGCGGGGATGTCGAACAGCACCCAGTGCCAGAAGCCGCTGCCGGTCGGTGCGTCCGGGTCGTAGCAGGTGACCGCGAAGCTGCCGGTGTCCGCCGGGGTACCGGACCAGCGCAGGTGTGGCGAGATGTTGCCACCGGAGAAGCCGGCCTGGTCGTACACCTGGTCCATCGACAGCGGCTGGCCCTCGGCGATGTCGTCGCTCTCCAGCGTGAGGCTCGGCACCTCGGGCAGCAGGTCGTACGGGGATGGCGGCCGGGAGCGCAGGGTCATCGGGAACCTCCTGGGCGAGTCATCTTCAAACGCACCGTAACGCCGCCGGCGGTACGGCGCACGGCGACCCGGGCCGAAAACTCGTTGAAATCTGCGTGATTCCTGAGGCTTTGGGGGCACGACCGCGGGGCTGTGCTGTCGTACACTTCTGGTGTCGATCGTTACTTGATCGACACGAGTTCGCCTGGGACCCTAAGGGCGACATAAGCATTACCCCCCGCCCCCATGGCGCCGGGGGGCCGACTGGACTCCCCGTACCCGGGTCGGCCCCCCGGCGTCACCCTTTGTGCGGTAGTAAGCAGGAGGGGGTACGCCGATGGCCGACCGTGATGCCGCACTGCGCCGCGCGCTCAAGGCGCCGGTGCGCGCCATGTCGAAGATGCTGCCCCGCGCGGCGGCGCCCACTCCGCAGCAGGTCCCAGCCCGCGACGGCAGCGCGGTGGTCGACTGCGCCCTGTACGTCGACGGGGTACGCCAGCCCGGCACCCCGCACTACGCCGACGCGCTGCGGCAGGCCCGCCAGCAGGACAACGCGTTCGTCTGGATCGGCCTGCTGGAGCCCACCGGGGCCGAGCTGTCCGACATCGCCGCCACCTTCGAGCTGCACGAGCTGGCGGTGGAGGACACGGTCAAGGCCTCGCAGCGGCCCAAGCTGGAGCGGTACGAGCAGATCAGCTTCGCGGTGCTGCGTACCGCCCGCTACCTGGAGCACCACGAGCTGACCGCGACCACCGAGGTGGTGCAGACCGGCGACGTGATGCTCTTCCTCGGCCCGCAGTTCGTGATCACCGTACGGCACGGCGACGCCTGCAACCTCAAGCCGGTACGCGCCGACCTGGAGGCCCGCCGCGACCTGCTGGCGCACGGCCCGTGGGCGGTGTTCCACGCCGTCTGCGACCGGGTCGTGGACCTCTACCTGGACGTCGCCGCCTCGATGGAGGACGACATCGACGACGTCGAGGAGAGCGTGTTCAGCCGGCACGGCGGCGACCCGCAGCGCATCTACCAGCTCAAACGCGAGCTGGTGGAGTTTCGCCGGGCGGTGCTCCCGCTGCAGCGCCCGCTCGACGCACTGGTCGGCGGGCAGGTGCCCGGGATCCCGAAGGAGATCCGCCGCTACATCCGCGACGTCGCCGATCACCTCACCCGGGTGGTGGAGCGGGTGAGCAGCTTCGACGAGCTGCTCAACTCCATCCTCACCGCCCGGTTGGCGCAGGTCTCGGTGGACCAGAACAACGACATGCGTAAGATCGCGTCATGGGCGGCGATCGCGGCCCTGCAG
>JBOGDE010000097.1:0-16939 GCA_050701695.1 Micromonosporaceae bacterium
CTCGCCGAGGCCGCCGGCCGCCCGGTCGGCGACCTCCGGGGCGGTGGCCCCCCACGTTCGCGCCGCAGCCTGCACCGCCGTCGCGGCGGTGCCGCCGTGGAAGCCGTACGGCCGGAGGGCCTTGCGGAGTGCGGGGCCGCCGGCGAGAGCGTGGAACCCGTAGTTGGCGGGGCGCGCGGTGGGGTGCGGGATCGGCGCGCCGGGCGCCGGCATGTACCCCACCTCGCCGGCGCCGCCGGTGGCGCCCCGGTGCAGCCGGCCGTTGATCACCAGCGCCATGCCGAGCCCGTCGGAGGCCCAGAGCAGCAGGAAGTCCCGGCTGTCGCCGGCCAGCCCGTGCGCCTGTTCGGCGAGCGCCGCGAGGTTGACGTCGTTCTCCACCGCGACCGGCACCCCCAGCCCGGTGCTCAGCGACTCCCGCAGGTCGGGCCGGTGCCAGCCGGCGAGGTGGGCGGCGTACCCAAGCTTCCCGGTGTACGGGTTGAGCGCGCCCTGGATCCCGATCACCGCGTGCCGCAGGTCGCCGATACCGAGGCCGGCCGGCTCGCAGGCGCCCGCCAGCCCGTCGCGGAGCAGCGCGACGATGTCCGGCGCGGTCCGCCCGGGGGTCGGCACCCGGTGCTCGCCGACCACGGCGCCGAGGATGTCCGCGACCCGGACCTCGACCCCGGACGGGGTCACGTCCACGCAGCCGACGTGCCCGATCTGGGGGTTGATGCCGTACAGGCCGGCGGCGCGGCCGGGGCCGCCTTCGCGTACCCCGAGGGAGACCACCAGGCCAGCCTGCTGCAGCCGGGCCAGCAGCTCGGACGCGGTCGGCTTGGAGAGCCCGAGCAGGGCGCCGACCTCGGGGCGGGTGAGCGAGCCGCGCCGCGCCAACGCCTCCAGCGCCGCCCGGTCGTTGACGGCGCGGATCAGGTTGGGCGGGGTCGGTGCCCCGGTGGTCTGCTGAGCCACGTACGGCGTTCCCTTCGTCGAAGTGGAGCGACCCCCGAGGTTAGGCGGCCTTACCAATCTTGACGCGCGCCGGCCGCAGCGTCTCGGCCTAAACCGGACAACTTATTGACAGCGGGCACGGTGCGGGAGTTCAATGGCCGGAACGAAAGTAAGGAAGCCTTACTAACTAACGCCAGCCTGGGGAGGCGCCATGAGACTCCCGCACATCAGACGCACCAGACGGTTCGCCGTCGTCACCTCGTTCGTGACGCTCGCGCTCGTCACCCAGTTGATCTCCGCGTCCTCGTCCGAGGCGGCGGAGGAACTGATCTCGACCAACAAACCCGTGCTCACCTCCTCCAACGAGGACAGCACCCTGACCGGCCCCAAGGCGGTGGACGGCAACGCCGCGACCCGCTGGGCCTCGGCCGAAGGCGTCGATCCCCAGTGGATCCGCATCGACCTCGGCTCCAGCGTCGGCATCAGCCGGATCCGGCTCAACTGGGAGGCGGCCTACGCGAAGGCGTACACCCTGCAGGTCTCTCCCGACGGCACGTCCTGGACCACCGTGAAGACGGTGACCACCGGCGACGGCGGCACCGACGACCACACCGGCCTGTCCATCCAGGGCCGGTACGTCCGGATGCACGGCACCCAGCGCGGCACCACATACGGCTACTCGCTCTGGGAGTTCGAGGTGTACGGCGCCGGCAGCGGCGGCACCGACCCGCTGATCTCGCAGAACAAGCCGGCTTCGTCGTCGTCCAACGAGGACTCGACGCTCACCCCCGACAAGGCGGTCGACGGCAACACCAGCACCCGCTGGGCATCCGCGGAGGGCTCCGATCCGCAGTGGATCCGGATCGACCTCGGCGCCACCGCCACGATCAGCCGGATCCGGCTCAACTGGGAGGCGGCCTACGGCAAGGCGTACACCCTGCAGGTTTCGAACGACGGCAGTGCCTGGACCACCGTGAAGACGGTGACCACCGGCGACGGCGGGATCGACGACCACACCGGCCTGTCCGCGCAGGGCCGGTACGTGCGGATGTACGGCACCCAGCGCGGCACCAGTTACGGCTACTCACTCTGGGAGTTCGAGGTGTACGGAACCGGGGGCACCCCTCCGACCAGCAAGCTCAAGTGGGCCGGCGTGCGCTCGTCGACGTACGGCATCCGGGACGGCGCGCAGATCCCGTTCCCGAGCCCGAGCCAGTGGGAAGGGGCGATGAAGACCATGTCCGGCTACTTCCCCGGCTCCACGCCCGAGGCCACGATCTGGCTGGTCGGCGAGGTGGACTACGACAACAAGGGGATGATCCTGGAGTTCCCCAAGCCTAACGACGGCAGGGACTACGGGCCGCTCTACCAGTTCCAGAGCACCGACAAGCACGAGCCGTACCTGGACTACTTCGACACCCACGGCATCGGGGTGTACCTGCAGATCGAGCCCGGCGACGCCGACATCCCGACGCTGATCGACCTGGTGCTCAACCGATACAAGCACCACCCCAGCGTGCTGGGGCTGGCGATCGACGCCGAGTGGATCCACAAGACCAGCGACACCGGCACCGAAACCCCGGTCACCGACGCGCAGGCACAGGCCTGGGAAGCCCGCGTGAAGTCACACAAGTCCGGCTTCCGCACCATCCTGAAGCACTTCGAAGAGGCGAACCTGCCGCCGTCGTACCGCGGCGACGTCATCTTCGTCTGCGACGACGAGCTGAACGGCACGTACGCCGCCTTCCTCGCCGAGCACAAGAAGTTCGCCGACCACTTCTACCCGAACGACGTGATGTTCCAGATCGGGTATCCGTCGGACAAGCCGTGGTGGAGTCAGCTGGCCCGGCCGATTCCGCAGACCATCGGGCGTGACCTCAGCGCCCAGACCCGGCAGAACCACGGCGTGCTGTGGGTGGACTTCTCCATCGACGACCCGGAGATCGACCTGATCTCCAACTCCGGCACGACCACGTTCACCGTGGTCGCCGCCGGAGACATCGCCGGCGCCTGCAAGGCCAGCGACGGTACGGCCTGCGAGCACGAACGCACCGCCAGGCTAGTGGAGTCGATCAACCCGAAGTGGGCGCTCACCATGGGCGACAACCAGTACGACGACGGGAAGATCAGCGAGTTCCGGTCCTACCTCGACACCACCTGGGGTCGCTTCAAGAACAAGATCAGGCCGACCCCGGGCAACCACGAGTACTACGACCCGGCCGGCGGAGCCTCGGGCTACAAGGAGTACTTCGGCAGCATCGCGATGCCGAACGGCAAGACGTACTACAGCTTCGACGAGGGCAACTGGCACTTCATCGCACTCGACTCGGAGCTGTCGATGTCCTCCTCGTCGGCCCAGCTCACCTGGCTGAAGAACGACCTGGCCGCCAACTCGAAGAAGTGCGTCGCGGCGTACTGGCACCACCCGCTGTTCAACTCCGGCAGCAAGGGGTACGACCCGACCAGTCTGCCGGTGTGGCGGGAGCTGTACCGCGCCCGCGCCGACCTGGTGCTCAACGGGCACGACCACACGTACGAGCGGTTCACGCCGCAGAACCCGGACGCGGGGTCGGACACCAACGGCATCGTGGCGATCACCGCCGGGCTCGGCGGCGCGGGCAACTACTCGTTCGAGGGCGACCCGGAGCCCAACAGCGTCAAGCGCCTGACCGACCTGCACGGCGTCGTCGAGCTCACCATGACCGACACCGGCTTCTCCGGCCAGCTGATCGACGACAGCGGCGCCGTCCGCGACACCATCCCGTCCTACACCTGCCACTGACCGGCGGCACGGTGTATCTGTCGACCACGCGCCGGGCGGACCTCGCCACACCAGTGGGTGAGCGTTCCGCCCGGCCGCGGGTGGCGGGGACGGTGATCGCGCTCGGTGCGGTCAGTCTGCTCACCGATGTCTCCGCGGAGATGGTCACGGCGGTGCTGCCGCTGTATCTGGTGGTGGGGCTGGGGTTGAGCCCGTTGCAGTTCGGGTTTCTGGACGGGCTCTACACCGGCGCCACCGCGCTGGCCCGGCTGCTCGGCGGTCACGCCGCTGACCGCTGGCAACGCCGCAAACTCGTCGCCGGCATCGGGTACGGGATCTCCGCCGTCGCGAAGCTCGGGCTGCTCGCCGCCGGCGCGTCGGCCACCGCGATCGGTACGGTGCTCACCGCCGACCGGGCCGGCAAAGGCATCCGTACCGCGCCGCGCGACGCGCTGATCTCGCTCAGCAGCCACCCCGCCGACCTGGGGCGGGCGTTCGGCGTACACCGCGCGATGGACACCGCCGGGGCACTGGCCGGACCGCTGGTCGCCGTCGGCCTGCTGTGGCTGACCTTCGGGGCGTACGACGCGGTGTTCGTCACCAGCTTCTGCTTCGCCGCGCTCGGCGTGGTGGTGCTGCTGCTGTTCGTCCGGGAGCCTCGGGTCCGGGAGCGTCAGGTGGCGCCGGGCCGCGCGCGGGCGGCGGTATCGGTGCGGGCGGCGTTCGGGCTGCTGGCGGAGGCGCGGTTCCGCCGGGTGTGCGTGACGGCGAGCCTGCTCGGGCTGGTCACGATCAGCGACGCGTTCCTGTATCTGCTGCTGCAGCAGCGGCTCGACCTCGCGGTGGCGTACTTCCCGCTGCTGCCGCTGGGCACCGCGGCGACGTACCTGCTGCTGGCGGTGCCGCTGGGCAGGCTGGCGGACCGGATCGGGCGGCGGCGGGTGTTCCTGGGCGGGCAGGTCGCGCTGCTCGCGGCGTGCCTGCTGCTGCTCGGCCCCCTCGGCGGTGCCGGGCTGGCGGTGGCCTGCCTGGCGCTGCACGGGGCGTACTACGCGGCCACCGACGGGGTGCTGATGGCGCTGAGCGCCGCGACCCTGCCGGAGCGGCTGCGCTCCAGCGGCCTGGCGCTGCTCGGCACCGGCCAGGCGCTCGGGCGGCTCGTCGCGTCCGTGCTGTTCGGCGCCGCCTGGGTGGCGTGGGGGTCCGGACCGGCGCTGACCGCCGCCGCCGTGGCACTCGCGGCGGTCACGCTACTCGCGGTGCCGGGGAGGCTGGAATGAACCGGAGTCGGTACGCCATCCTCGCCGTCGCCGTGCTCGCGCTGGCCGCTGTCGCGGCGATCTACACGGTACGGGCGACCCACCGGCAGACCACTCCGGCGGCCGGGTCGGCGGCGCGGCTGGACCTGGCGGCGCCGGGGCAGATCGTGTTCCGGGATGCGGGGACCGGGCGGGTGGCCGCCGTACCGATGGCTCGGCCCGGTGGGCCGCGTACCGTCTCGGGGCTGGCCTGCCAGCGGGTGTCGGTGGCGGCCGGCAGGGCGGTCTGCCTGACGCAGCGCCCCGGCGCGCTCGACGGGTTCGACGCGGTGCTGCTCGACCGGCGGCTGCGCGAGACCCGGCGGGTGAAGGCGCCCGGTGCCCCGAACCGCGCCCGCCTGGCACCGGACGGCCGGCGGGTGGCCTGGACGGCGTTCGTCACCGGGCACTCGTACGCCCGGAGTGGCTTCTCGACCCGTACCTCGATCCTGGACCTCGGCACCGGCAGGCTGTACGGCGACATCGAGTCGCTGACCATCGTGCGGGACGGTGCCCGGGTACATGCTCCGGACACGAACCTGTGGGGCGTCACGTTCGCCCCCGGGCGTGACACGTTCTACGCGAGCCTGGCCACCGGCGGGAGGACGTACCTGCTACGCGGCGACATCGGGCACTGGCAGGCGACGACTCTGCGTACCAATGCCGAATGTCCTTCGCTCTCACCCGGCGGCGGCAGGCTGGCCTTCAAGAAGCGGATCGCCTCCGGTGCCGACCGGCCATGGCGGCTGCACGTGCTCGATCTGGCCACCATGGCGGAGACCCCACTGCCGGGCACCGAGGGGATCGACGACCAGGCCGCATGGCTGGACGACGACACCGTGATGTACGCGCTGCCCCGCCCCGGTGGCGGCTCCGACGTGTGGGCCAGCGCCGCCGACGGCAGCGGCACACCCCGGCTGCTGATCCGGGACGCGTCCTCCCCCAGCGTCATCGGCTGACCGGCGGAGACGCCTTCGACATCGCGACCGGGCGGCGCCGGATCAGGATCTCGACCACGGCCAGGTTGACGATCCAGCCGAGCCACTGGCCGATGGGGACGGTCGCGGCGATCGCGGCGTCCACGGAGCCGCCGTACCAGCTGTCCAGGACGGGCAGCTGCGCCAACAGCAGGAGCGGGGCCACGACCCGGGACGTCACGGCCAGGAACGTCAGCGCGTAGTTGCGCATCATCCACGCCCGATGGTTGGCGAAGTCTCGGCGCCGGGCGGCCCGCAGCGCGAGCCCACCGGTCACCAGCCAGGCGACCGCGGGAATCAGCAGCCCGACCCGGGTCACCGGGCTGTGCGCCAGCACCGCCACCGGGATACCCGCCAGCCCCGACGGCAGCACCCCGGCGATCAGGTAGGTACGGCCGATCGTTCGGTGGACGCGGCGGTGCGCCCGTACCGCGGGGATGAACTGCAGCGGACCGAGGACCAGGGCGAGGAACGCGGTGCCGATGTGCGTCACCAGCAACGCGTAGTGCAGGTCGCTCCGGGGCGGAGTCCTGCTCGCGTCCATGCCGAACAGATAGGGCGCGACCAGCACAGCCCCGGCGACGGCCGCCACGACCAGCATCAGCCACACCGACCGGGGGCGCAGCAGACCAGGTGCCGGCCGCTTCACTTCATCCACGAGAGATACCGGTCCGGTAGTTGCCGACGGCCGCGACGAGGAGCGCCGCCACCTTCCGGGTACGGCTGTCCATGGCGGTTGTCATGGTGTGCCTCCGTGTGAATGTGCTTCCGCGGTCACCTGCGCCCCAAAGAGTGGTCCCACAAAGACGGCAACATCGTCCGACAGGGGGAGTATTCAGGCGTACCGCAGCCGGCGTACCCGGCCCAGGCCCGCTCGGGGAGCCGTCAGCTCGCACCTGTCCACCGTGCCGCCGCCGTCCTGGCCGGACACGGTCCGACGGCCAGCGCGGCGGGGACCATCGTCCCTGTCAGCGACCGCCGAATCGGGGCAGAGTCACAGGTGACACCCACCGACCAATGGATGGCGACACGCACCAGGACACAGCGACGAGACGGTCGGTACGGCCGCAGGATCCACCATCATCAAGATGGGCTCCAGGGCAGCGAGCGCACGTCACGGTCGTGGGTGTTCTCGCACCGCCCGGCCTCAGGTCGCCGATCAGCGGCTCACGTCAGCAGCACGCGTACCGCCGGGGTGATCTCGACGTCCTCGCGGGCCTCGATCAGGAACTCCCTTGCCACGGGCGTCAGCGGTCGCGCCAGGCCAGCGGCGAGAGATTGACGGCTGCCTCAGCGATCCGCCGACCGGTCTCGGTCTTGAGGCTCTTGCGCGCCGAGTCGATCCAGCCGTCGACCCGGTGTACGCCGACGTCGCGGTACTCGACGGCCTGCAGAAGCATCTCCAGCTTGTCGGCGTCCTTAGCGCACACCGCTTCAGCGGTCAGCCGCGACTCGTACTCGTCGACCGCTCCACGGATCACCTCGCGCGATGGTGGGGGCAGCTTCTCCGTCTGGTCGGCGGTGATCTGGCGTGGCTCGGGCTTGGTCAGGTAGCCGCTGACGGTGTGCGGCAGGTCGCCGGTACGGGTCTCCTGACTGTCGTGCCACAGCGCCAGGAACGAGGCCCTGGCAGGGTCCGCCCCCTCCTCGGCCGCGATCAGCGCGGCCAACTGCGCCACCCGCATGCTGTGCTCGGCAACCGACTCGGGGTCGCGCACGCCAACCTGCCACCAACCTGCGCGCCGAATGCGTTTCAACACCCCGAGCTCGTAGCCGAAGGCGGCAAGTGCTGCGGCGTCATCTGGCACGTTGTGTCCTCTCTAGCGGTCGGCGATGCGCAGCGCGTACTGAAGCCCAGCGAGTTGATCACGTCCGGTCCGGGGCAGACGATCGGTGGACGAGAGCTTATCGAGCACCTCGGCAAGCAACGCGCATACGGCAGGTCGCCCACTGAGCAGCGATGGCCGCGAGGCGATCAGCGCGTGCAACGTATGAAGGTTCAGTGGCAGATGAGGTGAGTCCGGTTCAAGGCGATTCATAAGGTGTTGCAACAACCGCACACCGGTCCATGATCGCGTGTCGGCGTCCGACATGAACGCATCGCTGGTCTGCTCTTCGTTCAGTTCGCCGATCCAGTGCGCCCAGTAGTTCAGGTTCGCTACCTCGGCGCGCGTGTCCGTTACGTGATCGACGAAGTCATGGAGGTGGGTACCGTCGCCAGCTGAGGCTAGAGCGACTGATGCGGAGCGTGCCTCCAGGAGTCCCGTGATATCTCCATGCTTCACTGATCGACGTCCGGCACGGTTCCACTCGGCACGAAGCCAGTCGATCACTTGCTGCCGACCATCGAAGCCAAGCAGGTACACGGCCTGTCGGCGCAAGAGTGCCTCGTCGGCGTGGGTGCTCCGTTCCGCGACGGAGAGCAGATGATCAAGGAAACGTATCCGCTCGTCAGCGCCCAGTGACGGGTAGGTCGGTGCCGGTCCCCGTCGAGGCACCTTCGCCGTGAACTTGTGTAGGTGGTGCGGCATCTTCCCGGTAATCGGCCATGTGATCAGGTTTGTGATCGTCCAGCGGTGAACGCTGCCAGCCAGCGGATGAGTGTCCGCGTCAGCCCACGTCCCCTCTGCCGTGACGCCGGTCGACAAGACCTGATCGGCTTCGATTGCCTCGCGGAGATCACGCCCAGTCGACGCGGGAGCTCCGAGTCGGGACAATCGGCCACTCAGTCGCAGGAAGTCACCGGTGTTCATCCCTGCCAGCGGCCGGCGACCGGACTCCCACCCTTGAACAGTTGTCACATCGACTCGAAAGACATCGGCGAGCTTCTCTTGGGTCAATGCTGCGGATTGCCGGGCGAGCTTGAGCACGAACCCAGAAACGACGCCAATCGCCCGTGAACCCTGACTACCGGTCAGCGTTGTCGGACCGCGTCGCATGGGTCATCCCGCATTCCTGCTGTTTCCGGTCACCAGCACTCGCACCGACGGTCAGTTCTGCAGCCTGCCGCCTGATCGTAGCGTTATGTAGCGGAAGCGTAACAACGTAGCTGGCCAGGCAAGACGAGCGGAGACAAGCCCGTTCTCCGGGGCGGACCCGGTACCGCCGGGTCGGCCCCTCAAGACACTCGAGGGGGCTCATCCAGTGAGCGAAGTGATCGACCTCGCCGTGATTGGCGAGCCGAACGACGACGAGACCGACGCGGCGAGACGGACGCTCGCGCCACATATCGAACTGCTGGACGAGCCCGGCATCCTGGACGGCGAGGAGGTTGGCCAGGATGGGTAACCGCCGCGACCACACCTACACCATTCGGCCGTCGATCGGTGGCCCGCCGATCCTCACCACGGTGGTCGACCGCAACGCCAAGACGCTGACGTTCACCACCGCCAACCGCGAAACGCTGACCGTCAACGTAGCGACGGCCCGGGCGATGTGGATCACCATCCAGGAGTCGGTCTACCAGGAACGGTCACTGGCACCGGACGGGTCGATGCTCACGACAACAGTCGACCGGGGCACCGGCCAGCCCACGGCCGGACGGCGAGGGTCCTGGTGACCATCCTCGACTCGGCCGGGTTCGCCGCGCACGCCCACGAGCAGGTCCTCGACGCGGACGCGATTCTCGCTGGCCACGACATGCAGGGGCCGATGTGTTCCTGCGGCCGACCGTTGCCCTGCCCGCAAGCGCTCTCCGTACGGAGACGGCGCGCGTACTTCGCGGCCCACCTTGCCCATCTCAGACCTGCCGTGGGGCGCGCCACCGTTCCCGGAGTGATCTCGGTCGAGATTGTCGCGACACGCGATGAGAGTGGTGACACATCATGACCGTGCAGCTGACCCTTTCCCGGTGGGTGACCTTCGTGGACTGGCACGGCGTCCTCTCCCGCGCACCGTTCTGGCACACCATCCTGTGGAACGACCGGCACCCCTACCACCGCGAGATAGACGAACGCACCGGCGAACTGTTCCGCGACGGAACACTCATCGACGCGTGGATGCGCGGCAACGTCTCCACCACCGAGGTGCTCGCCCAGATCGAGGTCCAGCTCGACCGGCGTGCCGGAGAAGGTTTCCTCGCCCGCAGGCTCCTGGCCGACTGCCGCGACATGCCGCTCGCCGACGAACTCACCCGCACTCTCTACCTGCTGCGCGCCCAGGCATACATCGTCATTGCCACTGACAACGCCGACTGCTTCGTAGCAGCCGCCAAGGGACGCCGCGACCTGCGCTTCGCCGACGGGCTGCTCTCCTCCTCCGATCTAGGGGTGCTCAAAGCCGAAAGCCCCGCGGCGTTCTTCGGGCCATGGCTCAATACCCGCGGCCTCGGATTCGGGTCAGCCGTACTCGTGGACGACAACCGCGACAACTGCGACGCGTTTGAATCCCATGGCGGCGCCGCCATCCACGTCACCAGCCAGGAACAGGCCGCCGCCCACCTCAAGGCGCTGTTCGCCAACCGGGTGTAGACATGCACGTGCTGTTCGTCTGGCGTCGCGCCGCCGCACGTCACGCGGTCGGTGGGTGTTCTGCTCTTCCGCCGTACCCGGGGTCGGTCGTCAGCAGCACGCGTACGGCGCGGGTGATCTCGACGTCCTCGCGGGCTTCGATCAGGAAGCTCCGTACGGTCGCGCCGGTGCCGGTCAGCTCGGTGTCGCCGGTGGCGTCGGTGTTGGCCGGCTCGTCGAGGCGTACCCCGAGGAAGCCGAGACCGTCGGCGGCGCGGGCGCGCAGCTGCCAGGCGTGTTCGCCGACGCCGCCGGTAAACACCAGCGTGTCCAGCCCGTCGAGCGAGGCGCACATCGCGGCGATGCCGGCACGCAGCCGGTGCAGGTAGACCTCGACCGCCAGCGCCGCCGCCGGCTCGCCTGCGCCAGCGCGCTCCAGCACGGTACGCATGTCGCGGTCCCCCGCCATCCCGAGCAGCCCCGACTCGTACACCAGTTGATGTTCCACGTCGTCGGGCGAGAGTCCGGCGTGGCGGATCAGCCACAGCACCAGGCCGGGGTCGACGCTGCCGGAGCGGGTGGCCATCATCAGCCCTTCCAGCGGCGTGAACCCCATCGTGGTGTCGACGCAGCGGCCGGCGAGCACGGCGCTCAGCGAGGCACCAGCGCCGAGGTGGCAGACCACCAGCCGTCGTGGTGGCGCGCCGGTCAGCTCGGCGACCCGATGGGTCGCCCAGGCGTGGGACAGGCCGTGGAAGCCGTACCGGCGGATCGGGTACGCCTCGCGCCACGCCGCCGGCACCGGGTACGTCTCGGCGGCCGGCGGCAGGGTGCGGTGGAACGAGGTGTCGAAGCACGCGACGTGCGGTACGCCGGGGCGGGCGGCGCGGGCCAGCCGGATCAGCCGTACCGCGGGGGGCTGGTGCAGCGGGGCGAGCGCGGTCAGGGCGTCGAGCCTGTCGACCATCGCGTCGTCGAGCAGCACCGGCTCGGTGAGGTCGGCGCCGCCGTGCACCACCCGGTGCCCCACGCCGCCGGCGCCGGGCGCCTCGGCGAGCAGTGCGGCCAGCTCGTCGTCGGACAGCTCGGACGGTGGGGCGGCGTCGCGGGACCACAGCACCGTGTCGTCGGTGCCGAGCACCCGCAGCTTCAGGCTGCTCGAACCGGAGTTGACCACCAGCACCCGCACCGGCTCAGCCCTGCCAGACCCAGTCGCGGATCTCGGGGGCATCCTCGCCGTACGCCCGGGTGTGGTCGCGGCAGCGGCGCCGCGCCCCGGCCATCCGCTCCCGTACCTCCCCGGCGGTCTCGGCGAGCCCCGGCACCCGGTCGATCACGTCCATCACCAGGTGGTAGCGGTCGGAGTCGTTGAGCATCAGCATGTCGAACGGCGTGGTGGTGGTGCCCTCCTCCTTGTAGCCGCGTACGTGCAGGTTCGGATGGTTGGTACGCCGGTACGTCAACCGGTGGATCAACCAGGGATAGCCGTGGTACGCGAAGATCACCGGCTTGTCGGTGGTGAACAGCCGGTCGAAGTCGGCGTCGGGCAGCCCGTGCGGATGCTCCGACGGCGGCTGCAGCCGCATCAGGTCGACCACGTTCACCACCCGTACCTTCAGCCGGGGCAGGTGCCGGCGGAGCAGGTCGGCCGCGGCGAGTGTCTCCATGGTCGGTACGTCACCGGCGCACGCCAGCACCACGTCCGGCTCGCCGTCAGAGCTCGCCCACTGCCAGGTGTCGATGCCGCGCCGGCAGTGCTCGTCGGCGGCGGCCATGTCCAGCCACTGCGGCGCGGGCTGCTTGCCGGCCACCACCACGTTCACGTAGTGCCGGCTACGCAGGCAGTGGTCCATCGTGGACAGCAGGGTGTTCGCGTCCGGGGGCAGGTACACCCGTACGATCTCGGCCTTCTTGTTCACCACGTGGTCGATGAAGCCCGGGTCCTGGTGCGAGAAGCCGTTGTGGTCCTGCCGCCAGACGTGGCTGGAGAGCAGGTAGTTCAGGCTCGCGATCGGGTGGCGCCAACCGATCCCGCGGCTCACCTTGAGCCACTTGGCGTGCTGGTTCAGCATCGAGTCGACGATGTGGATGAACGCCTCGTAGCTGGTGAACACGCCGTGCCGGCCGGTGAGCAGGTAGCCCTCCAGCCAACCCTGGCAGAGGTGTTCGGAGAGCACCTCCATCACCCGCCCGTACGGGTCGAGGTGGTCGTCGGCGGGCAGGCGCCGGGCGGTGAACGCCCGGCCGGTCACCTCGAACACCGCGTCGAGCCGGTTCGACTTGGCCTCGTCCGGCGCGAAGATCCGGAACCGGTCGGGGTTGGCGTCGGTGACGTCCCGCAGCCAGGTGCCCAGCGTCGCGGTCGCTTCGGCGGTACCCCGGCCTGGTGCGTCGACCGCGACGGCGTACCGCCGGAAGTCCGGCAGCTCCAGGTCGCGCAACAGCCCTCCGCCGTTGGCGTGCGGGTTGGCGCTCATCCGCCGCTCCCCGCGTGGCGCCAGCGCCGTGACCTGCCCGGTCGGCGCGCCGTCCGAGCCGAACAGCTCCTCCGGGCGGTAGCCGCGCAGCCACCGCTCCAGCTGCGCGAGGTGTGCCGGGTCGTCCCGTACGTTCGCCAGCGGCACCTGGTGGGACCGGAACGTCCCCTCGACTGGTGCCTCGTCCACCGTCGCCGGCCCGGTCCAGCCCTTCGGCGTACGCAGCACGATCATCGGCCAGCGCGGCCGGCCGGGGTCCCGGACCCGGCGGGCCCGGTACTGCAGCTCGGCGATCCGGTCCAGCGCGGTGTCCAGCGCGGCGGCGAAGCTCTGGTGTACGGCGCCGGGCTCGTCACCGGCGACCACGATCGGGTCGTGGCCGTACCCGCGCAGCATCGCGAGCAGGTCGGCCTCCGGGATCCGCGCCAGCACCGTGGGGTTCGCGATCTTGTAGCCGTTGAGGTGCAGCACCGGCAGTACCGCGCCGTCGCGTACCGGGTTCAGGAACGCCGTGGACAGCCAGCTGGCCGCCAGCGGACCGGTCTCGGCCTCCCCGTCGCCGACCACGCAGACCGCCAGCAGGCCGGGATTGTCGAACACCGCCCCGTACCCGTGGGCCAGCGAATACCCCAGCTCGCCGCCCTCGTGGATCGAGCCGGGGACCTCGGCCGCCACGTGGCTCGGGATGCCGCCGGGGAAGGAGAACTGCCGGAACAGTCGCCGCATCCCCGCCGCGTCCCGGGTCACCTCGGGGTACCGCTCGGTGTAGGTGCCCTCCAGCCAGGTGTTCGCCACGATCGACGGGCCGCCGTGCCCGGGTCCGGTCAGGTAGATCACGTCGAGGTCGCGCTCGGAGATGGCGCGGTTGAGGTGGGCGTACACGAGGTTCAGCCCGGGGCCGGTGCCCCAGTGACCCAGCAGCCGGGGCTTGATGTGTTCGCGTCGCAGCGGCTCGCTCAGCAGTGGGTTGTCCAGCAGGTAGATCTGGCCGACGGTGAGGTAGTTCGCCGCCCGCCAGTAGGCGTCGATCGCGCGCAGCTGCCCGGTGTCGAGGGGACCGCGCCGCACCACACCGACTCCGCGATTCATCGTCGCGACCTCCCTGGTGCCACAGGCGGGCCGTCGCAGCCCGGCCGCGCGCCGCGCAACCCGGCCACGCGCGGGTCGCGGCTGCGGTAGACGACGTACGGCCTGGTCAGGTAGCCGACCGGGGCGCTGAACGCGTGCACCAGCCGGGTGAACGGCCAGATCGCGAACAACCCGAACGCGGCGAGTGCGTGCAGGGCCCGCTCGGCTCCGTCGACCGCGGTCACCCGATCGCCTCCTGTCGTCCGCGCGCGTCCGGCGATCACTGAGCCCATGCTCATCCCCGACGCGTACCCCCGCAACCGGAGGCAGTACCCAGGCTCGTCTGCCGGGGCCGGCTACTGGTGGCCGCCGCCGTCTACACCGCCGTCCGCCTCTCCACCCGCCGGCTCACCCGTACCCGGAGTCAGGTCTCCCCCGGCTGACGTCCGGGGTTTCCGGGGTAGTCGGGGTATCCGCCTGACGGATAACAACGACTACCCCGGAATGCGTGCTCCTCCGCCGTCAGCGCGCCGCCCGGGACGGTGCACATCGAGGGGCGAAAGTCCCGGTGACATCCCACCCAAGGACTCATGTGGACCAGCCGCGACTGGGGACACCGTTAAGGGTCACGGTGAGCGAAGCGAGAGTAGGAACGAACTCCGTGGAGTCAGACGGCGCGGTCCTCCGCGACCTCGACCGCGACGAGGCGTTGGCGCTGCTCGCCGCCGCGCTGTCGGGAACGGCGGTCGCCTTCGAGGCGGACGAGGTCGACGCCGACCACCGGGTCGGCTGGAGCGTGATCGTGGTCGGCCGCGCCACCGTGGTCACCGATCCCGATCACGAACACCGGCTGGCCCGGCTGCTGCATCCCTGGGTCGAGATGCCGAACGGCAACACCAGGGTGATCCGGATCCGGCCCGAGCTGGTGACCGGCCGGATGCTGGTACGCGAAGGCCAGTAGCCCGCCGCGCCGCCCTGGGGTGACCCCGGACACTTTGATTGTGCGCAATCTAGTTGTTGCCTATCGTTGTGGCCATGACCGGAGGTGGACACCCATGGCCGACACGGACCTGAAGCTCGATCAGCAGGTGTGCTTCGCGTTGTACGCCGCATCGCGGGCGACCACGCAGCTCTACCGGCCGGTGCTCGACCGGCTCGGGCTGACCTACCCGCAGTACCTGGTGATGCTGGTGCTCTGGGAGCGCGGCCCGGTCACGGTCAAGGAGCTCGGCACCGCCCTCGAACTCGACTCCGGGACCCTCTCACCGCTGCTCAAGCGGCTGGAGGCGACCGGTCTCGTCACCCGCCGGCGGCGCGCCGACGACGAACGCTCCGTCGAGATCCGTCTCACCGACCGCGGGGACGCGCTGCGCCAGCCGGCCGCGGGCGTACCTCGCAAGATCGCGGCCGCCACCGGGCTGGACGCGGCGGCGCTGCGGACGCTCCGCGACCAGCTCACCGCGGTGACCCGCACCCTGCGTACCCAGCGGCTCTCCACCGACGACCTGACAGACGAAGGGACCACCCTGTGAAGACGCTCTACACCGCGACAGCCACCGCCACCGGCTCCGGACGCGGCGGCCACGTCGAGTCCTCCGACAACGCGCTGGTCGCCGACCTCGCCGTCCCGAAGCAGCTCGGCGGCGCCGGTGAGGGCGGCACCAACCCCGAGCAGCTGTTCGCCGCCGGATTCGCCGCCTGCTTCCACAGTGCACTGCACGTGGTGGCGCGCCGCCAGAAGACCACGGTGGACGGTTCGTCGGTCACCGCCAACGTCGGGATCGGCCCCCAGGGCATCGGGTACGGCCTTACCGTCGAACTGCGGGTCGACCTGCCCGGCGTGGAGCCCGGTACGGCACGCGCGCTGGCCGACGCGGCGCACCAGGTGTGCCCGTACTCCAACGCCACCCGCGGCAACATCGACGTCGCGGTGGTGGTGGCGTGAGTATCGCGACCCGCGAGGTCCAGCTCGTCTCCCGCCCCGAGGGCTGGCCCACCCCAGAGAACTTCCGGCTGGTCGAGGCCACGCTCCCGGCACCGACCGACGGGCAGCTGCTGGTACGCAACCTGTTCCTGTCGGTCGACCCGTACATGCGAGGCCGGATGAACGACGTGAAGTCCTACCTGCCACCGTTCCGGCTCGGCGAGGCGATGACCGGTGGCGCGGTCGGCGAGGTGGTCGAATCCCGCGCCGACGGGTACGCCGCCGGCGACCTGGTGCTGCACGACCTGGGCTGGCGCGAGCACGCCGTCCTCGACGCAACCGCCGTGCGCAAGGTCGATCCACTGCCCGAGCTCTCCCCGTCGCACTACCTCGGCGCGCTCGGCATGCCCGGACTGACCGCGTACGCGGGGCTGCTCGACATCGCGGAGTTCCGCCCCGGCGAGACTGTCTTCGTCTCCGCGGCGGCCGGTGCGGTCGGGAGCCTGGTCGGACAGCTGGCCAGGCTGCGCGGCGCGAAGCGGGTGATCGGCAGCGCCGGGTCGGCGGAGAAGGTGACGTACCTGACGGAGACCCTGGGGTTCGACGCGGCCTTCAACTACCGCGACGGCGACGTATCCGAGCAGCTCATCGCCGCCGCACCCGACGGCATCGACGTCTACTTCGACAACGTCGGCGGTGACCATCTGCAGGCCGCGATCTCCGCGCTGCGCCCGTACGGGAGGGTGGCGCTGTGCGGCGCGATCTCGGCGTACAACGCCACCGCACCGGAGCCGGGTCCGAACAACCTCGGACTGGCCATCGCCAAACGGCTGACGCTGCGCGGTTTCATCATCAGCGACCACTACCGGCGGTTCCCCGACCTGATCGGTGAGGTGGGAAACGCGCTGGTCGACAACGAGATCTCCGCCGCGGAGACCGTCGTCGACGGCCTGGACAACGCCGTGGACGGCTTCCTGGGGATGCTGCGCGGCGGTAACACCGGCAAGACCGTCATCCGGCTCGACCCCTGACCGGACGTCCGGGTCGGCC
>JBOGDE010000098.1:0-16929 GCA_050701695.1 Micromonosporaceae bacterium
GCGCCGGAAGTTCGGCGGCGAATTCCGGCGCCCAGCCGGCGGCTCGCGGCGTTGTCGTCGTCGCCAATCCAACACCGGGATTGGCTCCTCCTCCGCCTTGCGAGCCACCACCTGGACCCCGGACTTCATCCACCAACTCCCGGCGCAGGACACCAGAGGTCTGGCACAGCACCTGGAGGGTGCCGCTGGACAGGTTGCCCCAGATGGTCGACCGGAACCGGTAGAAGCAGCCGTCGCTCTCGTCCTCGGTCAGGTAGATCACTCGGCGGGTGGGGTCGGCCGCGGCCGCCTCGTGCTTGAACCGGCCCATCGCCGCGCGGCGTACCGCGCTGGTGCCGCCCTTCGGGTAGGTCTCGTAGACGTACCCGCGGTCGACCTCCTCGCAGGACAGCCAGCTCGCCCACGGGGTGGGGCCGCCGGCGCAGTGGCGGTTGGTGCCGGACAGGATCCGGGACGCGCCGGTCACCTGGGCCGAGCTGTTGAACCTCACGGCGCTGACGCCGCCGGCGCCGCCGCCCAGCTCGGCGTTGGAGACGTAGATCCAGCCCGTACCGTCGGCGAAGCAGGCGCCACCGTCGGGCGCGCCGTGCCACCGGTAGCCGGTGCCGGCCACGGTCTGGCCGGAGCGGGCGATGATCCGGCTGGTGAAGCCCCGGGGCAACCTGATGCCGCGGGCGTCGGCGGCCTGTAGATCGCCGTACGGGCTGGGGCCGGGCTTGGCGGGGTAGGCGAGGGCCTCCCGGCTCAGCGTGAAGCCGAGCGCGGCGGATCCGGTGCCGACGACGGCGGCACGGAGAAACGAGCGGCGTTCCACGACGTACTCCTTCTGGTCACTTTCCGGAGTGAACTGGTCGCTGTGCGTCCCCGTTCCGACCAGTACCGACCTTAGGCGGGGGTACGTTGCCCGCTCAGTCCAGATTCGGTGAACAGTGGCGGTCCCGTGGGTGGATAACGGTTCGGCTCCAGGGGCGGGCGTCGCGGCGCACCGGGGAGAGACTGGGCCCGTGGTGAGTCGGCGCGGTCTCCTGGTCGGCACGGCGGTGACCGGTGTCGCCGCCACCGCGGGGTGTACCACGCCTCCCGCGACCTTCGACCCTCGCGACTGGGGCAGCGTACGGGCGCAGTTCCCGCTGCGGCGCGAGCTGGCGCAGTTCGCGGCGTTCGTGCTGGCCAGCCACCCGCGGCTGGTCGCCGATGCGATCGCGGCGCACCGTACCGGGCTGGACGCCGACCCGGAGGGCTACCTGGAGGGGCGGACCGAGCGGGACCGGGCCGCCCGGCAGGCGGTCGCCGGTTACCTCGGCGTTCCGGCCGGGCAGGTGGCGCTCACCAACTCCACCACCCACGGGCTGGGGCTGCTCTACACCGGGCTGCGGCTCGAGCCCGGCGACGAGATCGTCACCACCGAGCACGACTTCTACGCCACTCACGAGTCGCTGCGGCTGCGGGCGCGGCGTACCGGCGTCACGGTGCGCCGGATCCCGCTCTACGACGACCCGGGCAGCGCCTCGGTCGACCAGATCGTCTCCGCGGTCGACGCCGCGATCGGGCCGCGTACCCGGGTGGTGGCGGTGACCTGGGTGCACTCCGGCACCGGGGTGAAGCTCCCGGTCCGCGCCATCGCCGAGGCGGTACGCGGCCGCGCGCTGCTCTGCGTCGACGGGGTGCACGGTTTCGGCGCCGAGGACGTCGACGCCGGCGAGCTGGGCTGCGACGTGCTGGTGTCCGGCTGCCACAAGTGGCTGTTCGGGCCGCGCGGCACCGGTTTCGTCTGGGCCGCACCGGAGGCCTGGGAGCGGTTAACGCCGGTGGTGCCGACCTTCGACAGCGACCTCGACGGTCCCGGTCCGCTCGCCAGTCCCGGCGGTTACCAGGCGTACGAGCACCGCTGGGCGCTGCCGGAGGCGGTCGGCTTCCACCGGTCCGTCGGCCGGGACCGGGTCGCGGCACGTACCAGGGAGCTGGCGACCCGGCTGAAACAGGGCCTGGCGGCGATCCCGGGGCTGCGGCTGGTGACCCCCCGCTCGCCGGAACTCTCCGCCGGCATCGTGTGCTGCGAGCTGGATGACCTCGCCGCCTCCGCCGCGGTGAAGCGGCTGCGGGCGGCCGGCGTGGTCGCCAGCGTCACCCCGTACGCCGAGCCGTACCTGCGGTTCGGGGCCAGCGTCGTGACCGACCAGGCCGACGTCGACAAAGCCGTCGCGGCGGTACGCGCCCTGCTTTAGGCCCTGTCCTGTCGATCTTTGGCCGGCTACGACGGGCCCAGACGACGACCGGCCGCGTTGCAGAACCGCCCGGATCCAACACCGGGATCCGGGCGAACCTGCGCCTTGCCGGACGCCGCCTGGACTCCGTCTCGCTCGACCAAGATCGACAGGACAGGGCCTAGCGGCGGCCGTGCATGAAGCGGATCGCGCGCTTGACGATCTCGTTGGCGCGTTCGGTGCGGTCGAAGGTGAGCAGCGGGATCGCGCTCGGCATCCGGCGCCGGGCGATCCCCTTGGGGCGGGCGAATTCGCGCAGCCCGTCGTCACCGTGGATCCGCCCGAAACCGGAGTCGCCCACCCCGCCGAACGGCAGCGTCGGCAGCACCGCGAACGAGAGCGCCGAGTTGATCGCGGTCATCCCGGAGCGCAGCCGGCGCGCCAACGCCAGCGCGCGACGCCGGCCGAAGACCGATCCGCCCAGGCCGTACCGGGTGCCGTTGGCACGGCGTACCGCCTCCTCGGCGTCGGGCACCCGGGTCACCGTCAGCGTCGGCCCGAACGTCTCCTCCTGTACGGCGGCCGAGTGCTCCGGTACGTCGACCAGGATCGTCGGGTGCACGTACGGCGGCCGCACCGCGTCCGGGCCACCGATCGCCGCGCTGCCGCCGTCGGCGATCGCGGCGTCGATGTGGCGGCGGATGATCTCGATCTGGCTGGGCATCGTGATCGGGCCGATGTGGGCGTCGGACTCGGCACCCACCCGCAGCTTCCCGGCACGGTCCACCATCCGGGCCAGTAGCGCGTCGTAGACGGCGTCGACGGCGTACACCCGCTCGATGCCGACGCAGGTCTGGCCGGCGTTGGCCATCCCGCCCCAGATCGCGGCGTCGGCGGCGGCGTCCAGGTCGGCGTCGCTGTCGACGATCATCACGTCCTTGCCGCCGGCCTCGATCACCACCGGGGTCAGCGTCCGCGCGCAGGAGGCCATCACCTTCTTGCCGGTGGCGGTGGAGCCGGTGAACGCCACCTTGCCCAGCTTCTCGGCGGTCAGCGAGGCGCCCACGTCGCCCAGCCCGTGGATCATCTGGAAAACCGGGGCGTCCGGCACCACCTCGGCGAACGTGTCCGCCAGCCACTGCCCGACCGCGGGGGAGTACTCGCTGGGCTTGAAGATGACCGCGTTGCCGGCGGCGAGGGCGTACCCGATGGAGCCCATCGGGGTGAAGACCGGATAGTTCCACGGGCCGATCACGCCGACCACGCCGTACGGCTGGTACTCCAGGTAGCCGCCGTACTCCGGGTTCAGCAGGCTGCCGCGTACCCGCCGTGGGCCCAGCACCCGGCGGGCGTTGCGGGTCGCCCAGGCCAGGTGCTCGACCGCGTTGGCCACCTCCAGCGCCGCGTCCGCGACCGGCTTGCCGGTCTCGGCGTGCATCAGCTCGGCCAGCTCCGGCAGCCGCTGCGCGATGATGGAATTCCACGCCAGGAGCCGTCTGCGCCGCCCGGTGAAGTCGAGCTGCTGCCACCACTCCGCGGCGGTACGGGCCCGCTCGACCGCGGCGCGTACCTGCTCCGGAGTGGTGACGGGGAACCGGGCGACCTCCTCACCGGTGACCGGATTGGTGGAGATCAGCGCACTGTCCTCGACGACAGGGACTCCGGGGGTACGGGCGGCGGCAGTGGTCACGGCAAGCTCCTCAATTGGGGCGCGGCGACGCCTTTGTCTGCGTAACCGGTAAGTCTAGGCCGATTGTTTACCGGTGGGTAATAAAGACTCTGTCGAGTACGCCACCCTGGCGGCCCTCCCGTGCGCGACGCCACGGCGGTACATATGGGATGCTGCCCAGCGCGCCACAACATGCTGCCCAGCGGCAGTGCGCGCGAAACCGGTGCGGCGCCCTGGAGGAGAGCCACATGGTCGAGGAACTGGTGCGGCGGGTCTGCGCGTCCTCGCCGCCCGACGGCCGGTCCCTGTTCCGGCTGGTCGCGACCGGGCGGCGCGATCCGCACGCGTTGACGCCCCATCTGGGACGGCTGCTCCAGGCCGGGGTGCTCTCGCCGTCGGAGCTCTACCGCGGTGCCGACGGCCCGGTGCAGCGCGAGCTGGTGGCGCGGGTGGAAGCCGGCGCGTCGGCCGAGGAACTGGACCTGCTGCTGCGCGCGATCGCGCAGACCGGCGGCGCGATCGCGGAGTCGGCGTTCCGGCGCTGGCGGGTGCAGGCGCCGGATAGTGCCGACGGGCTGGGGGCGCCGGTCGGGGAGTACACCACCGAGGGCGGCTGGACGCTCGCCTCCGACGGCCGGCGTCGGCTGTGCTCGCAACGGGCGTACGCCCTGGTGCCGTCGCAGCCGAAGGACAACCCCGTCGCGGGAGGCGCGGCGGCGGCCAACTGCCCACAGTGCGGCAACCGGCTCTGGTCGGTGCTCACCCTCGACACCACCGACCCCCGGGCCGACGCCGCGCTCGCCCACACCGGCTGGCGCGGCCGGCTACGGGTGGTCACCTGCTACCGCTGCGCCTGCTACGGCACCGTGTTCTGCGAGGTCACACCGGACGGCGGGGTCGCCTGGTCGCCCCACACCAAGGCCCCCGAGTACGTCGACGACGGAGACTGGGCGATGCCCACCGGGTGGCTGGCGCTCGGCAAGCCGCGCTCGACGCCGTACCAGTCGGATGCCTGGGCCGCCGGAGGCTCCACCCTGGGCGGTCACCCTGACTGGGTGCAGGGTGCGGACTACCCGCACTGCCCGGTGTGCGACGTACCGATGGCGTTCCTGGCGCTGATGCACGGCGGCGACTTCGACGAGTGGGGCGAGGGGGCCCACTACGTCTACCTGGACGCCCGCTGCCGGCTGGCCGCCGTGAACTACCAGCAGAGCTGATGTCGATCGCCGACGTCGCGGCGCGGCTGCGGCGGGTGCTCGCCGAGACCGACACGGCGCTGACGGCGGTGCACCACGCACGTCGCGAGCTCGCCGCCTCGCTGTCGGTGTTGTCGCAGGTCACGGCCGGTTCGAACCACCATTTGTCGCAGCAGGCGATCGCCCAGACCCACGCCGGGTACGCCATGAGCGAGCTGATCCTGCAACAGCTGTCCGCCGCCAAGCGGGAGCTGGAGGCGTACCTGGCCGAGATCACCGGCGGCGGGTCGGGAACGGGTGAGGTCGGCGACGGGCCGGACCTGGTCACCGCGCCGCGTGACCCGGCCTTCGACAAGGGCCCGCTCGGCGACGCCTTCACCCCCGGCGTCTTCCGCCGCGAAGAGTTCACGCACGAACATGAACGCCGGACCGCCGACCACCTTGCCGGCCGCTTCGGGTGGAATGTCTACGCCCGCCGCGAGATCCAGGGCGAGGACGTCAAGAAACCGGACACGATGGTCCGTAAGGATGGAAACGATCCCGGACGCATCACTGAGCTCAAGCGCCTGGACGTCGCCAGCTACAACGCCGTCCGAAAGCGGGTCTGGGATGCGGCTGTGCAGGTGGAGCACTGGGGCGGTGGCGACGCTGTGGTCGATGGTCGGGGAGTGGGTATGTCGGAGTGGGTAGCACGGGACCACGTGCGTGAGGCGATCGCCGAGGCGGGCCGCAAGAACAAGCCGGTACCGGCGCGAATCCACGTCATACTCGGTGACGGATCGATGATCACTATCTCTGGGAAGTGACATGTCGACGTTCGAGAACATTTACCTCTACACCGGTGGTGAACGGCCCGAGGTGTGTGCGGGGCAGCTCGCGCAGGCTCTCGGCGGTGAGGTAGTCCGCGCCCGGGACCGGGTGATCGTCAAGCGGCCAATGGTGAACGTTCCCGACGGTTGGGTCCGTGGCGACGTGGTCGAGAACATGTACTACGAGAATCCACCAGACCCACAGCACCTCGCGGTCATGGATCTGTACGACATCTCATTCGACGTGTGGTGCACTCCCGAGGCCGAGCGGTTTCAGCGGCAGGAGGCTGGCCTGGTCTTCGACGCCATCGTGGGGATGCTCCGCTATCCGGTGGTGTTGACCCACGACGGAGACCTGTTGATCTCGGCGTGGGCGCCGGCTCTGGGGCGCACCGACTTCCAGGCCGGCACCACGTCGTACGCCGACAGCGAGGAGCTTTGGCGGCCGTACGCGGATCCGGCGCGTCTGCTGACTCGGCCTTGAGGGGCCGTCTCCTGTGGGTGGGTGGCTACGTCGCAGATTCTTTATTGGCTTGCCGCTGACCGGTCCGGCCGGATAGACAGCTCGGATGCTGACAGGAAGCAAGGTCGGGCTCAGGGCGCGGCACGAGGACGACATCCCGATCCTGCGGGCCGAACTCTACGACGACGTGGTCAACGGCTCGCGGGCCGACCCCCGGCCGTGGCGGCCGATCACGCCCGGCTCGAAGGACACCCGGCTCGTGGTGGACGACACCGAGCAGAGGCGCGTCCCGTTCTCCGTGGTGGAGCTGGACGGCGGCACGCTGATCGGCGACGCGACGCTGTGGGGCATCGACAACCACAACCGGTACGCGCACATCGGGCTGGGGCTGCTGCCGTCCTGCCGGGGCAAGGGCTACGGCACCGACGTGGTCGCGGTGCTGTGCCACTACGGTTTCGTCGTGCGCGGCCTGCAGCGGCTGCAGATCGAGACACTGTCGGACAACGTCGCGATGCTGCGCTCTGCCGAGCGCAACGGTTTCGTCCGCGAGGGCGTGCTGCGCTCCTCGGCCTGGGTGATGGGCGAGTTCCTCGATGAGGTCCTGCTCGGACTCCTCGCCCAGGACTGGAAGCCGGACTCGAAGGGCTAGGTTGCCGCTGGGGTGGCGGGGCGGGTACCCGATGTGAGGTATCGCCCAGCCGCAACCTCCAGGTCACATGGCAGACTCGCCCAGAAGGTGGCAAGCGAGGAGGTACGCCAAGTGGCACGCGAGTTCGGCACGGTCGGTGTGGTGGGGCTGGGCACCATGGGCGCCGGCATCGTGGAGGTGTTCGCCCGCAACGGGGTGGATGTCGTCGCGGTCGAGGTGGACGAGGCGGCTGTCGAGAAGGGCAGCGGCGTACTCACCGGGTCCGTGGAGCGCGCCGTGGCCAAGGGCAAGCTCTCCGCCGACGAGCGCGACGCCCTGTTGGGCCGGGTACGGTTCGCCACCAGCCTGTCCGAGCTGGGCGAGGCCGACCTGATCGTCGAGGCGGTGCCCGAGCACCTGGACCTGAAGCAGAAGATCTTCGCCGAGCTGGACAAGGTCGCCAAGCCCGACGCGATCCTCGCCACCAACACCAGCTCGCTCTCGGTCACCGAGATCTCGGTCGCCACCCACCGCCCGGCGCGCGTGGTCGGGCTGCACTTCTTCAACCCGGCGCCGATCATGAAGCTGGTCGAGATCATCCGTACCGTGGTCACCGAGGACGAGGTGGTCGACGACATCGAGGCGCTGTGCGCGCGGCTCGGCAAGGTCGACGTCACCATCAACGACCGCGCCGGGTTCATCGCCAACGCTCTGCTGTTCGGCTACCTCAACCACGCGGTGTCGATGTACGAGTCCAGGTACGCCTCCCGCGAGGACATCGACGCGGCGATGCGGTACGGCTGCGGCCTGCCGATGGGCCCGCTCGCGCTGATGGACCTGATCGGGCTGGACACCGCGTACGAGATCCTCGACACCATGTACCGGCGCGGCGGCCGGGACCGCCGGCACGCGCCCGTACCGCTGATCAAGCAGATGGTCACCGCCGGTCTGCTGGGCCGCAAGAGTGGACGCGGCTTCTACACGTACCAGGAGCCCGGCTCCCCGGTCGTGGTGGCCGACGACCAGACGCCGAGCGCGGACGGCGCCGCGCAGACTCGGCCGGTGTCGACGGTCGGCGTGGTCGGCTCCGGCACCATGGCGACCGGCATCATCGAGGTCTTCGCCAAGTCCGGGTACGACGTCATCTACGTCACCCGGGGCGAGGAGAAGTCGGCGAAGGTACGCGCCACCATCGAAGCCTCGATGGAGAAGGCGGTGCAGCGCGGCAAGCTCTCCGGTGAAGACCGGGATGCCGCGCTCGCGAAGATCACCGGCTCCACCAAGCTGGATGACCTGGCCGGCGTCGACCTGGTGGTCGAGGCGGTGGTCGAGGAGCTGAGCGTCAAGAAGGCGCTGTTCGCCAACCTCGACGAGATCTGCAAGCCGGACGCGATCCTCGCCACCACCACCTCCAGCCTGCCGGTGGTGGAGTGCGCCGTGGCCACCGGCCGCCCGGAACGCGTCGTGGGGCTGCACTTCTTCAACCCCGCCACCGTGATGAGGCTGGTCGAGGTGGTGCACACCATCCAGACCTCGCCGGAGACCGTAGCGGTGGCCCGCGCGGTCTGCGAGAAACCCGGCAAGCACCCGGTGGAGTGTGGCGACCGGTCCGGTTTCATCGTCAACGCGCTGCTGTTCCCGTACCTCAACGACGCGGTGAAGATGCTGGAGGCCAGCTACGCCACCGCCGACGACATCGACTACGCGATGAAGGAAGGCTGCGGCTACCCGATGGGCCCCTTCGAGCTGCTCGACGTGGTCGGCAACGACGTCTCGCTCGCCATCCAGCAGCAGCTCTACCTGGAGTTCCGGGAGCCCGGCTTCGCGCCCGCGCCGCTGCTGGAGCACCTGGTCACCGCCGGCTACCTGGGACGCAAGACCAAGCGCGGCTTCCGCGACTACCACCGCTGAGCCCGGCTCGCTGACGCAACTGCCCGCGCGCGGGCTCCCTGCCGGTCTCGTGCGTACCCTCGTCGGGTGAGTCCGCGCCGCAACCGCCGCCAGGCCGCGCCGGCCCGTACCGGACGGCCCGGCGGCACCGTCGAGACGGTCGAGTCCTGGCCGGACGGCGAGTGGGTGGTGCGCGCCGTGCCCGCCTCCCACGACGACCGGCTCTACCGGTGCCCCGGTTGCGACCACGAGATCCGCGGCGCTGTCGCCCACCTGGTCTGCTGGCCGGTCGACGCGGGCGCCGACGCCCGCCGCCACTGGCACCGCCCCTGCTGGCGCGCCCGCATCCACCGCACCCCCCGTACCCCCCGCCCCCACTAATCCGCCCCCTGGCCGCACGCTGCAGGCCCACTTGGGGCTTAAAGGGCACGGAGATGCTGGGCGGTCAGGGCCGGGAGCGGAGGCGGCGGAGCATGCGGGCGTCGGTGAAGCCGACGGCGCGGGCGGCGGATTCGACGGTGGTGCCGTGGCCGATCAGGTGCTCGGCACGTTCGACGCGGAGCAGCTGCTGGTAGCGCAGCGGAGTCAGACCGGTGGCGGCGGTGAAGCTACGGGTGAGGGTGCGTTCGCTGACGCCGGCCGCGGCGGCCAGCGCGTCCAGCGACAGCGGCTCGGTGTAGCGGGTGTCGATCACGTCCTGCACCCGGTGCGCCACGTCGGAGAGGTGCCCGCGGTGCCGCAGCATCGCGCTGGTCTGCGGCTCGTCGCCGTTGCGGCGGGCGTACACCACCATGGCGCGGGCCACCCGGGCGGCGGTACGCGGCCCGTGCGCCCGCGCCACCAGGTGCAGTGCGAGGTCGATCCCGCTGGCGATGCCGGCGGAGCTGACCACCCGGCCGTCGACGACGTACAGCACGTCGCGTACCACGGTGGCCCGGGGATAGCGCCGGGCCAGCTCGTCCTGCAGCGCGTGGTGGGTGGTGCAGCGGCGGCCGTCGAGCAGACCGGCCCGCCCCAGCGCGTCGGTGCCGGCGCAGACGCTGGCCACCGTACCGCCGGCGGCGTGGTGGGCGGCCAGCAGCGCGATGGCGTGCGGGCCGGGGCCGTTGGAGGGCTTCAGATTCCAGGCCCGCCAGCCCGGCACCAGCAGCAGGTCGCCGGGGTCCAGGTCCGGCCAGTCGGTCTCGGCCCGCAGCATCGCACCCTGTGCGGTCGGTACGTCTTCCCGCTCCGCCAGGTACACCTGCTGGTAGTCGCAGCCCAGGTCGGCGGCGGTGGAGAACACCTGCGCCGGCCCGGCGAGGTCCAGCAGGTGCAGCCTCGGCGAGAGCAGGAAGACGATCCGGGTCATGATCTGGTCAGGATGCCACGAGTGCCGGGGCAACCTCGTCGAGGGTACGGATCCGCGCGAACCGGCCATGCAGCATGTACTCGGTGCGCGAGACGATCGCGTCGGTGGACAACGTACGCGGATCGGCCAGGATCTCCTCGACCGACCGCCCGGCGGGGGCGTCGCGGTGCGGGATCGGGAACGTCGCGGTGGCGTCGATGACGAAGTCGACCCGGTAGCCGAGGTCGGACGCGACCCGGGTGGTGGTCTCGCAGCACTGCTCGGTCTGGATCCCGCAGACGGTCAGGTCGCGGATCCCGCGCCGGGTCAGCAGCTGGGCCAGGTTGGTGGAGGTGAACGCGTTCACCGAGGTCTTGGTGACGACCGGCTCGCCGCCGGCGGGCACCAGCCCGTCCATCAGCCGTACGTGACCGCTGGCCGGATCGAACGGGCTGTCGCTGCCGGGCTCGCTGTGCAGCACCCACACCACCAGGTCGCCGGCGCCCCGTGCCGCCTCGACCAGGCGGCTGGTCCGCTCCACGATGTCCGGACGGTTCACCGCGGACCAGTTCGGCCGCTGCCGGAAAGACTCCTGTACGTCGATCACGATCAGTGCTCTACTCATGCCGTCCAGCCTGCCGGTACGGCGGTGCTGGCGTAAGGCAGGATCCGGCCTCGTACCGGAACGATCCGGTCAGCTCGTACGGCCACTCGGCGCCGGGCACCGGCGGCGTGCGAGACTCCAGAGCGTGACCGCACAGCCGATCCGCGCCAACTCCATCCTGCCGGGCAGGCGGGAGCCGATCACCCTGCACACCGGCGACGGGCTGGCGCTGGTGGGGGAGTTGGCGCTGCCCGAAACCCGTGATCCGGTGGCGACTCTGGTGTGCCTGCACCCGCTGCCCACCCACGGCGGGATGATGGACAGCCACGTGTTCCGCAAGGCGGCGTGGCGGCTGCCCGCGCTCGCCGACGTCGCGGTGCTGCGGTTCAACACCCGGGGTACGTCCAGCGTGCAGGGCACCAGCGAAGGTGTGTTCGACGGCGGCGACTCCGAGCGGTACGACGTCGCCGCCGCCATCGAGTACGCCGAGTACGCCGACCTGCCCCGGATCTGGCTGCTGGCCTGGTCGTTCGGCACCGACCTGGCGCTGATGTACGGCTGCGACCCCGGCGTGGAGGGCGCGATCCTGCTCTCCCCGCCGCTGCGCCACGCGACGCCGGAGCACCTCGCGACCTGGGCGGACTCCGGCAAGCCGGTCATCGCGTTGGTACCCGAGTTCGACGACTACCTGCGCCCCGAGGAGGCGAAGTCCAGGTTCGCCGCGATCGGCCAGGCCGAGGTGGTCGGCGTCGACGGCGCCAAGCACCTGTGGGTCGGCGACGCCGAGACCGTCCTCGACGCCGTCGTCAACCGGGTGCTCGGGGCCGGGCCGCTGCCGCGTACCTGGGACGGGCCGATGGCGTACGGCGACGCCAGCGCGTACGCCGATCGCACCGTCGCCGCGTTCGACGACGTACCTCGCAGCGACTAGTCCTCCAGCATCGCCAGGCGGTCGCGGACCCTGTCGGCCAGCGCCGTGTCGCGGTCGGTGTAGTGCACCAGCGCGTCCCGGTAGTGACGGCGCGCCTGGGCGAGATCGCCCGATGTCCGGTGTACGTCGCCGAGGCCGGCGCAGGCCCGGGCCTGTTGGAGCGGGTCCCCCGCCTCGGTGGCGGCCTGCAGCGCCGCGGCGTGATGATCCGCGGCGGCGTGCAGGTCGCCGGTGGCGTACGCGGCTTCGCCCAGCCCGTTGAGCGCCTGCGCGGTGCCGACGCGGTCGCCCGCGGCGTGGAACAGCGTGAGCGCCTGTTCGTAGCAGGCGGTGGCGTCGCGGTGCCGTCCGAGTTTGTGGTGGACGCTGCCGAGGTTGTCCAGCGCGGCTGCCTCGCCGTCCCGGTTGCCAATGTCCCGGAACACCGCCAGCGCCCGCAGGTTGTGGTCGGCGGCAGCCGCGAGGCGACCCTGCCGCTGCTCCAGGAAGCCGAGATTGAGCAGTACGGTCGCCTCGCCACCGCGCTCGCCGATCTCGTGGAACAGCGCCAGCGCCCGGCGGTAGGTGTCGACCACGACCTCGGACTGGACTCGTCCGTCGCGCGACTTGTTGAGCGCGATGTTGCCCAGCGCCCGGGCTTCCCCCAACCGGTCGCCGAGCCGGCGGAACACCGCGAGCGCCGCGTGCTGATGCTCGGTCGCCTGGTCGTACCGCTCCATCCGGGTCTCGACCATGCCGACCATGCTCAGCGCGCGGGCCCCACCGACCAGGTCGCCGGTCTCGCGGAACAGCACGAGGCTGCGCTCCGCCTGCTCCAGCGCCGGCTCGATCTCGCCCACTTCTTTGTACGCGACGGCCAGCCCGATACGTGCCTCGGCCTCGCCGGACCGGTCGCCTTCCTGCCGGGAGGCGGCGACGGCATGGTCGTGGATGGTGAGCGCGGCGAGGTTGTGGCCGCCGACCAGGTACCGGAAAAGCACGACCGACAGCCGTATCGTGTGATCGGCCCAGCCGTGGCCCGCCGCGTAGGCCGCCATCGCGGTCAGGCAGGGCAGCTCGGCGTCAAGCCAGGCCCGTGCGGTCTCCGGATCGCCCAGGGACGGCAGCGGCGTGGCCGCCGCAAGCCCGCGCGGTCGGCGTGCCGCGTCGGCCGGGTGCAGCGCGTCCATCGCGGCGCTGGCCGACGCCAGGTAGTAGTCGAACAGCCGGGTCAGCGCCTTGCGGGGGTCGGCATCGGCCTCAGGCGCGTACGCCAGACTGGTGGCGTACCCGCGGAGCAGGTCGTGCATGCCGTACCTGCCGGGGCCGGTGGGGTGGATCAGGTGGGCGCGGTCGAGCAGCTCCAGGGTGCGCCCGGCCCGCTCACCCGTGGCGTCGGTGAGCGCGGCGGCGGCGTAACGGTCCAGGTCGGGGCCGGGGTGCAGGCCCAGCGGCGCGAAGTCGGCCGCGACGCCCGCCGGCAGGTGCCGCAGGGACCAGGAGAACACCGACGCCACAGCGGCACGCGGGTCGCCTTCGGCGTCCAGCAGCGTCAGCCGTCGCTGCAGGTCGTCCAGCTCGGTCACCAGCTCCGACAACGGGCTCGCCGGCCGGGAGACCGCCAGCTCCGCGGCCACCCGCAGCGCCAGGGGTAGCCGCGCGCACTGGTCGGCCAGGGTCGCGGCGGCGTGCGGCTCGGCGTCGATCCGCTCGCCGATCAGCCGGCGCAGCAGGGCGAGCGCGTCCCGGCGCGGCAGCAGATCCAGCTCCAGCCGCCGGGCGCCGTGTACGGCGACCAGGCCGGCGAGGCGGTCCCGGCTGGTCACCAGCACCGCGCAGGAGGCGCTGCCGGGCAGCAGCGGGCGTACCTGCTCCACCGAGGAGGCGTTGTCCAGCACGATCAGCATCCGCCGGTCGGCGACCGTACTCCGGAACCGGGCGGCGCGCTCCTCCAGCTCCAGCGGTACGTCCTGCCCGGAGACCCCCAGCGCGATCAGGAACCGTGCCAGCGCCTCAGACGCACTGACCGGCTGGTCGGGGTCGTACCCCCGGAGGTTGAGGTAGAGCTGACCGTCGGGGAACCGGTCGCGTACCCGGTGTGCCCAGTGCACGGCGAGTGCGGTCTTGCCGATCCCCGCGGTGCCGGCGATCGCGGTGATCACCATCGCCGCGCCGTCGCCGTCGAGCAGGGCGTCGAGCTGGCGGAGCTGGTCGCCGCGTCCGGTGAAGCCGGCCACGTCGGAGGGCAGCTGTGAGGGTGCAGGCCGCGGGTGCCGGTCGGGCTCGCCGGTCCGGTGCACGGTGTCCGCCCGTTCCGCGGTGGACTCGAAGGCGTGCCTGAGGAAGCGGTCACGGTCGGCGCCGGCCAGTCCCAGCGCGTCGGCGAGCAGCTGTACGGTGCTCGGCCGGGGCCGGCCGATCCGGCCGGATTCCAGATTCCGGATGGTACGGGCGCTCAGCCCGGTCTCCCGGGCGAGCTCTTCCTGGGTGGTGCCCCGCCGCCGGCGGTGGGTCCGTATCGCGTCGCCGAACGCCATGGTGTGTGTCCCTCCGGGCCGCCGCGCCCGATCCGACTCCCCTTGCGGGCGCTGGCGGTACCAGCATTGATCCCGGCGACGCGCGGGTCAAACCCGATCGCTCACGGCGGGGACGCCGGCGATGTGCTGGGAGTTGAACGCCGCGGAGTAGGTGAACGCGCCGGGCACCCGTGTGCCGGTCAATTGTGGTCAATCTGCGGTCATTCCCTCGTGGGAGACAGCAATCTGGCCACACACCCGAGCCGGCCCGACCCCTCGGCGAGTAGCGTGAGAGCAGCGCAGGGAGGCGGGACTGATGGGGATCGGGCAGCTGCGGTGCCACGTCATCGACGTCAACGACCTGGCAGTGGCGGAGGCGTTCTGGTCGGAGGTGACCGGACTGCCGGTCATCCCGTCGGTGTTCCCCGGCCGTTTCTCGTACCTGGGCCAGGCCGACCCGTGGCGGCATGAGGTGATCCTGCACCTGGTACGCACCGAGAAGGGGCCGGAGGCGAACCGCTCGCACGTCGACATCGGAGTGAGCGACGTCGATCGCGCGATCAGGCAGGTCGAGGCGATCGGCGGGCGGCTCAAGCGAAGCGCGAGCATCTATCCCCGGCCCGGCTCCTACCCGGGGGTGGAGCCGCTGCTCGACTGGGCGGTCGCGCAGGACCCGTTCGGAAACGAGTTCTGCCTGATCAGGGTGCTGAGCCGGGCCGAGAGCGACGCCGTCGCGACGGCCGGGCAGCGGGGCGGCGGCGACCCGCACTGGCGCAGCGTCGCCAGCACTGCCCGCGCCGGCACCTGAGGTCAGGCCCGCGCCGGCACCTGTCAGGCGGGCACGCGTGGGGAGGTCGTCACGGGTGGCCAGCCGGAGAGCCAGACCCGGCGGGCCCGCCACACCTCGCGCCAGCCGGGGGAGAGCAGAGCCCGCAGCAGGACGCCGCCCGCCAGTAGCCCGAGCCCGACCCGGCGCCGCCACGGCGCCCAGTGCAGCCGCAGGTACGTGCTCTTGCCGCGCAGCACCCGGATCCGCTTGCCGGCCGGGCGCTGCGAGGCGCCGCCGACGTGGGTGATGGTCGCGTCCGGGTCCAGCAGTGGGCGCCAGCCGCGCGCGGCGGCACGCGTACACAGGTCGACGTCTTCGCTGTAGAGGAAGTACCGCGGGTCGAATCCGCCCAGCTCCGCGAACGCGGCCCGCTCGACCAGCAGCAGGCACCCGGAGGCGGCCGGCACCTCCCGTACGGTGCGCCGGTCGTAACCGGTGAGGCGTTCGGGGTTGAACAGCCGCGAGTGCCGCAGCAGCGTGGAGAGGCCGAGCGCGAAGCAGGCGTACCCCCACAGCGAGGGCAGCGCGAAGCAGGACAGCCAGTCGTCGCCGCCGTCCGGGCGCAGCGTCCGCCCGGTGTAAAACCTGTTCCGGGGGTACGTCCTGGCGAAGCCGACCAGCTCCGCGACCACGTCGCCGAGCCCCACCGTGTCGGGGTTGAGCAGCAGCAGGTACTCCCCGGCGGCCTGCTCGGCGGCACGGTTGACCGCTCGCCCCCAGCCCACGTTCTCCGCCAGTCGCAGCAGCGTGACCTGCGGAAACGCCGCCTCGATCGCGTCGGCCGAGCCGTCGGTGGAGGCGTTGTCGACCACGATCACCTCGGTCGGCACCCGGGTGCGCAGCGACTCCAGGCAGCCCAGCACCAGCTCCCGGGTCTGGTAGGAGACGACGATCAGGCTCACCACCGGCGCGTCGCTCATGCCGGGACCCCTTCAGCGGCGGGCAGCTCGCGGCTGGACTCGTCACGTCCCCAGTCGGTACGCCCGCGCAGCCGGTCCACCCGGCGGCGCAGCTCGGCGGCCAGCACGATCCCGACGTAGCAGACCGCCGCCGGTGCCAGCCGCGGCGAGGCCACCACCACGTCCTTCAGCCAGGACCACGGCTTCGCCGGCCGGGCTCCCGGGCGGTCAGCCCGCAGTGCTGCCGTGCCGGCGCGGATCGCGGCAAGTCGGCGTACCAGGTCGCGGGTACGCCGGGGCGTCGCGATCGTGACCCGGGCGGCCGGCGCCTGGATCTTCTCCGCGTCGCTGAACAGCGCGTCGAGGAACAGGTCGTCGGCGGTCAGTCCGTCGGGGAACCGGTCGAACCGGGCCCGGCCGGCCGCCGAGAGCGCCACCGCGCCCCGCCCGAACAGCCCCGTCCGGTACGCCGGCAGCCGGGCGTTGACCGCGTAGTAGCCGCGTACCAGTACCGGGCGGCGGTGCAGGTCGAGGTGGCGGGCCGGAGTAGCGGCGAGCCGGCCCGGTACGCGTACCGCGTCGGCGAGGGCGCGGATCCCGGCGGTCGGCAGGAACACGTCGGCGTCCAGGTAGATCCGGGGGAAGCCGCGGGCGATCGCGTCGCCGCCGTTCAGCGCGGCCTGTTTGCACGCCTTCGCGATCGCTACCGCGCGTACCCCCCGGTCGCGGGCGACCGCCAGGGTCTCGTCGGTGCAGCCGTTGGCGACCACCACCACGTCGATCTCGCCGGGCCGGGCGTCGGCGAGCAGGGTGTCCAGACAGCGACCGAGCACCGCGGCCTCGTTGTGCGCCGGGATCACCACGCTGATCCCGGGCACCGGCGCCGGTGCGGGAGCCGCGAGGTCGCCGCGAACCCCCGCCGGCAGTGGCAGGTCACGCCCGGTCACCGCGCCGCTCCCCGCTGCGCTGCTCCCCGCTGCGC
>JBOGDE010000099.1:0-16871 GCA_050701695.1 Micromonosporaceae bacterium
GTGGAGGATCTGCACGACCTGGACCCGGCGAGCCTGGAGCTGATCTCGGAGCTGGCCGCCGCGCCCCGGCTGCCGGCGCTGCTGCTGGTCACCAGCCGGGACCCCAGCGAGGCGGCGTTCCCGGAGCTGGCCGGCAGGGTGCTGGCCCGGCTCACCGGCGCCGGCCGCGCGGTGCGCCGGCACCTCACCCCGTTCTCCGGACCGCAGGTCGCCTCGGTACTGGAAGCCTCCCTTGGTACGCCGGTCCCCCCGGACGCGGTGGCCACGGCGATCCGGCGTACCGCCGGGAACCCGTACCGGCTCAGCGAGCTGGTCGCGACCTGCCGCCCCCACGGGTACGCCGCGCTGGTCGAGCCCGCGGCCGAACTGACCGCGCGGGAACGCGAGGTGCTGGAGTGCGTCGCCGCCGGGATGACCAACCAGCAGGTCGCCACCGCGCTCGGCATCTCCGACCGTACGGTCGCCGTCCACGTGTCGAACCTGCTGCGCAAGACCGGCTCGGCGTCGCGTACCGAGGCGGCGCTCTGGGCGGTGCGCCACGGTCTCGCCGACCGTACCGCCAGCTGAGCGGGTTACCGCCGCGAGCAGGCGGCGCAGATCCTCACTCCGCCCAGGGGCCGGTGGGGTGGAGCCGGGTCAGCACGTCGCCCAGCGGGTCGGGGGTGATCGGCTCCGGCAGGGCGGTGAGCTCCGGCCACGACAGCCAGCGCCGCTCCAGCAGCGCGCCGCTCTCCAGCGGGGTCAGCCGCGGCGCCACGGTGTCGGCCGGGTCGGTGACCAGACCCAGGAAGAAGGTCTCCACGCCGACCTTGCGGCGACCGTTCCACCAGAAGTCCCGGTAGACCTCGGTACGCACGGTGGTGACCACCGCGCCGGGCAGCCCGGTCTCCTCGGTCAGCTCGCGCCGGGCCGCCTGCAGCTCGCTCTCGCCCGGCTCGATGCCGCCGCCCGGCGGCTCCCAGAACACCAGGCCGCCGACCGGGTCCCGCCACTTGAGCAGCAGCACCCGCTGACCCGGGTCCAGACACAGCACCCGGGCGGCGGGACGATACTGCGGCGGAGCGTCGGTCATCGGGACTACCCTGCCATGCGTGAACGCGACCGCCGAATTCGTGCTGACCCTCTCCTGCCCGGACCGGATCGGGATCGTACGCGCGGTCGCCGGGTTCCTCGCCGACCGGGGCTGCAACATCGTCGACAGCCACCAGTTCTCCGACCCCGCCAGCGGTGACTTCTTCATGCGGGTACGGTTCGCCGCCGACCACGACGCGGCCACCCTGGACGCGCTGCGGGTCGGGTTCGGGCCGATCGGCGGGGCGTACCGGATGGACTGGCAGATCCACGACACCGCCCGCCGCGGCCGGGTGCTGATCCTGGTCTCGAAACAGAGCCACTGCCTCAACGACCTGCTCTACCGCTACCGCACGGGCGCGTTGCCCGGCGAGGTGGTCGCGGTGGTCTCCAACCACCCGGACTGCGAGGTGTACGCCATGCCGCAGGGGATCCCGTACCACCATCTGCCGGTGACGCCGACGACGCGGGCCGCGCAGGAGGCGAAGCTGCTGGAGCTTGTCGACGAGTACGCCGCCGACCTGGTGGTGCTGGCCCGCTACATGCAGGTCCTCTCCGACGACCTGTGTGCGAAGCTGGCCGGCCGGGCGATCAACATCCACCACTCGTTCCTGCCCAGTTTCAAGGGCGGCAAGCCGTACCACCAGGCGCACGACCGGGGCGTGAAGCTGATCGGCGCCACCGCGCACTACGTCACCGCGGAGCTGGACGAGGGCCCGATCATCGAGCAGGAGGTGGCCCGGGTCGACCACGCCCACAGCGTCGAGGAGCTGGTCGCCGTCGGCCGCGACCTGGAGTGCCTGGCCCTGGCCCGCGCCGTGACCTGGCACCTGGAGCACCGCATCATCCGCAACGGCACCAAAACCGTCGTCTTCCGCTGAGGTTGTGCCGTGCCTCGAGATCGCCACTTCGGGAACAGATGTGGGTGCCGAGGGACGCATTAGTTCCCCAGATCGCGATCTTGACGGATCGACACATGTTGATCTGGCGCTATGGCTACTCTGCGGCGTGCTGCGACCGCACAATGGAGTGACGCCATACCCCTTGTCCGGTTGCGGAGGTATTCCGATGCGGGACTGGCCGGTAGTCGTCACCAATCAGGCCGCGGATGCGTGCGTACGCCAATTCGGGCTGGCGCATCGCGACGGCGCCCGACGATGGCTCTATCAGGTTATCGACCAACGAGGTCGGGTGACCGACCAGTTGCCGGAGCCTGTGGCGCGAGTGCGCAGCAGCTCCGGTTTTTTCATGGTCGCGAACGACGTGGTGGTACTGCCACTGAGCGCTGCCTCCGACGGCACCGCCCGCTGGATCGCCACCGACTGCCAGGTTTTCCCGACGTTCCAGCCGCGATACCAGCGGGCGCCGGTCACCACGGTGCACGCGTACCGGCAGCGGGGGGCGGAGCTGGTGCGCCACGTACACCTGAGCCAGGTCGCGGTCGCGGCGTTCCAGCGCTACTGCGACGGCGACCCGGATCCGATGATCGCCGGCGAGGAGCTGCGCGAGATCCTGGCCGCCGACGCGCGGGCGGTGCGGACGCCGCCGAGCTGGTGCCGGCTGCGCAAGCTCAAGGGCGACTTCTTCATCGTCTCCGCTGACGAGTACGTACTCCCGATGTCCCGCCGCGGCACCCGGGGGTACGCGTTCGAGGCGCTGGACTGCGTCCACCGCGCCAGCGACCTGATCGGATTGCGCGGCTCCGCACTCGCCGAGCGCTGCCGGTACGAGGGCTTCGCGGCGGTGCCGAGCCGGCGGGACGCACTGCTCGCCGCGCTGCGCCGGGGCGGGCAGCTGACCTGGCGGCGGCCCAAGCGGATCCGCGGCTACCGGTCGATACGGCTGTGGATCAACGCCGGGTCGGTGGTGGCGCCGGTGGTCTGGCAGCCCGCCGACGTGACCCACCCGCTGCTGGTGCCCGACGTGATCGAACGGCTAACCCCGGTCGCCCGGCTAACCCGCTGGTGGGCCAAGCTCCGCCCCCGCGATCGCACCAGCGCCGCCTGACCGCCACGCCGCCCGGTCGGCAGAGGGCGTACGGCGCGGCAGAATGGGGTGATGCGTACGCCACCGCCGGTCGGGCCGCCGTCAGACGAGGCCAGTGACGACGACCTGGTGATCGCTCCGCCGAAGCGGTACGCCGCTGGGGTGCCGGCGGTGACATCGACCGTGCGGCACGCGTACACCCAGATGGGTTTGAGGCGGGGTGTGACCGCCTTGCGGTTGGTCAACCAGCCGGAAGGTTTCGACTGCCCGGGGTGTGCCTGGCCGGAGCCGGGCAAGCCACACCTGGCGGAGTTCTGCGAGAACGGCGCGAAGGCGGTCGCGGAGGAGGCCACCCGGGAGCGGGTGAGCGCGGACTTCTTCAAGCGGCACCCCGTCGACAGCCTGCTCAAGCGCTCCGGCTACTGGCTGGGGCAGCAGGGCCGGCTCACCCAGCCGATGTTCAAGGACGCTGGGGACACCCGGTACAAGCCGGTCAACTACGGGCAGGCGCTGGACATCCTCGCCGAGGAGTTGCGGCGGCTGGACAGCCCGGACCAGGCGGCGTTCTACACCTCGGGGCGCACCAGCAACGAGGCGGCGTTCCTGTACCAGATGTTCGCGCGGCGGTTCGGCACCAACAACCTGCCCGACTGCTCCAACATGTGCCACGAGTCCAGCGGCACCGCGCTGACCGAGACGATCGGGATCGGCAAGGGCAGCGTACGGCTGGAGGATCTGCCCCGGGCGGACCTGATCATCGTGGTGGGCCAGAACCCCGGCACCAACCACCCCCGGATGCTCACCGCGCTGGAGGAGGCGAAACGCGAGGGGACCAGGATCGTCGCGGTGAACCCGCTGCCGGAGGCCGGGCTGATCCGGTTCAAGAACCCACAGAACGCGTCCGGGCTGCTCGGGCGGGGCACCGCGCTCGCCGACCTCTACCTGCAGATCCGGGTGAACGGAGACCTCGCGCTGTTCAAAGCGCTCAACCAGCTGCTGGTACGCGCCGACGCCGCGGCCCCCGGCTCGGTGCTGGACCACGAGTTCATCGACAGACACACCGACGGCTTCGACGCGTTCGCGGCCGACGCGCGGCGTACCCCGTGGGCGGAGGTGGCGACCGCGACCGGGCTGGACGCCGGCGCGATCGACGCTCTCTGCCAAGAGGTGGTGGCGGCCAAGCGGATCATCGTGTGCTGGGCGATGGGGCTCACCCAGCACCGCAACTCGGTCGCCACCATCCGCGAGATCGTCAACTTCCTGCTGCTGCGCGGCAACATCGGCCGGCCCGGTGCCGGCGTCTGCCCGGTACGCGGGCACAGCAACGTGCAGGGTGACCGCACCATGGGCATCTACGAGAAGCCGCCGCCGTGGTCTTCGCGGTTGGGTGAGGAGTTCGGGTTCACGCCGCCCGCCGAGCCCGGGTACGACACCGTGGACACCATCCGGGCGATGCGGGACGGGCAGGTGAAGGTGTTCGTCGGGATGGGTGGCAACTTCGTCGCCGCCAGCCCGGACTCGAAGGCCACCGAGGCGGCGATGCGGCGGTGCCGGCTCACCGTACACATCTCGACGAAGCTGAACCGGTCGCACGCGGTGACCGGCGAACGGGCGCTGATCCTGCCGACGCTGGGGCGTACCGACCACGATCCCGCCGGTGCGGTGTCGGTGGAGGACTCGATGGGGATGGTGCACGCCTCGCGCGGCGTGCTGGAGCCGCCGGGGACCGGGCTGCGGTCGGAGGTGGCGATCGTCTGCGGGCTGGCCCAGCGGGTGCTCGGCACCTCGGCGCCGTGGGCCGATTTCGCGCGCGACTACACCCTGGTGCGGGAGCGGATCGCGCGCGTGGTGCCGGGCTTCAAAGACTACGAACGTCGCCTTGGTACGCCGGGCGGCTTCTCGCTGCCGCACCCGCCCCGGGACTCGCGTACCTTCCCGACCGCGACCGGGAAGGCCCGGTTCACGGTGAACGCGCTGGAGGTGCTGCGGGTGCCGCGCGGGCGGCTGATCCTGCAGACCGTACGGTCCCACGATCAGTACAACACCACGATCTACGGCAAGGACGACCGCTACCGGGGCGTCCGCGCGGGTCGCCGGGTGGTGTTCGTGCACCCTGACGACCTGGCCGCGCTGGGGCTGGCCGACGGGGCGCTGGTGGACCTGGTGAGCGAGTTCTCCGACGGGGAACGCCGGGCGGAGAAGTTCCGCGCGGTGGCGTACCCGACGGCGCGCGGCTGCTGCGCGGCGTACTTCCCGGAGACGAACGTGCTGGTCCCGCTGGACAGCACCGCCGAGGGCAGCAACACCCCCACCTCCAAGTCGGTGATCGTGCGACTCGAACCGGCCTGAACGGGGCCGTTTCGGGTGATCTTCACTCGCCGTATGTTGTTTTTGCGGTGGTACGTGAAGAAAGCTGTGCATCATGCCTTTCACCGTGATCGCAGGACAGTACCGTCTCGTTGGTAAGACTCGGGCCGGCAACCCGTCGGGGTTCTCGCCAGACGGCGACTCGATCCAGTTCCAGCCCGACGACCGGGGCCTGCTGGAGAAGCTGCCGGTGCTGGACCGCCCGATCCGGTTCACCTCCGTGGGGTCGGTGCAGCTTCGGATGGAGGGCATCGACGCTCTGGAGCTGCACTTCACCCAGCCCGGCGGGCGTACCCATCAGCCGCGGCCGCTCGCCGACGAGAGCCGTGACGCGCTGATAGAGACGCTGGGGCTGGGGCCGGTGACGTACCAGGAGCCGGACGGCACCCGGGTACGGCCCCCGGCGCCCGGCGACGGCCGGCGGGGCTGGATCCTCACCCGCGCGCTGGACGTCCATGGGCGGCCGGTGTCATGGGTGTCCACCGGGGAGCCACCGGCGGCCGACGGCAGCGAGGTGTGGCTCGACGACCCGCTGCTGCGGCGTACCGCCAACTACACCCAGGTGGCGGCGGGCGCGGCGTACCCGCTGTTCTACGACACCCTGTTCGCGGACCTGCGGCAAGGGCTCGCCGACGCCGCGGTGGCTGCCGAGGAGGCGAAGCGGGGCATCTGGGCGCGGGACGTCACCATGTCCGGTGTGGACGGCGGCTCGGTGCGGGCGCTGCAGCGCGACGGCGTGATCTTCCCGAAGCTGTTCCGCCGGCTCGCCGAATACCACGCCACCCAGAGCCACGACCTGGACGGTTTCCTGCCGTGGCTGCAGCAGCTAGGGGAGCAGGTGATCGACCTCGACACCACCAACTTCACCCACTTCGACAACGTGGTGGCTGTCGACGGCGACCAGGTTCGCCTCACCCGGCCCCCGGTACGCCTGGTCTTCGTCTCCGACAAGGGCCGACGCCGCCCCAACCGCCCGCCGCGCTAATCTCCGGCTGGTCCCGCTCGTCCCCGCCGCATTTGGTGCGCCAGCGGGTGCACGCGCCGTGGACGCACCACGTGCGGGGTACGCGTCCAGCTCGCGGCGTAGTCTCGAAGATCAGGGAGGTGGCCGGAGTGCGCCGAACCCATACCACCAGCGCTGCGTCTGGGGCGTTCCTCCGGCAGGCACGTCTTGATCAAGCGCCACACGCGGGCTATCCGTTCAGCCTGCCGGCAGTGAAGCAACTGATGGCCAGTGGTGGGCTGGATCTGGACTGGCCGGTCGTGCTTCTGGTCGGGGAGAACGGCACCGGAAAGTCGACCCTGGTCGAGGCGCTAGCGGTGGCCTGTGGGTTCAATCCCGAAGGCGGCTCACAGGCGTTCAGGTTCGCGACACGGGCATCAGAGTCGTCTCTGGCGGACCACCTGGTGGTCTCCTGGCGAGCTGGCCGGCGCCCTCGGACGGGGTTCTTCTTACGAGCCGAGTCGTTCTACAACGTAGCGACCGAGATTGAGCGGCTCAGCGCCGATCCAGGCTCACCGCCGCTGCTAGCCGCGTACGGCGGAGTTTCCCTACACGAGCGCTCCCACGGCGAGTCGTTCCTCGACTTGGTGACGCACAGGTTTGGGCCGGATGGACTCTACTTCCTCGACGAACCCGAGGCTGCGTTGTCTGTACATGGGTGCCTGGCGTTGCTTCGTCGCGTCGTTGAGCTAGCCGGAGCTGGGTCGCAGATGATCATTGCCACGCATTCGCCGATCTTGCTGGCGGTGCCGGGTGCACGGATTCTCGAGATAGGTTCTGACGGCACGATCATTGAAGTGTCATACGACGCCGCGATGCCGGTAACCGTCACGCGAGCGTTCCTGGCTGACCCAGGTCGGTTTCTCCATCACCTGCTCACCGATGGGTGATCTCCTTCTGGATGACGTTTTAGCCCTCGCGGTGGCATACTAGGCGTCATGAGCGCTACTACCCTATGGATGTCAGCACTGATGTGGCTTGCACAGCTTGCAGCTCTTTCGTTGGTGCTGATTCTGGGTGCGCGTCTATTTGCGAGAATGCTGAATTGGCGGCGTGGTAGGAGGGGTCGCGACCGTTAGTCCCGCCAAAGCTGGGCGAGCCCAGTCCGTTGGGCCCACCCACCCTTGGCGGCAAACTCACAAGTAGCAGCTGTCCGAGCCTGTACCCCAACTGCTCGGGCTATCCGCAAACACACCCAGTTTGTACGTGCTCCCTCGAATGAGGGTAGAGTATTCGTACGTATTGGTACTCCAAGTGCCGGAACCGCTGGTCCTAGGGTATACCGTGGTGGTTCTCCACCACTTTCCATTGATGTAGATTGACATGCTTACTTCGATTGTGGTGTATGCCGGCATGTCCGCGCCCCATGCCTTGATCTTGACATTTGGGTAAAACGGACCGGTGTGGCAACTGATATCCCCTCGCGTGTAGGCGTGTGACTGCACCCCCACGTCAGAAGCGGTCTGAGCTGGGCGTGATGTCGCTTCCGCAGAACTCGCTATCGGTACGAGAATGAGTGTCGACAATAACGCCAGTAGAGTTGATCGTCCGATAAGACCAAGGACCTTCGACATCTTGACTCCCCTCGCGGCAGAATCAGGAGGCAGTCACATCTCCCGGGTTGCTGACTCCCGCCTCCGCACCTTCTGGCACACCCGGCCCTTCCACCGGCTGGTGCCATGGACGATAAGAAATACGCCAGCGCACGCGATCAGACCATGTTGCCCGCGTCGCCTCAGAGTTACCGGCATGGTGTGACGGTCCTGAAGTTCGCGAAGCAACGCTGATCACACATTGCGAAGCTTAGCTTCCAGGAGACATTGACTGATGACAATAGTTGTCAGGGCAGAAGATGACTTGATAGGTAAGGGCCATCACGGAGCGTTGTCGGGCTTGGGCAAGTTAATGCCGTGATGTCCGCCACGCCAGGCTTACTGAGGACGCCTTGGGCACCCGGTTACGGGAGAAGTGCCAGTTGGCGGCCCTGGGCGACCAGGGTGCCGGTGGAATCCCAGATGTCGAAATCTTCCTCGTGGTAGCCGGCCATCACGTACCGGGTGGCGACCCGGCAGGCCAACCAGCCGGTGGCGGGGCGGGCGCGCAGATGCACGGTCAGCTCGACTGTGGACGAGGTCCACTCGCCGAGCTCCATCACCGCGGGCGCGACGGCGTCCACGATCGACGGCAGCGCCAGCGTGTCGGGCTCGCGGCCGTCGGCGAACCGGATCCACAGCTCGGTGAGCGGGTCGCCGGACGGCTCACCGCGTACCCAGCCGGGCGGCTTGGCGTACCGGTAGTGGAACCGGTCGGCGATGGTCAGCCCGGGGATCGACCCTGCCTCCGAGAGGTCGGGGCAGTCCTCCGGCGCCGGCAGCGCGGGCGGCTCACCGAACACGGCGGTACGCCCGTCGGCGGCCCCCAGGTCGGCGAAGTTCGCCAGCACCCGCAGCGTCTCCTTGCCGTCCTGGGCGAGCCGTACCTCGCCGGTGTCGACCCGCTTGCCGGTGCGTACCAGCTCGGTCGCCACCGTCACCGGCCCCGGCACGGTGGGCCGCAGGAAGTACGCCGAGACCACCAGCGGATCCGGCTTGGTCAGCTCGGCGCGCAGCGCCCGCAGCGCGATCCCCAGCACGTACCCACCGTTGGGCCGGCTCCCGATCGCCGACCAGCGGTCGTTGACGGCCGCGGTGTAGCGACCCGGCGCGTCAGCGGGCGTGACCGCGGTGTCGGCGTCGTACTCGAACTCGGTCATCGCACCATCCTGCGCCCCGCGGCCGTCGCCGGGCACCGGATGAGAGCGGCCTCACCCGTCGGACGGGCGCGGCCGGCTCGCTACCCGGGCTAGCGCGGGTGTCGCAGCAGGTGCAGGCGTAGGAGCGCGGCGACGGTGCTGGCTTCCTGGATCTTGCCGCTGTCGACCAGAGCGGGCACGTCGCCCAGCGGCACCCATTCGATCCTGGTGGATTCGAAGTCGTCCTCCGGGTCGCCGATGTGTTTGGCCTGGTCGGTCCAGAAGACGTGGTGTATGGCGTCGCTGAGACCGCCGCCGGGGCGGGCCGACAGCAGCGGGCGCAGGTCGAGCGGACGCCACCCGGTCTCCTCCTCGGCCTCGCGGGCGGCGTGGGCGACGAGGTCATCGTCGGTGTCGACGACGCCGGCCGGAAGCTCCCAGCCCCACGCGTCCGGAATGAAGCGGTGGCGCCACAGCAGCAGCACTCGTTCCTCGGCATCGAGCATGGCGACCACGACGACTGGCCGCTGCCGCAGCAGATAGTGGTCGAGGTGCCGACCGTCGGGCAGCTCAACGTCGGCGAGGTGCACCGCAAGCCACGGGTTCTCGTAGACCGCCCGCTCGGAGTGCACCGTCCACTTCATGAGCTGTCCCTCCGGTCGGTCGGCACCGCCACAACGCGTCAGACGCTACGTGATGCATTGCTGGGGCCCGCTGTCTGAGTGGCGGTCCTGCCGGCTGGGCGACGGCCCCGCTACCCTGGGCAGGCAAGACGGCATGACCTTTCGAATTCCGTCGAGACGGGGAGCGTTGTGCGCAGCGTCGTCGATCCGCGGTTCCGAGCCGTAATCGCCAACCACATCATGGCCAGGGGCCTTTCCCAGAGCGAGGTCGCCAAGCGCGCCAATGTGTCACGGTCATACCTGTCCGAGCTGATCAACGGCACGAAGAACCCCAGTCCGCAGACCGCCAAGGCGCTCGATGAGGCGCTCGGAGCAGGCGGCGAGCTCGCCACCTTGGTTGCCATCCCTGGCGAGGACACCGATCTTGACCACCTGTCCGCCTCGGTGGCCAACCCGCGCCGCATAGGCCAGGAAACCATCGACGCGTACGGTCGTGTTCTCGCTGCGCAGCGGAACCTGGACGACGCGATGGGCGCCAGCGCCGTTCTCGATCCCACGATCGCGCAGATGCGTACGTTGACCGCGATGGCCGCTGGAGCCCGAGGCGATACCCGGCGACCCGTGCTGTACCAAGCTGGGCAGTGGGCCCAGTTCCTTGGCTGGCTGAACACGTCACTGGGCCGGTGGGACGAGGCACGGCGCTGGTTCGGCCAGGCGCTCACCTGGGCCATGGAACTCAACGACGCGGACCTGATCGCAACCGTGCTGTCCTACCAGGCGCATGTCGCCTGGCTTACCCACGACCCGGCCGCGACGATCGGGCTGGCCCAAGCCGCCATGCGTGACCCAGCCGTATACCCAGGGCAGTCCGCCTATGACGCATACCAGTCGGGGCGCGCCCATGCGGCGCTCGGTGACTTGGACGAGGCTGCCCGCATGCTGGACCTTGGCGACTCGCTGGCCGACGCGACTGACGCTTGTGACGTGCCGGTGCCGGTCTGGCAGTACTACCGTGCGCCCTGGTACTGGCGGCTGGAGCGGGGTCTGGTGCGGTTGTACATGGCCCGGCATGACGGTACCCATGCCCAGCCGGCCGCCCAGGAACTTGCCAGCGGCATGGCGGGGATGCCGGCCGAGATGCGCAACGCCGACTGGACTGCCGAGTACCTGGTGCATCTGGCCACCGCGCACGAGCGGGCCGGGGAGTTGGACGCGGCCCGCTCTGCCCTGGAGCAGGCTCGCCCGATCGTCGACCGGGATCGGCCGACCCGGTCAAGCTGGGTGCGTCAGATCGTGCACAGCAAGCAGCGCGCGCTGGCCGTCCGGTAGCGCCTGCCTGCTCGCAGCCGTGGAGGAACGCCGTGCCCGTCGGGCACGGCGTTCGCTGCGTTCGCTATCGGTTCAGCGAACGAGCGACATCTTTTGCGTGATGTCACATGCCCGCCAAGCTGACGCTCAGAACCGATAGCGAGTAGTTGGCGGAGGTTGAAGATGACCACGGCATCACATGCGACGAGCGGTGCTGACAACGTTGGCGCAGATGAGCGGCGGGTGCTGCCGTACGGCGGTGACCAGGCGGTGGCCCGCAGCATCTACCGTGTCCATCGGCCGTCCCGCCGGCCGTGGACCGATACCTGCACCGGGTGCGGCGAGAAGTCTCCGTGCCGGGAACGGCGGGACTCCGCGCTGGTACTGGGCGTCGCACCGTGAAGGCCGTGGGCCGTGCCGGGGTGCCACGGCGCTCCCGGCCGGCCGTGCCGCATCGCTGCGGGTGCGGGGAACCGTGCCTGCGTCGCGACGCCACGGAGGTCTTCCCGATTCAGCTCGGCGACCCGCGGCAGGACGAGCCGACCCCCGTTGAGTGGTGCATCCTCACCGGGATCGTGCTCGGCGCGGTCGGTGTCGTTGGACTGATCACCTGGTACGTACTCGGGGCACTGTCGTGACCCGTAGACGCCGACCCTCACCGCATCCCACCCGGCCGACCCTGCCACCGGAGATCATCGCCGTGCTGATCCGTACCGCCGAGGAGACCATGCGGCGACACGCCCCGCTTCCGGATGGCCGGTGTTCGTACTGCTCACAGACCTGGCTGCATACCGAGATCGCACATCCGTGCCCGCCGTACCGGATCGCCGCGGAGTTTCACGCGCTTGCCGGGCCGGAATCCAGCGACCGTTAGCAGGACCCGCAGTAGCGCTGGGTGCTACTCGGGCCAGCGCTGCCGGTGGCTGTCGTACAGGCCCTCGGAGCGCAGCAGTTCCAGATATGCGTCGTAGATGCTCTCCAGGCCGTGGCCGCTGTCGCGGACCGCGAGGAACTCGTCCAGGCACCCGAACAGGTCCTGGCCGGTCCGGGCGACCAGGGCGTCGAAGGCGAGGCTGCTGACCTCGCCCAGCCGTACCTGCAGCCATTCCCGGAAACCGGTCAGCGCCAGCCCGGACGTGGCGGCCTGGACGCCACTGACGAACGCCACCGCGGCGGCGTCGCTGCCGTCCAGGCCGTACATCCGCGGACGCTTCGCCACGTTGGCGAACAGCTCGCGATAGTCCATCTCAGAACCCGAAGTTGAGCACGTCGCCGTACTCCCAGCGGGACTTGTAGACCGCGATCGGCTCGCCGTGCCGGCCGGTCCAGGCGTCGTACACCCGGCCGTCCTTGACCACGACCTCGTGGTTGGCCCACGGGGTGTCGTAGCCGCGGTACTTGCCGAGGGACCTGGCGCCGCTCGGCGGCCTGATGGTGTGCGACTCGCCGCCGATCTGGCTCTTGATCTTCGCCGCGACCTTCTCGCAGCCACCCTTGTCGTCCTCGATGGTCGCCGGGTTGCACGGCTTCCACTTCGGGCCCAGGTCGGCCTCCTTGCCCGGCGGCTTCGGCGCGCCCTTGTCCCGCTCGGCCTTCAGGTCGGCGAACATCCGCTTCAGGTCGGCGGAGACCGTCGCGGTGGCGACCGCTCGGGCCACCGCGAGGATCCGGTGGGTACGCCCGTCCGCCGGCACCGAGTACGTGGCCCGGCAGGTCACCTTGGCGCTGCCGTTCGGCTTCATCGCCTTCGCCACGTGGCAGACCTTGACGGGGCGACCGTCCAGCGTGAAGTTGATCGTGACCGTGGCCTGGACGTTCTGCTTGACCGCGAGGTATCTGCTCTTCGACGACACACTGTTGCCGATGGTGACGGTGGCTACGCAGGCGCTGACGGTGCACGGCTTGAGGGTGATACCGCCCCGCAGCGAGAACGTGACCTGCGAGTCGATGGAGTTCTTCAGCTCGTTGAGCCGCTTCTCCAGCTCCCTGAAGAGCCCGGTGACCTCCTGCTCGGAGAGCCCGGTGACGTCGAACTCGAACTCCTCCGGGCCCTCGGGAGCCTGGTAGCGCGGCAGGTCGGACCCTGCGGGTGCGTACGCGGGGCGCAGGAAACCGCGGCTGCGGCCGCTGGGGCTGACGTCGGAGTCGTCCTTGGGGGTGGCGATCCGTACCACCCGGTGCGGCTCGGAGGTGGTGACGTACACGGTGGCCTGTGGGGTGAGCACCTCGCGTACGTCGGTGTCGCCGATCTTGCTGGTGGCGCCGCCGGCGGCCTCGCCGCGCTCGGCGGCCGCCGCCAGGTCGGCGCCCAGGATGCCCGGTGCCAGTACCCGGGACAGGTCGGCGCCGAGCTGGTCCGGCGGCACCAGCACCCACCGCTTGGCGTAGTCGTCCACCGTGTCCCGGGGCGCCCCGTTGCTGCTCCAGTACGCCTTCGGCGCCTTGAGGTAGGTACGCGGCCCGTTGCTCAACGCGACGACGCCGGCCCCGTCGATCTTGAGCGTGGCGTACATCCAGCCCGAGTTGGTGACGCGCGCGGTGACCTCGATCTCGTCGCCGTCGGCGGTGTACGACCCTTTGTAGGTCGCCCCCGGGTCGAGCGAGAGCGCCGAGGCCGCTTTGGCGAGGTCTTCGCCGGCGAGCCTGGCCTGTCGCTTTGCCGGATCCTCGAAGGTGGCGCCGTCGCCCCCTCTGGTGAACAGCACCGCGAGCAGTCCGCCGCAGAGCGCGAGCACCAGCACCGCGGCGATCCCGCCGATCAGCAGGCCGCGGCCCTTCCTGGGCGCCGGCGGTCCGGCCGGTGGTGGTGGCCCGCCGAACTGCTGCGAGGGGTACCCGCCGGTCCCGTACCCGCCGGGCGGGTAACCACCCTGTCCCGGGAAGCCCTGCCCTGGGTCGGCCTGCCCTGGCATGCCGTGTCCGGCGGCCGGGTAGCCAGCGGCCGGGTAGCCGGCGGTCGGCGGTCCGGCAGCTGGGTAGCCGGTGTCCGCGGGTGGATAGCCGGGCTCACCCGGCTGTCCGGTGGGCGGGTAGCCCTCCGCGGGCGGACCGCCCGGCTGTCCCGGCTCCGGTACGTGCCACGGAGCGCCCTGATCCGGTGCTCCCCAGGGATTGCCGTGCTGGCCCGGCTCCAGCGTCCCACCCATCTGCTTCGCCTCCCACATCGCCCCGACGCCGGTCCGATCGAGCGGCCGGCCCCGGGCATCATATGGCGAATCGCCGCGTCAGGGGTGTGCCGGGCACCGAGCCCCACGTCTAGGCACGACCTAAGGGTGGTGGAGCGGGTACGCTCCGCTTCCATGATCTGCAAGAAATGTGCATACTTCTCTATGACTCGGCACTATTCCGTCGAAGACCGGCACGAGCTGGACATTCAGGGAGTTCCGTACGAGTCGGGACCTTCGAGCCGGGTCACGTGAGACGTGTCGACCGACGCGTCCACAGACGAACCTGGGGAGGTTCTCGTGAGGTTCCACAAACCCCTCTACGCGGCAGCCGTAGGTCTGCTCTTCGGAGCGCTGCTGGCCGCCAACCCGGTGAACGCGGCCCCGTCGAACACCGCGGCGGAGCTGCGCGGCGCGATGGCGGGGCTGAACGCCGACGCCAGCGCCCGGATCGCCGGTACGGCCTGGTCCGTCAACCCGGCCACCAACCAGGTCGAGGTGACCTACGACGACACCGTGACCGGCGCGAAGTTCGCCGCCCTCACGTCGGCCACGGCCCGGTACGGCGACGCCGTGGCGTTGGTGCCGACCCGCGGCGTGCTGACCAAGTTCATCAACGGCGGGCGCGCGATCTACGCCGAGGGCGGCGGGCGCTGCTCGCTCGGCTTCAACGTACGCAACAGCTCCGGCACGTACTACTTCATCACCGCCGGGCACTGCACCAACATCGCCTACCGCTGGTACGCCAACTCCAGCCAGACCTCACTGCTCGGCTGGCGGGCCGGGAGCAGCTTCCCTGGCAACGACTACGGGATCGTGCGGTACGCCAGCGGCGTCTCGCACCCCGGCACGGTGTACCTGTACAACGGCTCCAACCGGGACATCACCCGCGCCGGCAGCGCGTACGTCGGCCAGTCGGTACTGCGTAGCGGCAGCACCACGGGCCTGCGCAGCGGCTCCGTCACCGCGCTGAACGCGACCGTCAACTACCCGCAGGGCACGGTGTACGGCCTGATCCGCACCAACGTCTGCGCCGAGCCCGGCGACAGCGGCGGCTCGATGTTCGCCGGCAACACCGCGCTCGGGCTCACCTCCGGCGGCAGCGGCAACTGCACCTGGGGTGGCACCACGTACTTCCAGCCCGTTCCCGAGGTGTTGAACCGCTACGGCGTCAACGTCTACTGATCCCACGCAGGACTGATCCCGCGCACGACGAGGGCCGCCGGATTCACCACCCGGCGGCCCTTCGCGGAGCCTCACTCGTAGGAGATGGCGCGCAGGACGTCGACCCGGGAGGCCCGCACCGACGGCAGCACCGCGGCGAGCAGCCCGATCACGATCGCGCCGGCCAGGAACGCCCCGATCGACGTCCACGGCAGCGCCAGCGCGGTCAGCCCCTGCTCGCGCAGCGCGTACGCCGCGGCCACCCCGAGCCCGGTCCCGACTCCGACCCCGAGCAGCGCGCCGAACACGGCGATCACCACCGACTCCGCGGTCACCATCGAGGTCAGCTGCCGGCGCAGCATCCCGACCGCCCGCAGCAGTCCCAGCTCCCGGGTACGCTCCACGATGGACAGTGCCAGGGTGTTGACGATGCCGAGCACCGCGATCGCCAACGCCAGCCCGGTCAGCAGGTAGAGCATCACCAGGAAGGTCTCGACCTGACTGGACTGCTGCGCCGCGTAGTCGGCCTGGTCGGCGACCGAGTAGTCCGGGTTGTCCGCCAGCAGCTCCGCGACCTGCCCACGCACCTCGGGGATCGAGGCGCCCTCGGTCAGTGTGAGGTAGCCGCCGGTCGGCCGCTCGGTGCGGAACCGCGCCTGCGCGTCTGCCTCCGACAGCAGCGTCGGCGGCAGCAGCTCGGCGGCCCGATACACCAGCACCAGGGTGTACGTGTGGCTGCCGCCGCGGGTGGTGGCGAGATCGACTGTCCCGCCCACCGCGAGGCCGTGCTCGGCGGCGAACTCTTCCGACACCGCGACCTCGCCGGCCTTCAGCTCGCGTACGTTCCCGTCGGTGGCGGTGAGGGAGAACATCGGCGCGAGCTGGGGCAGTGGGCCGGCGCCGACCGCGACCCTGGCCCCGCCGAGCTGGCCGGTGTCGGTGTGGAGCGGTGCCGCCTCGGCGACGCCGTCGATCTCCCGGGCGGCGTCGAGCACCGCCGGGTCGTACCCGTTGGCGCCCTGGTCCGGGCCACCGGCGGGCGCCCCGACGATCACCAGGTCCGCCTTCAGGTCGGACTCGATCAGCTGCTCGATGCTGGCCTGCAGCGAGCTGGCGAGCACCCCGACACCGGTCACCAGCGCGATCCCCACCATCAGCGCGGTGGCGGTCACCGCGGTACGCCGCGGGTTGCGCGCCGAGTTGCGCCGGCCCAGCTCGCCGGGCGTACGCCACGCGACCAGGCGACCCAGCAGCGACACCGCCGGGCGGGTCACCGCCGGAGCGAACAGCACCGCGCCCAGGAAGCCGGCGGTCAGTCCGCCGAGCAGCAGGTACAGCGGGATCGGGCCGAAGAATCCGGGCAGCAGCGCGGAGACCGCGACCGTGAGCAGCAGGCCGCCGGCCACCGTCGCCGCCCGCGCCGGACGCTGGTCGGTCGCCGACCGTCGCAGCGC
>JBOGDE010000100.1:0-16373 GCA_050701695.1 Micromonosporaceae bacterium
GCCGCCGCCGCCCGGCACACCGGCTGCGCCAGCCGGGCCAGCGCCACCGGCGGCTCGCGGCGTACCGCGTTGACCACCGCGTCTCCGGCCGCCCGTGCCGGCGCGGGCGGTGCCGCACCGAGCAGCTCCTGGTGCACCAGCCGTATCAGCTCCGACGGTGCGGTCCAGCCGTCGAGGTGGTCGAGCAGCGCGCGTACCGCCTCCCGGCCCAGCCAGAACCCGGAGCCGAGGTCGCCGAGCAGCCAGCCGCGGCCGTCGGCGACCCGGTCGAGCGAGTGCTGGTGCAGCTGCGCGGCGATGGCTCCGGTGCCGGCGAGCAGCAGGGTGCCGTCCGGCTCCGGGGTGCCGGCGGCGAAGGCGACCACGGCGTCTCCCACGACGTGGTAGTCGCAGCGCAGCCCGGTGCCGTACCACATCGCGTCGAACTTCTCGCGCACCTCGGGAAGCCGCCCGCCGCCGGCCATGCCGATCACTGCGGCGGCGACCCGGCTCGGTGCGGTGCCGGCGAGGGCGTCACGGATCGCTGCGCCGATGGCGGCGAACGCGGCGGTTTCGTCATGAGATGTCGGGTTTCCACCGGCCGCCGTGCCGCTGCCGAGCCGCCGGCCGTGACTGTCCGCAAGCAACGCTCTACTACTGGTGCCGCCGACGTCGAGCCCGAGAACCAGTGCGTCGCTCATCCCACCCGCCCCGCTGCAGTCGGATCGTCCGGATGGTCATCCTCCAGTGCCGGACAACCTGGTCGCAAGCCGGGAACAAGGTCGCGCCAAAGCTTGACATCCGCGCACCGGTAACAAGAATCTTCACCACTGGTTCAGATTCTGAAAGGAAACTCGATACCTAGTGCGGACCAACGAGGCGGATCAGACCACCCTGGCGGGCGACGAGGCCAGCATCGGCGGGGCGCGGTACCTGGCGGAGATCCAGGCCACGATCGCGCGGGTCGGCGCGGAGCAGGCCGAGGCGGTCGGCCGGGCCGCGGACGTGATCGTGTCCGCGCTGCTCGCCGACGGGGTGGTGCAGGCCTTCGGGTCCGGCCACTCCGAGGCGCTGGCGATGGAGGTCGCCGGCCGGGCGGGTGGCCTGGTGCCCACCAACCGGCTGGCCCTGCGGGACCTGGTGATGTACGGCGGCGAGTCGCCCGAGGCGCTCCGTGACGGGAAGCTGGAACGCGACCCGGGGGTGGCGCGCCGGCTCTACGAACTGGCGGAGGTACGGCCCGCCGACGTGTTCGTGATCGCCTCCAACTCCGGGATCAACGGCTCGATCGTGGAGCTGGCCAGCGTGGTCAAGGAACACGATCACCCACTCATCGCGGTGACCTCGGCGGAGCAGTCCCGGCTGCTGCCGCCCCGGCACCCGTCCGGGCACCGCCTGCTCGACCTCGCCGACGTGGTGCTCGACAACGGCGCCCCGTACGGAGATGCCGCGATGCGGCTGCCGTCGGGCGCGGGCGTATGCGCGGTGTCGTCGATCACCGGCGCCCTGCTGGCCCAGATGGTCACCGCCGAGGTGGTACGCCGGCTGGTGGACGCGGGCCACACGCCCCCGGTCTACCTGTCGGCGAACGTGCCTGGCGGAGACGAACACAACCATGCCCTCGAATCCCGGTACGCCGGCCGGATCCGGCGTACCGCCTGAAACTCATGAGGAGACGACATGCCCCCCACCCACCACAACACCCCTGAGCTGAGCCGCCGGCTGCTGCTGCAGCGGGCCGGCCTCGCAGGTCTGGCGGCCGCACCGGCGGGAGCGCTGCTCGCCGGATGCGCCACCCCCAGCGAGGGCGAGGGCGATACCGGTCGTGGCAAGAAGACCGACAAGAACCCGCTAGGCGTACCCGAGGACAAGCAGCTCGAGGTGGTGATCTTCAACGGCGGCTTCACCGACAAGTACGCCACCGACATCCACGAGCCGCTGTACAAGGCGGCGTTCCCGAAGGCGACGATCAAGCACTCCACCACGGAGGAGATCGCCAAGACGCTGCAGTCGCGCTTCGTGTCGGGCAACCCGCCGGACGTGGTGAACAACTCCGGCGCCAACTCGATGGACGCCGGCAAGCTCGCCTCGGAGGGCGCGCTGTTCAGCCTGGCGGAGCTCTACGACGCGCCGTCGGTCGACGATCCGAAGGTGAAGGTCCGCGACACCCTGATCGCGGGCACCGTCGAGGTCGGCGAGTACGACGACAAGCCGCTGGTGCTCAACTACGCGTACACCGTGTTCGGGATCTGGTATTCCAAGTCGCTGTTCGACAAGCACAGCTGGGCGTTCCCGCAGACCTGGGCCGACATGGTGGCGCTCTGCAAGGAGATCAAGAAGGCCGGCCTCGCGCCGTGGACGTACCAGGGCAAGCATCCGCGCTACATGAACTGGCCGCTGCTGTCGATGGCGACGAAGCTGGCCGGGCCGGAGATCCTGGTCCCGATCGACAACCTGGAGCCGGGCGCCTGGAAGCACGAGGCGATCAAGGAGGCCGCCACCCGGCTCTACGAGCTGCGCAAGCAGGGCTTCATCCTCAAGGGCACCGAGGGGATGGACCACGTGCAGGCGCAGACCGCGTGGACCGAGGGCAAGGCGGCGTTCGTACCGTGTGGTTCCTGGCTGGAGAACGAGCAGAAGGACACCACCCCGGAGGGCTTCGAGATGACGGTCGCCCCCGAGCCGCTGCTCTCGGCGGACTCGAAGCTGCCGTACGAGGCGGTACGCGCCACCGCGGGCGAGCCGTTCATCGTGCCGGCGAAGGCGGCCAACGGGTACGGCGGCCTGGAGTACCTGCGGCAGATGCTGTCCAAGAAGGGCGCGTCGGAGTTCTCGCAGATGGTCTCCAGCCTCACCTCGGTGAAGGGTGCGGCGGACGGTCTGGACCTGCCTCCGGGCCTGTCCTCGGCGGCGGCGGTGCTCAAGGCGGCCGGTGAGAACGTCTACAACTGGCGCTACCCGAGCTGGTATCTGCCGATGGAGAACCCGGCGATCGACGCCGCCACCGGTGACCTGTTGACCAACCGGATCACCGCCGACCAGTGGATCGAGCGGTGCGAGAAGGCGGCCGACGACATCCGCAAGGACGAGTCGGTGAAGAAGTACCAGCGCTGATGCGACACGGCAGGTACCCGTTCCTCATCACGTTCCTGCTGCCGCCGGTGGCGCTGTACGGCATCTACGTGGTCTCGCCGTACCTGCAGGCGTTCTACATCTCGCTGACGCGGTGGAGCGGGTTCTCGCCCACCGTGACGTACGTGGGCCTGGACAACTACCGCCGGCTGCTCGCCGACGAGGAGTTCTGGAACGCGTTGACGCACAACGTGGTGTTGTTGGTGCTGCTGCCGATCATCACCATTCTGCTCGGGCTGTTCTTCGCCTCGATGCTCAACATCGGGGGCCGAGCCGGGCGCGCCGGGATCCGCGGCGTGCCCGGCTCGGGGTTCTACCGGGTGGTGTATTTCTTCCCGCAGGTGCTCTCGGTGGCGATCGTCGGGGTGCTCTGGCTCTACATCCTGGAGCCGCGTGCGGGTCTGCTGAACGGGCTGCTGGCCAACATCGGGCTCGAAGCGTTCACGTTCGCCTGGCTGGGCGATCCCCGGTTCGCGTTCTGGTGCGTGCTGGCGGCGATGGTGTGGATGAACGTCGGCTTCTACATCGTGCTGTTCTCGGCCGGGATGCAGTCGATCCCGCGGGACGTCTACGAGGCGGCGCTGCTGGACGGGGCGTCGCGGTTGACCACGTTCTGGCGGATCACCGTACCGCTGCTGTGGGACAGCATCCAGGTGGCGTGGATCTACCTGGCGATCATCGCGCTGGACGCGTTCGCGCTGGTGCAGATCATGCTCGGCAACGCCGGCGGGCCGTCGCGGTCCGGTGACGTGATGGGGCTCAACCTCTACCGCACCGCGTTCAACGAGTTCAATTTCGGCTACGCCTCGGCGATGGGCGTGGCGCTGTTCTTCCTGACGTTGACGGTGGCGGTGCTCGCGATGCGGGTCACCCGGCGGGAACGGATCGAGTTCTGATGGCACGCGAACCCGTCCGGTTCAGCCCGCTCAACCTGCTCAGCGGCGGCTTCCTGGTGCTGTGGGCACTGTTCACCGCCTGGCCGCTGCTGTGGACGGTGTTGACGTCGTTCAAGTCGAACTCCGAGATCCTGAGCCCACCGGACTGCCGGCTGGGCTGGCGGTTCTGGGAGTGGGCGTGGTGCATGGCGGACCCGCCCACCGCGCTGCACCTGGACAACTTCGTCCGGGCCTGGAGCACCGCGAACATCGGCCAGTACTTCATCAACAGCGCGATCGTGGTGGGGGGTTCGCTCACGCTCACCATGCTGCTGGGGTCGATGGCGGCGTATGCCCTGGCCCGGTACGAGTTCCGGGGCAACCGGATCCTCTACTACGCGTTTGTCGGCGGCATGACATTCCCCGTGTTCCTGGCGTTGGTGCCGCTGTTCTTCGTGGTGGACAACATGAAGCAGCTGCCGGTGGTGGGGGAGTACCTGACCCTCAACAGTTACGGCGGCCTGATCCTGGTGTACGTGGCGTACTCGCTGCCGTTCACCGTGTTCTTCATGAGCGCGTTCTTCCGTACGTTGCCGACGACCATCGCCGAGGCGGCGCTGATCGACGGCTGCGGCCACTTCGGACTCTTCTTTCGGGTGATGTTGCCGATGGCGAGGCCCGGACTGATCAGCATCGCGTTGTTCAATTTCATCGGGCAGTGGAACCAGTACCTGCTTCCGGTGGTGCTGATGACCGAGCCGGAGAAACGGGTGCTGGCGCAGGGACTTGCGTCCCTGGCGGTCAGCCAGGGCTACCGGGGAGACTGGTCGGCACTGTTCGCGGGGCTGACGCTGGCGCTGCTGCCGGTGCTGTTGGCGTACCTGGTGTTCCAGCGGCAGGTGCAGGCCGGGCTGTCCGCCGGCCTGCTCAAGTGAGCGTCAGGTTTACCGCCTGCGACCTGGGGTAACGAGATCGTCACGATCGTGCGGCAGAGCAACTCCGGACCCGTGTAGCGCGTCGAAGGATTAGACCGCGCCACACGGGTCACCACGTTAAGAAGCGCCATTCGTGTCACATAGGCTGACACAGTGCACTTGGGGAGTGAGCGGATACAGCCCCGCGAACGCGAACAGGAGCTGGCACCGTGAAGAGGACTCGGGACCGTGGTCTCATCGCGAACCTCGCGATGCTGCTGGTGTGGGGCCTGGCGGCCGGCGTGGCCGTCGCGGCGGCGGCGTTTCCCGCGGTGGCGGTGGCGGGTCTGGGCGCCAAGTACAGCGCGGACTCCTTCGAGGAGCTCCCCAGTGAGCTGAAGTTGCGGCCGCTGGCGCAGCGTACCGACGTGTACGCCAGGGACAAGAAGACCTTGATCACCAGCTTCTACGACGAGAACCGCCGCTACGTCCCGCTGAAGACCATCGCGCCGGTGATGGTCGACGCCATGGTCGCCGCCGAGGACCAACGGTTCTACGAGCACCACGGGGTCGACCTCAAGGGCATCCTGCGGGCCATGGTCGCCAATCACCAGGCGGGTGAGGTGGAGCAGGGCGCCTCCACCCTGACCATGCAGTACGTCCGCCAGGCGCTGGTGTACTCGGCGCGTACCCCGGCGGAGGTGAAGCGCGCCAGCGAGGACACCGCGGCCCGCAAGCTGCGCGAGATCCGTTACGCGGTACAGCTGGAGAAGGAGCTGTCCAAGGACGAGATCCTGGAGCGCTACCTCAACATCGCCTACTACGGCCACCGGGCGTACGGCATCGCCGCCGCCGCCCAGGTCTACTTCTCCACTGTCCCGCAGAAGCTGCAGCCGCAGCAGGCCGCGCTGCTCGCCGGACTGGTACGCGCCCCGTCGCTGTACGATCCGGCGGTCAACAAGAACTCCGGCGCCCTGGAGCGGCGCAACTGGGTGATCGACCAGATGACCACCGGCGGCTACCTGCCGGTCGTGGGCGCCACCAAAGCGAAGAAGACCCCGATCGGGTTGAAGCTGAAGGCGGTCCCGAACGACTGTGTCGGTGCCAAGCGCAACGACTGGGGCTTCTTCTGCGACTTCTTCCGCAACTGGTGGCTGTCGAAGAAGGAGTTCGGCAACACCACCACCGAGCGGGAGAGTCTGCTGCGACGCGGCGGTTTCAAGATCGTCACCTCGCTGGATCCGGCGGTCCAGGCCGCGGCGTACAAGCACGTGCTCAACGCCCACCCGAAGCGCAGCAAGTACGCCCTCGGCGCGGTGTTCATCGAGCCCGGCACCGGCAAGGTACGCGCGATGGCGTTGAACCGCACGTACAGCAACGACGACAGCAAGAACCTGCCGCACAGCGATCCGGTCAAACGCGCCCACAAGGTGAAGTCCACCTATCCGAGCACCGCGGTGCCGATCCTCGGCGGCGGTAGCACCCCCGGGTTCCAGTCCGGCTCGACGATGAAGTGGTTCACCATGCTCGCCGCCCTGGAGAAGGGCATGAAGCTGGATCACCAGATCCACTCGCCGCACCGCTACACCACGCGCTTCATCGTGGAGCCGGGTGGTGGGGCGTCCTGCGGCAACCGCTGGTGCCCGAAGAACGCCACCAAGGAGATGGCCGGGGTACGCGACATGTACAGCGGCTTCGGGATGTCGGTGAACACGTACTTCGCCCAGCTGGTGGAGAAGGTGGGCCCCAAGGCGGCGGTCCGGATGGCCGAGCGGCTGGGGCTGACCTGGTCCGGTGATCCCAACCACTGCTGCAACGACGCCTACTACGCCAAGCATCCGGACGGCTGGGGCGCGTTCACCCTCGGAGCGCCGGATACCACGCCGCTGGCGATGGCCAACGCGTACGCCACCGCGGCCTCCGGCGGCATCTACTGCCAGCCGCTGCCGGTCGAGTCGATCATCGGCCGGGACGGCAAGCCGGTGAAGCCGCCGCACTCCTGCAAGCGCGCGATCAGCGCCGATGTCGCCTGGGCCGCCACCGATGCCGCCCGCTGCCCCGTGGGCGACAAGCCGGCGCGCGGCAAGTGCGGCCCCTGGGGTACGGCGACCCGGGTCAGCGGCATCGTGCCCGGCCCGGTGGCGGGCAAGACCGGTACCACGGACTCCAACCGGGCCGCCTGGTTCGTCGGCTACAACCGGCAGCTCACCGGTGCGGCGTTCATGGCCGACCCGGACTACCGGCTCACCGACGTGCCGTACAGCTGGACCCGGCACCCGGCTTCGGTGGTGGCGTACACCCTGCGCGACTTCATGAAGGGCAAGAAGACGCTGAACTTCGGGGTGCCGTCGAAGAAGATCGCCAGTGGCGGCGCGAGGGCGAAGGCGCCGAAGAAGCCCGACGACGACAAGAAGAAGAAACCCAGCGCCGCCCCCACCAGCACCCCGGCACGTTCGCCACGCCGGGGAGATTAGCCCAGCAGGCTACGGGCGGGTCTGGCCGTCGCCGGTGACGACGTACTTGGTGGAGGTCAGCTCGGGCAGCCCCATCGGCCCGCGGGCGTGCAGCTTCTGGGTGGAGATCCCGATCTCGGCGCCGAAGCCGAACTGCTCGCCGTCGGTGAACGCGGTGGAGGTGTTCACCATCACCGCCGCGGCGTCCACCTCGGCGACGAAGCGCTGCGCGGCGGTGGCGGAGTCGGTCACGATCGCCTCGGTGTGGCCGCTGCCGTACCGCCGGATGTGATCCAGGGCGGCGTCGAGGTCCCCGACGGTGGCCACGGCGATGTCGAGGGACAGGTATTCCGTACCCCAGTCCTCGTCGGTGGCGCCGACCACCTCGACGCCGGCGGTGCCGGCGTACCGGGCGGTGGCCTGGTCGGCGTGGATCCGGACCCCGGCCTCGGCGAGCGCAGGCAGCACATTCGGGTAGAACGCGGCGGCGGCGTCGGTGTGCACCAGCAGGCTTTCCGTCGCGTTGCACACCGACGGGCGGCGGGTCTTGCCGTTGAGTACGATCCGCAGCGCCGCGTCGAGGTCGGCGGCGGCGTCGACGTACACGTGGCAGTTTCCCACCCCGGTCTCGATCACCGGTACGGTCGATTCCTCCACCACCGAGCGGATCAGTCCGGCGCCGCCGCGCGGCACCAGCAGATCGACCAGCCCGCGGGCGCGCATCAGCTCCTTGACCGACTCCCGGGACTCCGAGGACAGCAGCTGCACCGTGTCGGCGGGCAGCCCCGACTGCTCGGCGGCCTCCCGCAGCACCGCCACGATCGCCGCGTTGGACTCGCGCGCCGACGACGAACCCCGCAGCAGTACGGCGTTGCCGGCCTTCAGGCACAGCCCGGTGGCGTCGGCGGTCACGTTGGGGCGGGCCTCGTAGATGATGCCGACCACGCCGAACGGCACCCGCACCTGGCGCAGCTGCAGCCCGTTGGGCAGCGTGCCGCCGCGTACCACCTCGCCCACCGGGTCCGGCAGCGCGGCGACCTGGCGCAGCCCGTCGGCCATCCCGGCGATCCGCTGCTCGGTGAGGCTGAGCCGGTCGATCAGCGCCTCGGTGAGCCCACTGGCGCGCCCCCGCTCGACATCGGCGGCGTTGCCGGCGAGGATCCGCGGCGCCTGTGCGACCAGCGCGTCGGCCATCGCGTGCAGCGCGGCGTCCTTGGTGTCGCGGCGGGCGAGCGCCAGGGTGAGCGCCGCGCGACGGGCCTGCCGGGCGGCTCCGGTCACGGTGGTCTCGGACATGGTGACAACCCTACTGATCAGAGCAGCACGAGGTCGTCGCGGTGCACCACTTCCCGCTCGTACGCCATACCCAGCTCGGCGGCGATCTCACTGGTACGCCGCCCCAGCAGCCCCGGCAGCTCGGTGGCGTCGTAGTTGACCAGCCCGCGCGCGACCGGGTGTCCGGACTGGTCGACCAGATCCACCGGGTCCCCGGCGGTGAACACGCCGTCCACGCCGGTGATGCCGGCCGGCAGCAGCGAGAGCCGGCGGTCCACCACGGCGCGTACCGCTCCGGGGTCCAGGTGCAGCCGGCCGCGCGGACTGGTGGCGTGCGCCAGCCACAGCAGCCGCTTGCGGGGCCGGTGGCCGCTGGCGTGGAAGTAGGTACCCACCGGCTCCCCGGACAGCGCCTGCGCCGCCTGCTCCGCCGACGTCAGCACCACCGGTACGCCGGAGATGGTGGCGATCCGGGCCGACTCCACCTTGGTGACCATCCCGCCGGTGCCGACGCCGGAGCGGCCCGGTGTGCCGATCTGGACACCGTCGAGCGCGTCGACGTCGGTCACCTCGGCGATCCGGCTCACCCCCGGCCGGCGCGGGTCACCGTCGTAGAGCGCGTCCACGTCGGAGAGCAGCACCAGCAGGTCGGCGTGCACCAGTACGGCGACCAGCGCCGCCAGCCGGTCGTTGTCACCGAACCGGATCTCGTCGGTGGCGACGGTGTCGTTCTCGTTCACCACCGGGACCGCACCCAGGTCCAGCAGCTTGCGCAGCGTGCGGTACGCGTTGCGGTAGTGGGTACGCCGGGTCACGTCGTCCACGGTGAGCAGCACCTGTCCGGCCGGTACGCCGTACCGGGCGAAGGATTCGGTGTAGCGGTGCACCAGCACGCCCTGACCCACGCTGGCCGCAGCCTGCTGGGTGGCCAGGTCGCGGGGCCGGCGGGGCAGCCCGAGCGGACGCAGCCCGGCGGCGATCGCGCCGGAGGAGACCAGCACCACGTCGGCGCCGGCGCTGCGGCGGGTGGTCAGAGCGTCGACCAGCCCGTCGAGCCGGGCGCCGTCCAGTCCGCCCGCCGCCGAGCTCAGCGACGAGGAACCGATCTTGACCACGATGCAGCGGGCGTCGAGCACCCGCTGCCGCGGCGACTTGCCGCTCACCGGGCCGACGGGTCGTCGGTCGGAGACAGCGGCGGGTAGTGCAGGTCGAGCCAGGAGGACATCTCCTCGTAGACCCGCTTGCGTACCGGCTCGGCGGAGAGCACCAGGTCGTGGACCGCGTCGTCGATCCGGCAGATGGTGACCCGGGGGCCGAGCGCGACCGACCAGCGGGCCATCCGCTCCACGTCGAGCACTCCGTCGCTGCGCTGCAGCAGCGGTCCGCCCTGCCCGCGCGGGATGCTGCGGGTGGAGCAGAGCACCAGCACCGGGCAGCCGATCTTCAACCCGGCGTGCAGCCGGCGGTGCCCCCGCAGGATGGCGCGCAGCCAACCGGCCCGTACCGGGAATCCGCCCAGTGGCTTCGCGGTCAGGTCCCAGTCCCACTCGCCGTCGTGGTCGCGGTGCAGGCTGCGCCCGTACGCGTCGCCGGATTTCAGCGGCAGGATCATGCTGGGGCGCAGCCGCCCGATCAGCTCCACCGCCGGGGGTGCGAGCAGCCGTACCGGCAGTGGGTCGGCGACGTCGAACCACGGGCTGTTGAGCATCAGGGCGTCGATGCCACCCTGGTCGGAGGTACGGTCGCGCAGCTCGTGCGCCCAGAGCGCCGCGATCAGCCCGCCGGTGGAGTGCCCGTTGACCGCCACCCGTACCGCTCCGTCGGCGCGGATGATCCGCATCGCCGCGTCCAGTTCCACGAAGTAGTCGCGCAGGTCGGTGACGAAGTTCGGGGTGTGGTGTGGGCGCAGCGAGCGGCCGTACCGGCGTAGGTCGATGGCGTAGAAGTCGATGCCCTGATCGGCGTAGTAGTCGGCGAGCTCGGTCTGGAAGAAGTAGTCGGAGAAGCCGTGCAGGTAGAGCAGCGCGCGGCCGTCGCCGTGGCGGGCGCGGCGGCGGACCAGGGTGGCGTCGAGGCTGCCGTCGGCCTCGGCGGGCAGGCCGATGGTGCGTGCCTGGTAGTCGGCGCCGAGCGGGTCCGGGCGCCAGCGGTCCGGGTCGAGGTCCGGCGTGGCGCCGGGGACGTGCGGTGGGCTCACCTCTCTAGTGTGCCGGGTACGGCCTACTGACCGTTACCGACATTCCGTGAGTGCCCGGCGAATGCTTGGCGCGCCGCCGCAGATGCGCCGCGTTTGCGGTGCTAATCTCCACAACATGCCGCAGTTGAGGACGAGTGAAGCAGGTCGGTTGCTGGGTGTCAGCGACGACACCGTGCGCCGCTGGGTGGATTCGGGGAAGTTGCCGGCCGCCCGCGACGACGTCGGCCGGGTGGTGATCGAGGGTCGGGACCTGGCCGGGTTCGCCCAGCAGATCGCCGCGGCGCCGGAGCTGGGGAGCCCGACCCGGGAGTCGGCCCGCAACCGGTTCACCGGGCTGGTGACCCGGGTGCTCACCGACGGCGTGATGGCGCAGGTGGAGATGCAGGCCGGCCCGTTCCGGGTGGTCTCGCTGATGAGCCGGGAGGCCGCCGAAGAGCTGGAGCTGGAGCCCGGCGTGGTGACCGTGGCGTCGGTGAAGTCCACCCAGGTGGTGGTGGAGCGGGTCCCCGCTCGATGAGGTTGCTCGTGGTGGTCCTGGTGCTGGCCGCCGCCGGTTGCGCCCCTTCCGGTGGTACGCCGGACCCGCTGACGGTGTTCGCGGCCTCCTCGCTCACCGAGACGTTCACCGAGCTCGGCAAGGGCTACCAACGCCGGCATGGCGTGACGGTGCGGTTCTCGTTCGGCTCCAGCGCCACCCTGGCCCGCCAGATCGCGCAGGGGGCACCGGCCCAGGTGTTCGCCGCCGCGAACCCGGACACCATGCGCACCGTGACCGGCGCCGGGCTGGCCGCCGACGACCCGGTGGTGTTCGCCCGCAACCGGCTGGAGCTGGCCGTACCGGCGGGGAACCCGGGTGGGGTGCGGACCCTGGCCGACCTGGCCGACCCCGCGCTGCGGGTGGCACTGTGCGCCCGGCAGGTGCCGTGCGGCGCGGCGGCGGCCACCGTACTGGCGGCGGCCGGGGTGAAGGTCGAGCCGGACACGTACGCCAAGGACGTGAAGGCCGCCCTGACCCAGGTACGGCTGGGCGAGGTCGACGCCGCGCTGGTGTACCACACCGACGTGATCGCCGCCGGCGACGCGGTGACCGGGATCGCCGTCCCGGAGGCCGCGAAAGCGGTCAACGACTACCCGGTCGCGGTACTCGACGGCGCACCGGACAGCGCGCGGGACTTCGTGGCGTACGTGCGCTCCGGCGCGGGCCGTACCGTGCTGGCCGGGGCCGGGTTCGAGCTGCCGTGAGGCGCGGCACCGCCCCTGGTACGCCGCTGGTGCTGCTGCTCCCGGCGGTGCTCGGCCTGGCGTTCCTGGTCGGCCCGCTGCTGGCGCTGCTGGTACGCGTACCGTGGCGCCGGCTCCCGGAGCTGCTGGCCGACCCGGCGGTCGGGCAGGCGCTGCGGCTCTCGCTGCTCGCGGCGACCCTGGCGACCGGGCTGTGCGTGCTGGTCGGGGTGCCGCTGGCGTGGCTGCTGACCCAACCCCGGCTGCCCGGCCGGGGCCTGCTGCGCGCACTGGTGACGGTGCCGCTGGTGCTGCCGCCGGTGGTAGGCGGGGTGGCGCTGCTGATGCTGCTGGGCAGGCGCGGTGTGCTGGGGGCACCGCTGGCGGCGTACACCGGGATCAGCATCCCGTTCACCGTCACCGCGGTGGTGCTGGCGGAGGCGTTCGTGGCGCTGCCGTTCCTGGTGCTCTCGGTGGAGGGGGCGCTGCGCTCCGCTGACCGCCGGTACGAGGAGGCCGCCGCCACCCTGGGGGCGGACCGGCTCACGGTGTTCCGCCGGGTCACGGTGCCGCTGGTGCTGCCCGGGATCGCCGCCGGGGCGGTGCTGGCGTGGGCGCGGGCGCTGGGGGAGTTCGGTGCCACGGTGACCTTCGCGGGGAGTTTTCCCGGGCGTACCCAGACCATGCCGGTGGCGGTCTACCTGGCGCTGGAGACCAACCCGGAGGCGGCGCTGGCGCTGAGCGTGCTGTTGCTCGCGGTGTGCGTGGCGGTGCTCGCCCTGTTGCGCGAACGGTGGCTGACCCGGTGAACGGCGATCTGGTGGGCCACCTGGTAACCGGGTACCCGAGCGTCACCGGCTCCCTGAGCGTCACCGGCTCCCCGGGCGTCGCCGCCGACCGGGGCGGGTTCACGCTGGACCTCTCGCTGCGGGTGGCGCCGGGCGAGGTGGTGGCGCTGCTCGGGCCCAACGGCGCCGGCAAGAGCACCGCGCTGCGTACGCTTGCCGGGCTGCTGCCGCTGCAGGGCGGCGAGTTGCGGCTGGGCGACGCGCTGTGGGACCACCCCGGAGGCCGGGTGTACGTGCCGGCGTACCGGCGCTCGGCGGGGGTGGTGTTCCAGGACTACCTGCTGTTCCCGCACCTGACGGCGGCCGACAACGTCGGGTTCGGGCTGCGCTGCGGTGGGATGTCGCGGCGGGCGGCGCGGGCGGCGGCGTACCGGTGGCTGGAGCGGGTCGGGCTGGCGGCGCAGGCGGAGCGGCGGCCGGGTGCGCTCTCCGGTGGCCAGGCGCAGCGGGTGGCGCTGGCGCGGGCGCTGGCGACCGAGCCGCGGCTGCTGCTGCTCGACGAACCGCTCGCCGCGCTGGACGTGGACACCCGTACCCAGGTCCGGGCCGAGCTGCGGCACCACCTGGCCGATTTCCCCGGTGCGGCGCTGGTGGTGACCCATGACCCACTCGATGCACTGCTGCTCGCCGACCGGCTGCTGGTGATCGAGGACGGTCGGCTCACCCAGGAAGGCACCCCCGCGGAGGTGGCGCGCCGGCCCCGTACCCGGTACGCCGCGAAACTGGCCGGGCTGAACCTGCTGCACGGCCACGGCGAAGCCGGAGCGGTACGGCTGGCCACCGGCGAGCGGGTGGCGGTCACCGAGGATCTGCCGGGGGAGCTGCTGCTGGCGTTCCGGCCGGCGGCGGTGGCCGTGCACCGGGCCCGTCCGGAGGGCAGCCCACGCAACGTGTGGCCGGGCACGGTGGCGGGCGTGGAACGGTACGGCGGCAGCGTACGGGTAAGCGTGACCGGGCCGGTGCCGCTGACCGCCGAGGTGAGCCCGGCCGCGGTGGCCGAGCTGGGCCTGGCTACGGGCGAACCGGTGTACGTCGCGGTCAAGGCCACCGAGATCGAGGTATACCCGGCATAGTCACTCTTGACTTCCGTGGAGTGAATTTCCGGTATTTCTGTTAAGCCACGCAGGCCAGCCATTGACACTTTTCGCCGGTCGCGCTTATCTGATGGCAATAAATCTCCTCGCCGGCGGGTGTGAAGTCCATTGGCCCGTTTGGTTCCCCGGTGGGAGGAGGCGCCCGGTGGCGCGGAGGTTTGGCCCTGGGGAGGCGCCGCTGACCCTGCGGTGCTCCCCGCACTCCTTCACAAGGGGAGGTTCGCATGAACGGTCACACCCGCCCACGCCTGAGCCGGCTGCTGATCGGCTCGGTCGCCGCGCTCGCTCTCGTCGCGACGCTCGGCGTGATCACGCAGACCGCGGCGCACGCCACCCACACCAGGATCCCGTGCATCGATGTCTCGCACTGGCAGGGCGCGATCAACTGGACCGCGGTACGGAACAACTCCGGCATCCAGTGCGCGTACATCAAGGCCACCGAAGGTACGTCGTACCGGGACCCGCGTTGGGGCACGAACTACACCAACGCCTACTACGCGGGCGTGATCCGGGGTTCGTACCACTTCGCGCGCCCGTCGTACTCCAGCGGCTACACCCAGGCGAACTTCTTCGCCAGCAACGGTGGCGCATGGTCGCGTGACAACCGGACCCTGCCGGGCGCGCTGGACCTGGAGGCCGGCTGCCACGGGCTGAGCCAGAGCGCGATGCGCAACTGGATCCTCAGCTTCTACAACCAGTACAAGGCCCGTACCGGACGTGACGTGGTCATCTACACCACCGCCAGCTGGTGGAACACCTGCACCGGTTACTGGACCGGCATGTACACCCGCAGCCCGCTGTGGGTGGCGCACTGGCGGGTCAGCTCCCCGACCCTGCCGTACGGCTGGCGGCAGTACAGCACCTACACCTTCTGGCAGTACACCGACTGCCGGTCTGTCTCCGGCATCTCCGGCTGCGTGGACGGCGACTGGTTCCACGGCACCCGTACCCGGCTGCTCGCGCTGGCCAACAACACCCCGTAAGGGTCGGGGAGGCCCGTAGCGGAGGTCGCGGTGACCAGTTCCTAGGCTGAGGCGCATGGAGCTGGTCACCGCGGCGGAGAATCTGACGCTGCAGCGCCGCGCCGCGTCCGGGCTGCACCGGTCGGGGGTACGCCCCGGTGAGCGGATCGCGGTGCTGCTGCCGCCGTCCGGCGCCATGATCGCGCTGGTGCTGGGGGCGCTGCGGGCCGGGGTGGTCCCGGTGGTGCTGGACCCGAGCCTGGTGCCGCGGGAGCGTACCGAGCTGCTCACCGACGCCGATCCGGCGCTGGTGGTGGATTCCGCAGCGGCGCTGGCCGCCCTGCTGGACGCACCGCCGGGGGAGCTCGCCGAGGCCCCGCTGGGGCGCCCCATGCACTACACGTCCGGTACCACGGGGCGCCGCAAGGGCGTCTACTCCGGCGTGCTGGAGGAGGCGGCCGCGGCAGAGTTGCTCGCCGAGGAGCGCGAGCTGTGGGACTTCGACCCGGACGATCTGCACCTGGTGCTCTCTCCACTGCACCATTCGGCGCCACTGCGGTTCGCCGCCGGTACGTTGCTCGCCGGCGGCGCGGTGCTGCTGGCCGGGCGGTTCGATCCGGCGGTGGTGCTGGGCCTGACGGCGTACCGGCCGACCACGACGTTCTGCGTACCGACCCATCTGGCGCGGCTGCGGGAGGCACAGGGGGCGGGTGCGCCGGTGCTGCGTGGCTTCCGCCTGGTGGCACACGCCGGTGAGCCTTGCCCGCCGGCGGTGAAGCGCTGGGCGGTCGCGGCGTTCCCCAAAGATTCGGTGTACGAGTTCTACGGCTCCACCGAAGGCCAGTTCACCGTCAGCACGCCCGCCGACTGGGCCGAGCACCCTGGCTCGGTGGGTCGGGCGCGCCCCGGGCGCCGACTGCGGATCGCCGCCGACGGCACGATCTGGTGCGCAGTACCGGAGCATGCCCGCTTCAGCTACTGGCGGGATCCGGCGAAGACCGCGCGGGCGTGGCAGGGGGAGGAGTTCACCGTCGGCGACGCCGGCCGGCTCGACCCCTACGGCTACCTGTATCTCGACGGCCGGCGCGAAGACCTGGTGATCACCGGCGGCGTGAACGTCTACCCCCTGGAAGTGGAGCGGGTGCTCGCCGAGTGCCCCGGAGTGCACGAGATCGCCGCGTACGGGCAGCCCGACCCCCGGTGGGGCCAGCGGCTGTGCGCCGCGTACGCCGGCCCCGCCTCACCCGAGCTGCTCGACGGCTACGCCCACGAGCAGCTCTCGGCGGCGAAGCGCCCGAAGACGTACACCCGGGTGGCGGAGCTGCCCCGTATCAGCACCGGGAAGATCCGCCGCTCGGCGCTGCCGGCGCTCGCCGCGCCGCCCATTTCTCCATGATCAACGGTCCGTCCATGCTGTCATGAC
>JBOGDE010000101.1:0-16272 GCA_050701695.1 Micromonosporaceae bacterium
GGCGGCGGTGCTGGTGCTGAAGCTGGGCGGTGGCGCGGAGGCGGCGCCGGTGCCCGGGATTCCGGTGCGCGACACCACCGTGGTGTGGCTGGTGTCGCTGGCGCGGGTGGCGACCGACGTGCTCGCCGTGGTGACGGTTGGTCTGCTGCTGGCCGCCGGGTTCTTCACCGCAGGGGACGGGCGGCTGGTCTCCACCCACAGCTACCGGTGGCTGCGCGCCGCCGGGGTGGTCGCTGCGTTGTGGAGCCTGGTGGCGTTCGCGGCGATCCCGGTCGCGCTCAGCGACATCCTCGCCACCACGATGGCCGAGGCGGTGACGCTGCGCGCGGTGGGCAACTTCGTCACTTCGGTGCCGCAGGGCACCGCCCTGCTGACCGTCGCACTGCTGGCCGCGGTGGTGGCCGTGGGCTGCCGGGTCACGTTGACGGTCACCGGCGCCGCGACCCTGGCCGGGTTGGCGATCCTCGCGCTGCTGCCGCCGGTGCTCACCAGCCACGTCTACTCCGCCGGTGATCACCAGCAGGCGGTCAACTCGCAACTGTTCCACGTCGTGGGTGCCGCGCTGTGGGCCGGTGGCCTGGCCGCGCTGGTGTTCGCCCGCCGCCTGTCCACCCCCGCCCTCGCCACAGCGGCGGCCCGCTACAGCGGACTCGCGCTGGTGTGCTTCGTCGCCGTGGCCGCCAGCGGCGCGTTCAACACCTGGATCCGGTTCACCGCGCCAGGTCAGCTGTTCACCAACGCTTACGGCCGGGTGGTGCTGGTCAAGATCGCGGCGTTGGTCGTCCTGTTCGGGTTCGGGTGGTGGCATCGGCGCCGCACCCTGCCGCGCCTCGCGGCTGGTGAGCGGCGCTTGTTCCTGCGGTACGCGGGCGCCGAGGTGGTGGTGTTCGCCGCCACCGTCGGAGTCGCCGCCGGACTCAGCCGCACCCCGCCGCCACCCGGCGACGTGCCCAGCTCCTCTCTCACGAAGGCGTTGCTTGGGTTCGACATGCCCGGCCCGCTCACCTGGCAGTCACTGCTGCTGGACTGGTATCCCGACCCGCTGTTCCTGACCGTCGCGGGGGCGGCGGTCGCCGGCTACCTGGTCGGCGTACGCCGGTTGGCGGCCCGCGGCGGGTCGTGGCCGGTGCCGCGTACCGTCGCCTGGCTCGCCGGGTGGGCCCTGGTCGCGGTCGCCACCAGCTCCAGCCTCGCCCGGTACGGGCCGGTGCTGGTCAGCGTCCACGCCGTGCAACACCTGACCCTGGCCGTCCTCGCACCTCTGCCGCTGGTGCTCGCCGCCCCGGTCACCCTCGCCAGACGCGTCATGCGCCCCTCGGCGACGCCCGGGCTGCGCGGCGGCCTGGAGTGGCTCGAACTCGCCGCGCACAGCCGGCTGCTGCACGGCGCGGCGCACCCGGTCGTGGCGCTGATGCTGTACGCGGCTGCGTTGTACCCGATGTACCTGCCGGCGATCTACCAGCTGACCCTGCGATCCCACACCGCCCACCTGGTCGCCTTCGGGTGGTTCCTGACCGCCGGATACCTGTTCTTCTGGCTGATGATCGGCGCCGACCCGCCACCCCGGCCGGTCACCCGGGGTGTGAAAGTGGGACTGCTCGCGGTCCTCGCCGCCGCTCACGCCACGTTCGGCTGGGCACTCGTCGGCACCGACACGCCGCTCGCCCCCGCCTGGTTCGACTCCCTGGACCGGACCTGGGGACCCGGGCTGCTCACCGATCAGCACACCGCCGGCGCCATCCTGCTCGCCGGCGGCGAAGCCGCGATCCTCGCCGCCGCGGCCTTCGCGGTGCGCGGGCGCCGCACGCCCGGCACACCGACCCACGTCCCGCCCCTCACGGCCGCGGACATCGCCTCACGATCCCCGAACCGCTAGCGGCAGCCAGAGCCTGTGTGGGCGGCATACGCTGGGCGTAGGGGTCGCGGTGGGTTACAGGCTGCTGGCCGAAGTCACCATGGCAGTGCACTTCGCGTACCTGGGTTACGTCGCGTTGGGCGGTTATCTCGCCTGGCTTGCTCTGTCCGCTCACTTGCATAGAGGACTGGTCGCGTGAGTTGCCCTGTGTCAAGCCGCCGCAGGTTGATCTTCGTTGAGGACTCGTTGGAGGGCGGTGTGTCGGGCGGGGTCGTAGGGGGTGTTGGTGGTCCAGCACTTCCAGATGATGTCGATCCAGGCGCGGGCCAGGATGCGCACGGTGTGGGGGTGGTCGTGCCCGCGGGCGCGGGCGCGGTTGTACAGCTGGTTGGCCCAGGCGTTGGCGTGGCGGCTGTCGCCGGCGAAGTCGCAGACGGCGTCGCGCAGTTGTTTGTCCACGGCCCAGCGGAACGCGACGATCTTGGTTTTGCCGGATTGGCGGGTGGAGGGGGCCACGCCGGCCAGGCAGGCCAGGGAGTCGGCTGTGGGGAACCGGCCGCGGGCGTCGCCGATCTCGGCGAGCAGGCGGGCGGCGCGTACGGTGCCGGCCTTGGGCAGTGTGGCGTAGATGTGTTTGTCGGGGTGGGCGTGGTAGGCGTGGCTGATCTGCTGCTGGAGGGCGCGGATCTGGGCGGTGATGGCGGCCAGGGCGGCGAGGTAGGCGCGGGTGATGCCGGCCAGGGCCTGGCCGTGGGCGTCGGTGGCGCCGCGGGGTGCGGCGGTGATGCGCGCGTGCAGGGTCTCAGCGGTCGTGCGGCCGCTGTAGGAGGCGCTGGTAAGCCACGCCGACAGGCGTTTGGGCGAGAGCCAGTCCAGGTCGTCCTGGGTGGTGAAGCGGGTCAGGAAGCGCAGGCTGATCGGCGAGTCGATGTCGGCGAACATGCCGACGGCGGCGGGCATGGCGGTGGCCAGGTGCGCCCGCAGTTGGTTGGCGACCGCGACGCGGTGGGCGACCAGGTCGCGGCGGGCGCGGCACAGCCGCCGCAGGGCGGTGGTGGCCTCGCTGTCCAAGACCAGGGGGGTCAGCCGGCGCCGGTCGGTTCGCATGGTGTCGGCCAGTACGTAGGCGTCGAACCGGTCGTCCTTGTTGCCGGCCGAGCCGTAGCGACCGCGCAGGTTCTTGACCTGCTGCGGCGCGATGACATACACGGTCAGGTCAGCGGCGAGCAGGGCGTCGATGACCGGTCCGTCGCCGCGTTCGATGCCTACGGCCGTGACGTGGTGGCGGTGCAGCAGGTCGGTCAACCGGTGCAGACCCGCCGCGGTGTGCGCGACGGTTTGCCGGTCGACGACCTGCCCGTCGGGGTCCACCACACACACGGCGTGGTTGTCGCTGGCCCAGTCGATGCCCGCGGTGGGCGCTGGCGTGGTCGAGGTGGTGTCGGTCAGACTCAAGATTGCCTCTCCGCTGCGCTCCCAGTGGGGAAGCACCTGGCGGTTCCGGGACACCACTGCCGGTCGCTCATTGAGCGGCGCTCGACGGCGCATAGCCCTGTTGCCGGTCGGGGTGTCCCGGGCCGCCGGGCCTCGCAGAACTCACGCTGGACCTCGAAGGTCGAGCGAGCTGGGCGATGGCCCGACGGTCACCGGTGCGCCCGAACCCCTATCGGATCGAGCGAGACCATGGTGGACCAATGAGCGAGCCGGTCAGCCGGGGCTGCCGCCGAGCGGTTTCGTCGACCGCTACATCGAGGGCGTGATCTACCCCGAACGGTTCTCAGTCGCGGTCCAGTGGCTGGTGGCCGCCGCTGTCATCACCTCCTGGCTGGGGGTCTTCATGCGGTGGCGTCGCCGCAGCGGCCGGGCGGGGGGCTGGGCTCCGTGGTCCCGCCGGGACTCCGGCAGCGCCCAGCTAGCGCATGACAGGTCGTCGAGCAGATGACTGTGGGACCGCCGAGGGCGTCTCGGCGGGGACCAGGCCGGTACGCAGCGCGGTGATCCCGGCCGGTGACAATCGTCGCCAGCAGCCGCAGCAGCGTCGCCGCGGGGTCGCCGCTGGCGTCCAGGACTTCGCGCATCAGCCGGGCGCTGTACTCCACTCGGCTCATCACCGGCCGGTACCGGAAGGCCCGGCCGGACGGCTCCCGCCGCAACCATCCCTTCTTGTAGACGTTCTCCATCACCGTCAGCACGTGTTGTACGCCAGGTCTCGCTGCTTGAGCAGGTCGGTACGCACCTCTCGCACGGTGAGTGGGTCAGCGCTACCCCACAGCCGATCCATGATCGCTGATTCCAGTTCGCCGAAGCCCCTCACGCGCCCCGCCCCTTACCATCTCCTGTCGAACACGGGGCCCGTCCGGCTGCGCGGCCGCGTGATCGACGGCCGGAAGAACGCCGTTCGACCAAGGCTGTTTCTGATGTCGGCGGCGCTCGCCGTGCTCGCCACTCCCAGGACTTGACGGCGCCGTTGCTAGTGGCAGCCGCCGCTCATGCCGTTCATCATGCCGGCGCCGTTCATCATGCCGTCCATGCCGCCCGCGGCCGCTGGGCCGACAACTACGCCGAGCACTCCCAGCACCGCGACGGCGATGAGGATTGCCGCTAACGCGTACAGCATCGGCGTGGGCGCCCGGCGGCGTGGTCGGTCCGCTGGCGGCTCGAGGGCGGGCAGGTCGGCGGTGAGCGACGCGAGCTCGCCCATGGTGCGGGATCCGTATGCGGCCTGCGCCCGGGTGTCGAACTCGTCGAGGCTCAACCGTCCGGCGGCGGTATGGTCACGCAGCTCGGCGACGATCCGGTCGCGGTCGATGTCGGCTGCCCGCACATTCATCTCCACTGCAGCACCCCCTGGCATATCCGGGTGGGCCGGGCCGCCACGCCAGGCCACGGGGGAGACCCGGTTGACGGCCCGGCCCGACAAGCGATTCTACTATCTGACATAGGAGATTGTCTGGGTACGGCGTGAACGCCTGTTCCGGATGAGAATCGCGATGTCGAGGCTGGCGAACACGAGCACGGTGAGACCGACCATGACTCCGAAGGACATCCAGATGATCGCGCCGTCCATCACGTCACCTCATCCTCAAGGGCTCGGGTCCTCGACGGATGATCCTTGACGCTATTCGGGGTGACCCCGGTAGCCGGCCTCGGCGATCGCGGCGACGACGTCGGCGGGTTGGCAGACGGCGGGGTCGAGTTCGACGGTGGTGCGGGCGGCTTTCACGGAGGTCTGGGCGCGGCGTACCCCGTCGAGGTCTTCGACGGTGTCGTCGATGAGCATGCCGCAACTGGCGCAGTGCATGCCCTCGACCCGGAAGGTCATCGTCGTCGTCGCCAAGTGAAGGGCTCCTCAGGTGATCGTCAGGACGCCGGAGTACATGCCCATGGAGCAGGTGAAGTCCATGGTTCCCGGTTTCAGTTCGCCGAGGTCGATGCGGGTGTCGCCGTTCTCCGGCAACACCCACTGTCGGCCCAGGTCTGGGATCACGAATGCGCGGACGCAGCCCTGGGCGTTCTCGGCACGGACGATCAGGGTGGTGGGCACGCCCGCCTTCACGGCGAGGTTGCCGGGGCTGTAGGAGCCGGTGGTGGCGGTGAGCACGACTTCCTGGTTGCCGTCGGCGGCGAGGGTGACGGTCTCGTCGGTGGGGGGTTCGGAGATCAGGCCGACGGCCTGGGCGAGGGTCTTGCCGGTCACGGGGGAGTCGGCGCGCACCAGGCCGGTGTTGAGGGTGTAGAGGCCGAGCAGCAGCACGATCAGGCCGGTGATGGTGGCGAGCCGTCCCTGCCAGGAGGTGGCGGCCTTGCGGGCGAGGTAGCCGAGGGCGGCGAACAGCGGGCTGGTGCCGATCACGAACACGGCCATGACAGCCGCGCCCCGCAGAGGGGAGCCGGAGGTGACGGCGAGGGCCATCACCGACAGCGTCACCCCGCACGGGACGAGGATGGTGGCGGCGCCGAGCATCGCAGGGGCGAGCGCGGACTGGGAGCGGGCCCGGCCGCGGACGAACCGCAGACACGAGGCGGGGGGTTCGATGGTGAAGTTGCGGAATCCGGGCGCCCCGAGCTGGGCGAGGCCGAAGGCGACGATGAGCAGCCCGGCGGCGATCTGGGTCAGCGCGGTGAACCTCGGCGAGAGCTGCACCGCGCTGCCGAGCGCGCCCAGCATGAGGCCGAGCAGGGTGTGGGAGACCAGCTTTCCCGCGAGGAACCCGCCCACCGGCGCCAGGTCGTCGGCGAGCCGCTGCCCGAACGTTCGCGGGGGCGGGGCGTTGCGGGACCGCCGCGCCGCGTGCCGGGTCTGCTTCGCAGGCCTGTCCGCGACCGCCGTGACCGTCTTACCCTTTGCGGTGGTCCCATGCCGGGCCCCGTGCACGGCGGCCCGAGCAACCGCCTTGCCGCCCGCCCGGCTGGCCCGGCCCGCGACTTTGCCGCCTCCCCGGCCCCGGCCCGGACCAGTGGGCTCGCCGCGCTGACGGGCGACCAGCCCGGTGAGCAGACCGCCCTGGATGGCGGCGCAGGACACGCCACCGGCGAACAGGCCGGTGACCAGAACGGCGCCAAGATTCACGGCCCAGGTCTCCTTGAGGTCGGTGTGGCAGCCGGCAGCCGCGCCGCGAAGGGCGCAGATGAGGTGGATCGGGTCAGGTGAGGTTCTCGACGTAGAACCAGTCGAACGGAGGGAACGGCAGGTTGCGCAGCACGGTGGAGTAGAGCAGGAACGCCACGATGTATCCGATCACCAGCCGCAGCGAGGGGCGGAAGACCGGCAGCTTGATCCCGAATGTCCAGTTGGCGAGCCACTGGATGTACGCGTACACCACGAAAGGCACGGCGATGAACGCGACGAGGTGGTGCCGTGCGGCCTCGATCAGGTCGCCGTGCAGCAGGTACCACGCCATGCGGGTGCCGCCGCAGCCGGGGCCGTCGATGCCGAACAGCATGTGCCAGGCGCAGGGACCGGTCGGGTCTGTCACCTTATCGGTCGGGTTGAACGCCAGGATGTACGCGATCGCCGCCGCGGCGACGGGAAGGATCGACAGCGGCGTCAGCCTGCGCGGCCACCTGCGCTGCGGCTTCACGGGCGCGGCGGCCGGCGCCTGGTACGGGTACGTCGTGGTGTCTGCCATTGGCGTCCTCGGTCGACTCACGGAGTGAACGGACTCACTACCGAACTTAGGAGGATAGTAGACGGTGGCCGGCGGTGTCCGGTGCCGCTTGGTAACGGATGCGACACGCCGCTCACCGGGTGCCGGCGGCCTTGAACCCGAACAGCCGCAGGCTGTTCGACACCACGAACACCGACGAGAACGCCATCGCGGCGGCGGCGATGAGCGGGTTGAGCAGCCCCGCGGCCGCGAGCGGGATGGCGGAGACGTTGTATCCGAACGCCCAGAACAGGTTGCCCTTGATGGTGCGCAGGGTGCGCCGGGAGAGCCGGATCGCGTCGACCGCGGCGCGCAGGTCGCCGCGTACCAGGGTCAGGTCGGACGCCTCGATGGCGACGTCGGTGCCGGTGCCCATCGCGATGCCGAGGTCGGCGGTGGCCAGGGCGGCGGCGTCGTTGACCCCGTCGCCGACCATGGCGACCACCCGGCCTTCGTCCTGCAGCCGCTTGACGACGTCGACCTTGTCCGCGGGCAGCACCTCGGCGATCACTTCCTCGATGCCGACCTCGCGGGCGACCGCCTGGGCGGTGGCGGTGTTGTCGCCGGTGAGCAGCACCGGCCGCAGTCCCAGATCGCGGAGCTGGCGGACAGCGTCGGCGGAGGTGGGCTTGACGGTGTCGGCCACGACCAGCAGGCCGCGCGCGGCGCCGCCCCAGGCCACCAGCACCGCGGTACGCCCGTCCGCCTCGGCCTTCTCCCGCGCCTGAGTGAGATCCTCCGGCGCCGTGACGCCGCGGTCGGCGAACAGCCGGGGCCGGCCCACGAGAACCGGCACGTCATCGACGAGCCCCTGCACCCCGAGCCCTGCCAGGTTGTTGAAGTCGGTCACCGGCGGCAGCTCGCCCAGCTTGTCCTCGGCGCCGGCGGCGATGGCCCGGGCTATCGGGTGCTCGCTGGCGTGCTCGACCGCGCCGGCGTACCGCAGCACGTCCTCGACCCCGGTGTCCGGGGCGGCGACGACGTCGAGGAGGGCCATCTTGCCGGTGGTCACGGTGCCGGTCTTGTCCAGCACCACAGTGTCGACCCGTTTGGTGGACTCCAGCACCTCCGGGCCTTTGATCAGGATCCCGAGTTGCGCGCTTCGGCCGGTGCCGACCAGCAGCGCGGTCGGGGTGGCCAGCCCGAGCGCGCAGGGGCAGGCGATGATCAGCACTGCCACGCTCGCGGTGACCGCCGCGGCGGTGCCTCCCCCGGCGCCGATCCAGAACCCATACGTGCCCGCCGCGAGGGCGATCACGATGGGCACGAACACCGCCGAGACCCGGTCGGCGAGGCGCTGCACGGCGGCCTTGCCGCTCTGCGCGTCGGCGACCAGCTTCGCCATTTGCGCCAGCTGGGTGTCGGCGCCGACCCGGGCCACCCGTACGACGAGGTGGCCGCCGGCGTTGACGGTGGCGCCGACCACGGGATCGTCGACGCCGACCTCGACCGGGACGCTCTCACCGGTGATCATGCTCTGGTCGACCGCGCTGGCGCCTTCGGCGATCACGCCGTCGGTGGCGATCTTCTCGCCGGGTCGTACCACGAACAGGTCACCGACGGCGAGCGCGTCGATCGGCACCCGCTCCTCCCGGCCGTCGCGGAGCACGGCGGCGTCTTTGGCGCCGAGTTCCAGCAGTGCCCGCAACGCGGAGCCCGCGCGCCGCTTGGACCGGGCCTCGAAGAACCGGCCGGCGAGGATGAACGCGGTCAACGCGGCGGCGATCTCCAGGTAGATCTGGTCCGCCCCGGAGCCGCGCGGCGCGAACAGCTCGAACGGCATCCGCATCCCGGTCACGCCGGCGCCGCCGAAGAACAGCGCCCACACGCTCCAGGCGTACGCGACGGCCACACCCATCGAGATCAGGGTGTCCATGGTCGCCGCGCCGTGCCGCAGGTTGGCCCAGGCCGCCTTATGGAAAGGCCACGCGCCCCACACCGCGACCGGGGAAGCGAGGGTCAGCGACAGCCACTGCCAGTTGTCGAACTGCAGCGGCGGGACCATCGCCATCGCCAGCAGCGGCACGGTCAGCGCGATCGACCACGCCAGCCGGGTGCGCAGCGACCGCTCCGCGACGCTCGCCTCGTCCTCGGTCTCGTCGGCGCCCCGCCGCTCGCCCGGCTCGGCGGGCGGTGGCGGAGGCGCAGCGGTGTAGCCGGTGGCCTCCACGGCGCCGATCAGGTCGTCGACCGTGACCGTGGGCGGGTAGGACACGTGCGCGGTCTCGATGGCGAAGTTGACCGTCGCGGTCACCCCGTCCAGCTTGTTCAGCTTGCGTTCGATCCGCGCCGCGCATGAGGCGCACGTCATACCGCCGATCGCCAGGTCCATCTGTGACCGGTCAGCACTGTCAGGAACCGCTGTCATGCTTTTCTTCCTCCCCATGTGTTGCGGTCAGCCGGCGGTGACCGTGAACTCGGCAGTACGCACCTCGCCACCGACCTGGAAGTCCAGGAACATCCGGTACCAGCCGGGCGACGGGACGGTGACCCAGAACCGGATCGCGCCGTCCGCGAGCTGCTTGTCGGCGTGGGCGTGCACGTAGCCCAGATCCCCGTCACGGAGCACCCCGAGATGCCCGTAAGCGCCCAGGTATGGCTCCAGATCGGTGACTGTCTTGCCGTCGCGGCGCACCGTGAACTGCAGGGGCGCCTGCCGTCGGACCGCTGGGGCGCCAGACAGCGTCACCTCGTACCCGTCGACGGTGTCCTGCGCTGTGGCGGCCGGCAGAGGCGCCGGCAGGTACTCGCCCGCCACCGACAGGTCCACGCCCAAGGTGACCGGCGTCGTGGCGCCCTTCGCGTCCAGCGCCGTGAAGTCGGCGAACGCCCGCCAGCTGCCCGCCGCCGGCAGCCGCAGTGGCGCTGACCAGGTGCCGTCGGCATCCAGGGACGGGTGCAGGTGCTGGTAGCCGGTCAGGTCACGGCGTACCACGATCAGGTGCATCAGCCGTTCGTGGCTGACCGCGTAGCGCAGCACCGGCCGGCCGGCGCGGTCGGTGATCCGGAACCGGAACGGCGCGGTCTTGCCCGCCGGGAAGGTGGTCGCTTCGGGAACCAGCGTGTATCCGGCCTCGCTGACCGTCAGCCCGGCCACCGAACTGCCACCTCGCGGTGCTGCGGTGTGGCTGTGGCCGTCGCCGGGCTCGTCGCCGTGGCTGTGGCTGTGCCCGTCCCCGGCTGTGCTGGGCATCGCGGCCGGTTCGGTGTCGAGCGGCCCCACCAGCCGACCCAGCCCGAGCCCGCCGGCCAGGGCAACCACCAGCGCCACCAGGAAGCCAGCGATCCGCAGCGGCGCCGTCACGCCTGCACGCCAGTCAGTTCGTAACCGGCCTCGTCCACGGCGGCCCGCACCGCGTCGACGTCCAGCGCAGCATCGGCCTCCACCACAACCCGGCCACTACCGAGGTCCACGTCCACACCGCGTACCCCAGGCAGTCTGGACACCTCGGCGGTAACCGCCGCTACGCAGTGCCCGCAGGTCATCCCTGTCACCGTGTATGTGTTCCGCGCAGTCATCCCTGTCAACCCTCTCAAGACCGGGCGAGGCGAGCGATCGCCTCGGAAGGTTCCCTGACCTTGGCCGCAGCCTCCACCCATCCGATGCAGGCCCCGGACCCGCCACTCGATCCGCCGGAGCCGGCCGAGCAGCGCCTCCTCGTCGGCGCCGTACCAGTGCTGCGCCATCGACGCGGCCCCTTTCATGCGGATATGGCACGAGATCAGAAGGATACCCCTCCAGGGTATCGCGGCGGGCCAGCCGGATACTACCAGCCTTAGTAACCATTCGTCCGGAGAACCCGTCGCGCTTCACCGCCTCCTGGTGCGCCGGCACGCGCAGAGCTGGGAGCGATCTACTATGCTCTATAGTATTAATGGAGCCTTCCCTGGCACACACGCCAACTCGAGCCGACGGCGGGGACCATGAAAGCCACGAGACCGACATCGAAGCCTGGCCGCGCCGCAACCCGGCGGCCAACCACGCCACACGCCAAGCCACCAGACCACGCGCTGACACAGGTCGCGACAACGGACCAGGACGCGGAGCCGCAGGGGCTGGCCGTCAGCGTCTGGTTCGACCCGGGGACTGGCGATGAGCCGTACACCGCGATTGTCCGGTTCTCCGGGCGGCGCGTCGGCGGCGCTCGGGGCCGGCCGGACACGTTCGTCAAGGACGAAACCGTCCGCGGTGTCATCCCCGACAACGGCCCCGTCTCGGTGATGGCGCGGGTCTCCGGCATCCCCGCTGGGGAGTGGGCAGTGACCGCGGATGTCCTGCGCCCGGCGCGCGACCGTGGCGGGAGGCCGCCGCAGCGGATGTGCCGGGCGACGCCGGCCGCTTGGTCGTGGCGGCGGTGGGCGCTGTCAGCCGGCCCCGCGACCCCTGTGAAGACGCGTCTTGCGGCGCTGACGACGATCGCCCGGTCGCCGGCCGTACTTCCCGGCAGCTTCGCTTCTCTGGTGCTGCTCGGCGTGCTCGTGGCGCTGACTCTGCAGGCGCTGCTGGTCGCCCGGGCGAACATCGACGCCGGCACAGTGCTGGTCATCTCGCTGCTGGCGCTGCTGGCCGGCCTGGCAGGCGCGAAGCTGTGGTACGCGGCCATTCACTTCCAGGCCTGGCGAAAGGCCCCACACGTCGGCTGGTGTATCCAGGGCTTCCTGCTCGGCGCCGCCATCGCGGTGACCGCCGGACTGGCCATCGCGGACCTACCTGTCGGCGTGGTCCTCGACGCCACAGCTCCTGGGATGTTCGCCGGTCTGGCGATCGGGCGGATCGGGTGCTTCTTCACCGGTTGCTGCGCGGGTCGCCCGTCGGCGTCCCGATGGGCACTCTGGTCCTCGGACCGGAGGGTCGGCGCCCGCCGGATCCCCACACAACTGCTGGAGTCCGCCGCGGCCGGCGCCATCGCCGCCACGGCGTGGCTGCTGCTGACCCTGGTCGAACCCGCGGTCTCCGGCGCCCTGGTCGTCGCGTCGCTGGCCGGGTACACGCTGGTCCGGCAGTGGGTGCTGCGGCTGCGGGTCGAGCCGCGCCAGTCCACCCTCGGCGGGCCGATCGTGGCCGGCGTCGCTGCCGCCGCGCTGGTGCTGGCCGGCGCCCTGCTATTCGTGGCCTTGCCCTGACCCCGTCGCCGAGGCGCCGCGGTCGGGCTTGCGCGCCGCGAGGCGCTCCACGATGCCGAGCTTGAATCGCTGACGGCGCTCGATCGGATATCCCATGCCCTTCACGTGCCTGCTGGGGCGACGCCGCAGGTGCTCACCGCCCATTGGGACGGTGACCATCTCGATCAGGCCCTGGACCGCCCGGGCGTACCACCGGGAGGCCGCAACGTGGTCGGCGAGCAGCAGCAGACCACCGGGCCGCAGCACCCGGGCCATCTCCGCGAGCGCCCGCCGGTCGTCCGGGATCGCGCACAGCGAGAACGTGCACACCACAGTGTCGAACGAGGCGTCGGGAAACGGCAGCGCCTGCGCGTCGCCGTCCAACAGCTCCACGTCGCGGCCCAACTCCCGCGCCCGGTCCCGGGCGATCGCGAGCATCGCGGGGCTCCACTCGAGGCCGGTGAGGCGGAGCCGGCCGGGGTAGTGGGGCAGGTTCAGACCGGTGCCGATCGCCACCTCCAGCACGTCACCGGAGGCCTGCGCGCACACCCCTGCCGAGTGTCACCGAACAGGAGACGCTCGAAGAAACCCATCTCCCTGTCGTACGAGCCGGCTTTTCCGGTCCCAGTAGCGGCGCAACCGCTCGCCACGCGCCATCTCTTGGCCCTTCCATCTCACGCCAGCGGAATCCCAGGCGGCCGCTCAGCCGACGTTCTCCGGCCCCTTGTCGCGGAACTCGGTGATGAACCGTAGCAACGGTCCGCGTTCGACCTTCTCGCCCAGGATTCGTTGATGCCAGGCCGTGGCGGCGACCCGGGACGGCATCGACTCGCGCTCGACGACGATCACGTCGTCGGGAAACTTGGCGGCGAGCGCTTCCAACGCCTTCCGCTCGGCGGCATCGAGGTCGGGTCGGTGCCACAGGATGACCATGCCGTGTCCCAGGGAGTGCACAAGCGCCCCGTCCGCAGGCACTGACTGGCCCGAGTAGGAGCCGGCGTCCGCGGGGGACGCCAGATGCGCGCCCCCGGCCGGCGGGTTGACCTCGTAGCTGGGGCTGGTCACGTGATCGCGTCCGGGATCACTCTTCTCGTCATGGGTGTACGAGCCGGCCGTCAACGCGGCCTCCAGCTCGGCGTCGGCTCGCAGGTTCTGGTAGATCGGCCAGCCGACCGCGGCCAGCGCGCCGATGACCAGAGCGCCGATGACGGCGCCCCGGCGTAGTCGCCGGCGCCACCGGATCCGTCGCGCGGGGGCTTCGCGCCGCTGCCGCGCCTCTCGCTTGGCGGCAGGCGCCGGTGTTGACGCGCGCGGGGTCCGCTGCGCGGTGAACGTGGGCTGTCGGGTCTGCTCGCCGGTGCGCTTGCGTGCCACCTTCACTCCCTGACCGACACCAGGGGCGTCCACCGGCACGGGCGGAGAGACTGCGGAACCCGCCGTGGAACGCCTACTAAGACACTTAGTACCTTAGCGGGGTCCGGCGGGACGCGAACAGCCCTTAACCGCGGTAGCCGGGCGGCAGCGGGGTCGAGCGCATGGCGCGGTCCATGCCGGAGGCGACGAACTCGGAGACCGCCCGGCGGGCGTGCTGCCGGATCAGGGAGGCCACCTGCGGGTCGGGTGAGGTCTCCACGACCTCCAGCCCGCCGTCGATCTCCTTGATCCGGATCTCGACCGCCTTGTGGTGTTCGAAGATCTCCCGGAACACCGGGTCCATCTGCCGGATCGCATCGCCCGCCTCGATCCGCTCGCGCATCTGCCGGACGTGGGTACGGATCAGCTTGGCGATCTCCGGGTCCCGGCTCGTGGTCTGCGAGCGGATCCCGCCGGACACGTCGTCGACCCGGCGCAGGATCTCCTCGTGGTTGACCAGTAGGTCGTGGATGACCGGCATGTCCCGCATCATCTGCCGGTCCATGCCGCCGCGGCTCATCATCCAGTTCGGCATCCCGCCAGACATTCCGTCCATCGGTGGGCGGCCCATCGGTGGGCCTTCCTGGCCGCACGCGCTGACCAGAACGACCGTCGGGAGGGCGAGCGCCGCGGCGAGAAGGTCGCGACGATGCATGTACACCCCCGTACCCCTAAATCGGCAGGTAGATGCTGGAGACCCAGGACTGGATGTGCCGGATGATGCGGTCCCAACCGCCGGTGACCTGCAGCAGGCCGATGGCGATCAGCAGCGCCCCGCCGGCCATCATGACGGTACGGGCGTGCCGGCGCGCCCACTCGAAGCGCCGCAGCGCGCCTTGCATCGACACCGCCGCGACCAGGAACGGGACCCCCAGCCCCAGGCTGTACGCGAACGCCAGGGCGGCGCCGCGCGGGGCGCTGGAGGTGTTCAACGCCAGGGTGAGCACCGCGGCCAGGGTCGGGCCGACGCACGGGGTCCACCCGATCCCGAACAGCACCCCCAGCAGTGGCGCGCCCGCGACCCCGGCGCGGGGCCGGTAGGACAGCCGCAGGGTGCGCCCCAGCACCGGCAGGTGAAGGCCGGTGAACATCAGCCCGAGCAGGATCGTCACCACGCCCAGGATCCGGATCAGGATTTCCTGGTACTCCAGGACGAGACGGCCGATCCCGCCGAACAGCGCTCCGTAGCTGGTGAACAGGGCGGCGAAGCCGAGCACGAACAGCGAGGCCCCGAGCAGCGTCTGCCGACGTGAGGTTACGGGAGCGGCGATGGCGGTGGCGACGGATCCACTGCCGGAACCGTCCACGACGGCGACCGCCCGAAGCGGTTCCGCGGCCTCCGTGGCCGGTGCGGTTTCGGTGCCTGGGGCCGGCGTGGCGCCGGCGCCGGCCATGCCGCCCGCGTACGCCAGATAGCCGGGCACCAACGGGAGGCAGCACGGGGAGAAGAACGAGACCAGCCCGGCCAGCAGCGCGATCGGGATCGCGAGCAGCATCGGCCCGCTGAACACCACGTCTGAGAACGCCGCGCCGATCTCCTCCAACACCACCTGATCCCTTCCGCAACCACAACTACGAACCCCGATCGTAGTCGAACCGGATTGAAGTCGGCCCACCGCGGGCGCCTGCAGGGCAATGGGGCAGGCACTGTTGGACGCCGCGTACACCGACGCCGGGTTGTTCTGGAAGGCATTCTGGCGCTCGCCCTCGGCTACGCCGTCTCGGCGGCGATTCAGGCGTTCGTGTCCCGCCGGGAAGCGGCCGAGCACCTCGGCGGCACCGGCAACCGGCGACGTTGCGCCGTCGAGTACATCTACCGGGTCAACTGACCGCTATCGGCATGGCGGCGGTCCTCACCGCGCTCGCAGTACGGGCGCCCGCCGCCGAGCGGAGGATCGAGCGGCTCGGCCGGTGAGCTAGCGGAGACCGCTGATGTCGACCGGGCAGTACGGGGTCGCGGCGACGGCGAGCGCCGGCGCGACCGCGATCACGATCGGAAGCGCGATCAGCGCGATGACAGCGGCCGCGGTGACCGCACGGTGCAGCACCCCTAGAGGCTGGCGTGGCGAGAGGAGCCGTCGTACCCGGCCGAGGGCCTGCGGGCCCCCGGCGGCCAGGGCCTGCGCGGGGGCCGCCCCTTCGGCCAGGGCGACCAGCGCCGTCGCGTGCGTGTGACGATCGGCGTTCCTTGTGGCGGCGTCGTCGGCGAGCATCTCGACCAACCCTGCGACCTGCTCCGCGGCGTACCGGAACACCGGTATCCCGGGGAAGGCCCGGTGCAGGGCGACGGCGGCTCCGACGGCGAGGTGGTGCCGGCCCCGCAGGTGAGCGCGTTCGTGTGCCAGCACGCAGGCCAGCTGCTCATCGTCGAGGGCGGCGAGGGTGGCGGTGGTGAGCACGACCTGCCGGCGGCCGCCGGGCAGGCAGTACGCGGCGGCGACCTCGTGCGGCACCACCAGCGCGCGCAGCCGGGCGTCGTGCCGGGCCACCGGCGCCAGCAGGGCAGCGTGTCGCCGGCGTTGCCGTGCGGCGCCGAACAGTTCGGCCGCGACCAGCCAGGTGCCACGTCCCGTGACGCCAAGAGCCACTGCGGCGCCGACGGCGCCGACCAGAGGTCCGCCGACCGGGCCGTACTCGGCGCGAAGCGCCCAGATGCAGGCCTGGAGCAGCTCAGCGATGCCCGCGCCGAGCACGGTGCCGGGCACCGCCAACGCCAGACCCGCCAACACCACCGCGAGCACCGTGGACACCGAC
>JBOGDE010000102.1:0-16185 GCA_050701695.1 Micromonosporaceae bacterium
GCGACGCTGAGCTCGCCAGCGATCACGCTGAGCACGATCCGGGTCTTCTTCTCGGCCGGGATGCTTGGGGGTCTTCCCATGTGTCTGACTCTCCTTCAGGACTGACTCAACTGTCCTGCCACGGAGTCTGACGCGCGACAGCAGAACCAGTCCAGGTTGGCGGCGAACGTACCGTTGCCCGAGGAGTACGAGTCGCCGAGCGCGACGTACTGGTCGGCCGCGGCGACCCGCACTGGTGCGGCCTGAGTCGAAGTAGCGGCCTGTGCCGGAACACTCGCCGCCAGGGCGAGCGACGACGTGGCCGCGGCGGCCAGTGCCAGCCGGGCCAGACCGCGGAACGTGGGACGGATCATGCGCAGTTTCCCTTCTCGACGTCGACACAACCGGCGTACGCCGGACACGGGTCGACGGGACGCGGACGCCTCCCCCATGCACCCGCAACTCACGGGTTAAGACTCCGTTACATGATCTGACATTTCCCACGGTGCTGATGCTGGGCGTTCACACAGAAATGTGAATCCCGTGTTGTGACTCAACACAAATAGGGACCGGGCGCCGGCGCCTCGCGGCACGTTGACCGTCACCGACTCCGGCTGTCGTACCCCGGGGCGACCAGCGCGCCGTTGAACGAGCCGGTGGTGGGCAGGTCGGACCACTCGTCGGAGTCGGCGACCGCGAACGGGCCCGTACGTTCGACTCCCGCTGCTGGATTTTCGCGACGCCGTGCCGGACCTGTGAGATCGCGCGACAATCGGGGTACGGGTACGGCGAGGAGGCCGAACCATGCCACCGATCGTGCACGAGATCCAGATCGACCGGCCGCCCGACGAGGTCTACGCGTACGCCACCGACCCGACCCGGTTCCACGAGTGGCAGTACGACGTGGTGAACGTACGGATGGAAGGCGGCGCCCCAGGCGTGGGTGCCCAGTTCACCACCACCCGGCGGATCGGGCCGTCGGAGCGCACCATGACACAGCAGATCACCCGGGTCGATCCGCCCCGCCACTGGGCCGTCCGCGGCGTCGACGGGCCGCTGCGGCCGTCCGCGAGCATCACCGTGGAGCCGCTCGACGACGGCGCCCGCTCGAAGGTCACCTTCACCCTCGACTTCGAGGGGCACGGCGTCGTCGGCAGGCCACTGGTGCCGTTGGTGACCCGGATGGCCCGCAAGGGCGCCCCGCTCAGCCACCGGCACCTCAAGGAACGCCTCGAAGCCGGGGTCTAGACGGTCGGCGGAGCAGATCCGCCAGCTGATCAAGCGATGTCCCGCCCGCGAACGCGACAATCGATTTCTCCGCCGTGGGTTGGACACCGTTTGATCCAGGGCCGGAGCCACCCGCTTGATCCGGGCCGGAGCCACCCGCTTGATCCGGGCCGGGGCCATCCGTGCGATCAGGCGTCGGGCAGGGTCCGGGTCAGCTGCTCCGCGCGGCGCAGCCGGCCGTCGGGGGCGAGCAGCCCGAACATGTAGACCTCGGTGATGATGGTCCTGCCGGTACGCATCACCGCGTCCAACCGGTACCGCGCCGCCACCCGCTCGCCGTCGACCAGGGCGTCGTGCACCGTCACGCGCACCGCGCTCGCCCGCTTGCGCGCCGGCCGTACGTGGTCGAGCAGGCGCTGCCGGTCGAGCCGTACGCCGTCGTTGACCACGTGGTAGTCGGGGGTGTGGTACCGGTCGAGCACGTCCTCGGGTGCGTCGGCCCCGAAGGCGATCTCCTCGGGGTACCGGGTCAGATAGCCGATCAGGTCGTCGCCGGGAGTGCGCTGGCTGCTCATGCGGTCCTCCGTACACCGATTATCTTAGACATTAGTGTCAAGGTTAAGTCGCAGGACTATCCTTGACAACCGTGTCAGAGCTAACTGGGTCCGGTCAGGGTCGGAAGCGGCGCTCCGACGCCCGCCGCAGCGCCGCCGCGGTGCTCGATGCCGCGGTCGCGGTGCTGGGCCAGCGCCCCGAGGCGAGCGTCGAGGAGATCGCGGCGGCGGCCGGCGTGACCCGCCAGACGGTGTACGCGCACCACCCCTCCCGGCAGGCACTGCGCGAGGCGGTGATCGACCGGATCACCGAGGAGTTCCTCGCCGCGGTCGCGGCGGCCCGGCTGGAGGAGGACACCGCCACCGAAGCGCTGGTGCGGTGGCTCGACACCGCGTGGCGGGTGATGGAGCGTTACCCGCTGCTGCTGCACCCGTCGGCAGCGGAGGGAGCATCCGACCGCTCCCTGGAACGGCACCTGCCGGTGCTCGACCAGCTCCGCCGGCTGGTACGGCGAGGCCAGCACGCGGGCGAGTTCGACCTGGACCAACCGATCGACTGGCTGCTCGCCGCGACCGTGGCGCTCGGACACGCCGCCGGCGAAGAGGTCGCCGCCGGCAGGATGTCCGCCCGCCAGGCCGCGGAGCAGTTGCGTACCAGCGTGCTGCGCCTCTACCGGCACTGAGCCTCTACCAGCACTGAGCCGGGGCCGCGGGCTCACCCGAGAAGCTGAGACGGCAGCGGCCCCGCCCGCGAGGTGCCGGCGGGGCCGCTGTCGGTGCGTCAGGTCAGGCGTTCACCGTGACCACGGTGGTGCCGACGTCGTCGGTACCGTCGTTGTAGACCACCGCACCCAGGTAGCGGGTGCCGGCGGTCAGGCCCTGCCAGGACAGCGTGACCGTGGCGGCTCCACCGGTGGTCACCGACTGGCTCTCCGGCGCCACCGTGGCGTTGCCCTCGGCACCACCGATCACCCAGCCGTGGTGCTTGGCGGTGACCTCGTTCGGGCCGCCCCACAGGTCGACGTAGATCTCGTACGTACCTGCCTCCGGCGCCGTCAACGTCACCAGCTCGTCGGAGTCACCGTCGGCGCTGGCACCGACCAGCTCCGGCTTCCCGTCGACGATCTGGTAGACGAAGACGTCGATGTCGACGCCGGCGGCGTAGTCGGCACCGACGGTGCCGAACCGGGCCAGCGGCGTACCCGCCGGTACCTCGACCGTGACCTTGGCGGTCTGGTCACGGACCACCGGGTTGTCCGACGGGAACGACGACCCGTCCGGGTTCTTCAGCGCCAGGTCGGTCACCGCCGCGGGGACCAGACCAGCCACCGAGGAGTTCAGCGTGCCCTCGTACCCCGAGGTCAGCTTCAACTCCTGGCTGCCGGCCGCCCCGGTCGCCGTAACCTCCGCCGGCGCGGCGAGCGCCACCGGACGTACCGCGATCGGGCTGCGCACCTGGTGACCCTTGCCGTCCAGCCAGGTCAGCGAACCGTACGCCCACTTGCCGAACTCGGCGTTGGTACGGGTCAGCTTGACCGTGAAGGTCGCGGTCTTGCCCGGCGCCACCTTCAGCAACTCCGGCGAGACGTCGACGCTGAAGCCGGCCGGAGCCTTCACCCGCGGCCGGTAGAAGCCGGCGCGCTTGGTGATGTTGGTGACCTTGCGGGTGATGGTCTGGGTGCCCGCGAGGCCGCCGGACGCGATCGACGGCGAGTTGAAGTCACTCGGGTCGATCTTCGCGGCGCCGGCACAGGTGGCGCTGCCGGCGTCGAGCTGACCGATCGCGCACAGGTACGCGATCCAGTCGGCGGAGGTGGAGTCGTACACCAGGCCCGGGTTGAACGACCTACCCGGCTGTACGTGACCGGCACCGTAGTCGTGCGCGTTTGCTACACCGGAGCCGCGCTTGATCGGCATGCCGGAGCTGTCCACCGTGGAGGCGGTGGTCATCATCGCCGACTTCACCCACATCGGGTTCCAGAGCGGGTTCTTCGCCATCACCAGGGCCGCGAGGCCGGCGATGTGCGGGCTGGACATCGAGGTGCCCTGGTAGGAGTCGAAGTGGTGGCCGTGGTTGCCCTCCGGGGCGACCGCCGCGACCACGTCCACACCGGGAGCGGTGATGTCCGGCTTGAGCAGGTCACCGCCACCGGCCAGCGCGGGGCCGGCCGAGGAGAACGATGCGATCGCCGGAGCGGTACGGGTGCCCCGTACCCCGGCGGCGAGCGTCGCGGTGGCACCGTCGGTGGCCGCGTACGGCGCGACCTCGGTGCCGTCGGCGACATTCACGTGCACCGTCGGGATGTCGTGGAAGTCGGCCGCGATGTCGTCCGCCGCCGGGCTGGTGTTGTAGAGCACCGCACCGACGCCGCCGGCTTCCTTCACCGCCGCGGATTTGTCGGTACGCGCGATCACGCCCCGGGCGCAGGCGACGACCTTGCCCGTCACCTTCGCCGGGTCCAGGGTGCCCGGGTAGCAGAGCTTGACCTGGTTCGGGTCGGCGTCGGCCTTGCCGGCGTTCTCCGACGCGATCAGCGCGGTCGACGGCAGCGCCTTGCCGAGCCCGGCGCCGGTGTAGGTCTTGCCGTTGCCCAGCGTGACCTTGGCCTCGTACGCCCGGTCGTGGGTGCTGGCGGCGACCGTGGTCTGCCACGGCGCGTTGTGCGCCACCGTGGAGCCGGGGCCGCTGTTGCCAGCCGAGGCGGCGACGAATACGCCGGCCCGGGCCGCGTGGTAGAACGCCACCTCGACCGGGTTGACGATGCTGGTGCGCGAGCCGGAGATGGAGTAGTTGATCACGTCCACACCGTCGGCGACGGCCTGGTTGATCGCGGCGACGCTGTCCACGGTGCCGCAGCCGCCAGCCCCCTCGGTCTCCCAGCAGACCTTGTAGATGGCGAGCCGGGCGGCCGGCGCCATGCCGGAGATCTTGCCCAGGTTGGCGCCGTTGTGCACCACCTCGACGCCGTGGTTACCGGCGGCGGTGCTGGCGGTGTGGGAGCCGTGGCCGCCGTAGTCACGCGGCGATTCGTACTCCTCCTCGATCGGGGTGACGCCCTCGTTGTAGTAGTGGGCGCCGATCACCTTGTTGTTGCACTCGATCGGGGCCTCGACACCGCTGTCGCAGGTGCCCTTCCACTTCGCGTCGATGATGTCCTGGTCCGGACGCGGCTCGGGCAGCGGGCCGAAGCTCGGGTTGTCCGCGGCGAACCCGGAGTCCACGACGCCGACGATGACGCCCTCACCGGCGCGCGCGGAGCCCTTGAACCTCTTGTTCCAGACGCCCTTGCGGCCGGTCAGGCCGAGGAAGTCGGGGGTGGTGAGGGTGTCCAGCTGGAGCACCTCGTTCTTCGAGACGCTGACCACGCCCTCGGTCTTGGCGAGCTTGGCCGCCTCCACGCTGGTCATCTTGGCGGCGAAACCGTGGAAGGCGACGTCGTAGTCGTACACCTTCTTCGCGCCGGGGACCGCGGCGAGCGCGGACTTGCGCTGCTTGGCCAGGTGGCCGCGGTACGCCCGCGCCTCCGAGCTGCGCAGGTCGACCTTCTCGCCCGCCTCCGGCTTGGTCGCGGCGTACCCGCTGACTCCACCGTCGTACGCGGCGACCGGCTCACCGGCGAGCTGGACGATGTACGTGTTGGTCGATCCGCCTGCTTCTGCTTCCACTTCCGCGAACGCGTAGCCGGACGCGGCGACACCCACCGCGATCACCGCGGCGGCGGCGAGCCCGACCACGCGGGGCCGGCGTAGCCGCCTGCCCGGCGTGTTGCCTGCTGACACCTGTAGAACCTCCGTGCTCCGAGCCTCCCTGTGGACACGGCTGTGCCCAGTGCGGGCAGCTTAGGGTCTCAATCCTTAAGAGGACCTGCAGGGTCGGTCACAAAGGGATCTCCCCAAGCCACCCTAGGTACTCATACCGGCGCCGCAGCCGACAAATCGGCACGCCGCGCGGAAGAGAGACCAGAATTTTCTGGTACGGGCGTCGAACGGCCGCCACCAGCCACTACCTGTCCGTACGCGCCGCCCGGCTGGCGCGGTGACCCCGGACGGGTTGCCGGAGGATGGTCTTGAGTCTGGCGGGCTCGGTGCGGCGGGGGTCGCCGAGGTAGATCTCGTGGTGGTGTCCGGACATTCGCAGGTGGTGGACCGCCAGGTACTCGTGATGGAGCGTGGCGAGTACCGGTCCCTCGTCGTCGTAAGGGCCGATGTGCAGCACCTGGGCACTGGTCCCCTCGTGCAGGGCCTCGCGGCGGACGTCAGCGATCGTGGAGAGCCCCTTCTTCGCCAGCGCGGCCTGTCTGGCTTCGTCGATGAGGTCTCCGGTGATCCAGTCGGGCTGGCTGATCAACATGCGCCAGTGCCAGGCATCCTTGGCGCGGGTGGTGAACACCTCCGGGTTGTCGGACCACCACAGTCCTTCCAGCGGTCCGACCACGAAGTCCCGGCCGAGGCTGCGTTTGCTGGTGAACTTGATCGTGTACGCGACGGCGTAGAGCGCCGCCACGGCACGGGCGTAGTCGGCGCTGGTGTTGGGATCGCCCTGACCGTCGATGGCGATGAACTGCTGTGGGGGTACGTCGACCAGTGCCCAGTCGGCGTTGGTCGGCGCGTAGCACTGCTTGAGTGCTCGTTTGACGTCGTAGCGGGTCATGGCCCGGCGTCCTTCCTAGTGTGGGGAGACTGGTTGCCGAGCTCGGCCAGCTCCGCCCGGTAGGTCGCCAGCCACCGCTGTTCGGCGGCCAGTTGGCCCAGCGCGTAGTCGAAGATGGCGCGTACGAAACCGGGCATCTCGGGTTGGGCGTCGCGGACCGCGCCGAGGGCGGCGATCTTCTCCGTCAGGGCTACGGCCCGCCGGTCGAGTGCGGCCCGGAGGCGTTCGGGCGCGATGACCGGTTGGTTGGCCAGACCGACCAGGATGGGCGGGAACACCGGCCGGAGTTCGGCCACCGCCGCCTCAGCCGACCGGGCGCACGCTCGGCGCCCCTCGGCGGTGGGCCCGTACACCCGGCGGGCCTTTCCCCGCGCTGGTCGCGGCGTGTCGATCTCGGTGATCAGGCCACGGTCGCGGAGTCGGGCCAACAGGTAGTAGATCGAGCTGAAGCCGATCTCGGTCCACTCGCGCATGCCGCGGGTGCTGATGACGTCGTCGAGTTCGTAGCCGTGTCTCGGCTTCTCTACGAGCAGGCCGAGCAGAGTCAGCTCGGCGGGCGTCAGGTCCCCAGCCATGCTTCTATTCTAGTACTAGAATAGAAGGCCGCGTGTCTTTGCCGCCGCCGGGCAGCTCGGCCGGGTCCGGCTTCCGCCGCTACGCGACCGCCGATACATCGACTGAGGCTGAGCCGGCCGCTGCGGTACTGGCCGGTGGGGTACCGGCCGGTGGCGTACCGACGACTGGGCGGCCGTCCTGCTCGGCGGTGAGGTGGCCGCGCAGCCCGAGCGCCAGCATCGCCGCGAGCAGGCAGCCGCCGACCGTCAACCCCGCCCAGACCACGGCGAGCCCGGACCCGATCAGCGGACCCGCGGTCAGCGGCCCGACCACCGAGGACAGCCCGAACGTCATCGTGCCGACCGCGTTGTACCGGCCCCGCAGCTCCGGCTTGGCGAGCGCGTTGGTCAGCGCCGGCATCACCGGTGAGAACAGCGTCTCGCCCATCGAGAAGACCACCATGCACGTCACGACACCGGCGGCTGCCAGCGCGAACCCGCCGTCCGCCAGGCCGGTCACCGCGAGGATCGCCCACGCCACGCCCCACACCACGCCGACCCCGGCCAGCGCCCGGGTACGGCTGCGGCCCTCCAGCCAGCGCAGCACAAACAGCTGCAGCACCACGATGGTCACCGAGTTGGCCGCGAACGCCCACCCGATGACCCGGGGCGTCACCTGGGACACCTGGCTGGCGAACGCGGTGAACCCGACGTCGATCTGGGCGTACCCGCAGACTGCGAGCACCATCCCGAGCAGCACCAGCCGGCGGTACGGCCGGTCCCGCAGCAGCACCGCGTAGCCGCCCGGCCCGCCGCTCGCCGCATCGCCGCTGGCCGCACCGGGGGCCGCCTTGACCCGGCCGCCGATGTGACGCAGCAGCAGCACGATCAGCAGCGGGGCCAGGAACGTCGCCGCGTCCACCAGGTACAGCAGCTGGAACGTCGCCACCCGCTGCAGGTCGACGTACCACCCGGCGAGCAGGCCGCCGACCCCGATCCCGAGGTTGAGCAGCGTGAAGTTGAACCCGAAGACGCGCTGGCGTTCACCCTCGCCGGCCAGCGACGCCAGGATGGTGCTCACCGCCGCGAACTGGGTCGAGCCGGCCATCCCGACCACGGTCAGCGCCGCGACCGCCTGGCCGATCGTGCCCACCCAGGCCAGCGACGCGGTGCCGACCACCTGGCACAGCAGTACGGGCAGCAGCACCAGGCGGGCACCGTACCGGTCGATCAGGATGCCGCCGAGCGGCGCGGTGGCCAACGACACCACACCCATCCAGCCGATCGCGACCCCGACCAGGGCGACCGGAAGATCACGTACCTCCGCCAGGTAGATCAGCAGGAACGGCAGGGTGAGGCCGCGCCCGATCGCCGAGAGGAACGTGGCGGTGAGCATCCATCGGATCTCCCGGCGGGCGAAGGCGGCGAACATGCCCGCAGTCTCGCCCACCGGTACGACACGACAAACCGAGTTTCCCGCGGCCCGCCAGGAGTGTCGATCTGACGTGGAGGCATTCGTGTAGAGGGTGAGACGGCGGTACGGAGGCCGCCGGCATATCCGAGGAGTTGAGCAGCGATGCGCACGATCACCGTTATCAACAACGTGACCCTCGACGGCGTGATGCAGGCGCCCGGCGGGGCCGAGGAGGACACCCGCGACGGGTTCACCCAGGGTGGCTGGGCGGTGCCGTACCACGACGAGGTGATGATGCGGGAGATGTCGAAGGGGTTCGGCACCACCGAGCTGCTCTTCGGCCGGCGTACGTACCAGCAGTTCTACTCGTTCTGGCCGCAGCAGACGGACAACTCGTTCACCGAGGTGCTCAACAACACCCAGAAGTACGTCGCCTCCACCACCCTGTCCGAGCCGCTGCCGTGGCAGAACTCCACCCTGCTGGGCCCCGACGCGGTCAGTGCGGTGGCGGAGCTGAAGCAGCAGCCCGGCAGGGATCTGGTGCTGCTGGGCAGCGGTGTGCTGATCAACGCCCTGGCCGCCAACGACCTCATCGACGAGTACACGCTGATGATCCACCCGCTAGTGCTCGGCGCCGGGCGCCGGCTGTTCGCCGGCGACACCCAGGCCTCCCTGAAGCTGGTCGACAGCGTGCCGACCAGCACCGGCGTGATCATCGCGACGTACCAGCCGGCGCGCTGAGCCGCTCGGGTCAGCGCGGCTCAGCGCAGCAGCGGGGCGACCTCGGTGGCGGCGAAGCGTACGAACGCCTCGGGATCGGGGTCGTCGAGGGTGGGCTGGAGCACGACGGTGTCGGCGCCGGCCTCGGCGTACCGGGCGACGGCCTCGGCGACCTGCCGCGCGTCTCCGGCCACGCCGATCCCGGGGTAGTCGGCGCTGCGGGCGAGCCGCTCGGTGGCGTCGGGGCCGGTCGCGGCGTGCAGGTACACGATCACCGGGTGCGGTTCGTCGCGTCCGCCCGCGGCACGGCCCTCGTCGATCAGCCGGCGGGCGGCGGTCACCTGCTCGGGTGTCGTACTGGCGGTGAGGATGGTGCCGTCGCCCAGCTCACCGGCGAGCCGCAGCGTACGCGGGCCGGTGGCGCCGACCAGCACCGGCTGCGGCGCGGCCGGCGGGGCGTCGAGTGCCACGGCGTCGAGATTGACGTACCGGCCGGTGGTGCTCAGCCGCTCGCCGCGCAGCAGTGCCCGCACGGCGGTGAGCTGCTCACGCAGCAGCGTCATCGGTGAGTCGACCCGCGCCCCGACCTGCCCCATCCAGCTCTGTACGCCGTGCCCCACCCCGACCCGGGCCCGCCCGTCGCAGAGCCGGTGCAGGGTCGCCAGCTCCATCGCGGTGAGCGCGACATTGCGCAGCGGCACCGGCAGCAGCCCGACGCCGACCCGCAGCCGTTCGGTCCAGGCGAGCATCGCCGCCGCCGTGGCGATGCCGCTGGTCCAGAAGCAGTCCTCCCACAGCCACAGCTCGTCGAGCCCGGCGTCTTCCGCGGCCCGGGCCACGTCCCGCAGCCGCTCCGGTGCCACCTGCGGCAGCACCACCGCACCCACTGTCGTCATGGCCGACCAGGTTACGGCACACTGCGCAGGTGGCAGGTCGGCGCAGCGCGGGGCTTCTGGTGTTCCGGGGTACGGGCAGCGACGTCGAGGTGTTGCTCGGGCACATGGGCGGGCCGTTCTGGTCCCGTAAGGACACCGCCGCGTGGTCGATCCCGAAGGGCGAGTACGCCGACGACGAGGCTCCGGCCGACGCCGCCCGCCGGGAGTTCACCGAGGAACTGGGGCTGCCGCCGCCCGACGGCGAGCTGATCCCGCTCGGCGAGGTACGCCAGTCCGGCGGCAAGCTCGTCACCGTCTGGGCGGTGGCAGGCGACCTCGATCCGGCCGACGTGGTGCCCGGCAGCTTCACCATGGAGTGGCCCCGCGGCTCCGGCCGCATCCAGGAGTTCCCCGAGGTGGACCGGGTCGCCTGGTACGGGCTCGACGCCGCCCGCGACAAGCTGGTCACCGCCCAGCGCGTCTTCCTCGACCGCCTGCTCACCCACCTGACCGCCTGAGGGCCCGGGTGGCTCACCCCACTCCGAGTCGATCAGGCAATGTCCTCACAGCGTCGAGGAAAACGATTGCCAGCGACGTGGGTTGGCCAACGGCTGATCGACCGCCCCGAGACCGATCAGCGGGTGTGGCAGGCTGGCCGCATGCCTCGCCCTGCCGCCCGACCGCTGCCGGCGGCACCCACCCCGGACGCCGGGTGGCAGGCGCGGCGCGAGCTGCCAACCCCGCCCCGGTACGACTTCGCCGGTACGGTCGGCGCGCTGGTCGTCGGAAGCGGCGATCCCACGGCCCGGCTCGCGCCCGGTGCATTCTGGCGGGCCTCACGTACCCCCGAGGGGTCGGGGACCATGCACCTGCGCCGGCGGGACGGGCACCTGGTCGCGACCGGGTACGGGCCGGGCGGCGGTTGGCTGGTGGCGCGCGCGGAGCAGCTCGCCGGACTGCACCACGAGCCGCTTCCCGAGCCGGTGGCGCAGCGGCATCCGGTGGTGGCCCAGCTGGCGCGCACCCGGGCCGGCACCAGACTGCCCCGCAGCGGGCTGGTCTTCCAGGAGCTGTTCGCCACCGTGCTGCAGCAGAAGGTGACCTGGCAGGAGGCGTACCGCGGCTATCTCGGGGTGGTGCGGCACTTCGGCGAGCCCGCGCCCGGGCCGGTGCCGCTGCTGCTGCCGCCCGACCCGGCAACAGTGGCGGCGACCCCGTACTGGGCCTTCCACCGGTACGGCATCGAGCAGAAGCGCGCCGACACGCTGCGCCGGTGCGCCGCGGTGGCCGCCCGGCTGGAGGAGACCGTTGCGATGGCGCCCGCCGACGCGTCCCGCCGGCTGCGCGCGGTGCCGGGGATCGGGCCGTGGACCGTCGGCGAGCTGGGCAGACTGGCGTACGGGGACCCGGACGCGGTCAGCGTCGGCGACTTCCACCTGCCGCACCAGGTGGCGTACACCCTGGCCGGCGAGCCGCGCGCCGACGACGCGCGGATGCTGGAGCTGCTGGAGCCGTTCGCCGGCTGGCGCGGGCTGGTGACCCGGCTGGTCGCCACCGGCGGCGCCCGCCCGAAACGGCGCGCCCCGCGCCGCCCCCACCGCAACTTTGCCCGCCACTGAACACCCGCCCGCCACACCCGCCCGCCGCAGAGGAGGCCACCGTGCCAGTCCAGCTCAACCACACGATCGTGCACGTACCCGACAAGCGGGTGTCGGCGGAGTTCCTCTGCGACCTTCTCGGGCTGGAGCCGCCCACGCCGTACGGGCCGTTCCTGGTGGTGGAGGTCTCCAACGGGGTCTCGCTCGACTTCATGAACACCAACGAGGAGTACCAGCCGCAGCACTACGCGTTCCTGGTGAGCGAGGCCGAGTTCGATGAGATCTTCGGCCGGATCAAGCAGCGCCGGCTGCCGTACTGGGCCGACCCGATGAAGAGCCATCCCGGCGAGTTCAACACCAACGACGGCGGTCGCGGCGTCTACTGGGAGGACCCCGCCGGCCACTTCCTGGAGATCATCAACCGCCCGTACGGCAGCGGCTCCTAGCCCGCTGAGCCGTTCGCTGGCAAGGCCACAAAAGCCGCCGTGTGCTTGTCTTCGCACACAAGGCGCGGAGAACGCAGCCAGCGGGCGGCTCAGCGGGCTAGAACGCGCAGCTGGTGAGCCAGCGGGCCAGCAGCGGTGCGTCTCCGTACACGATGAATCTCGGATCGTCGGGGGCCAGCCGGCCGTAGACGAGCAGCAGCAGGCCGCCTGCGGTGCCGCGTACCTCCACGTCGGCCGGTACGCCGGTCGCGGCGGCCTCCAGCACGCTGCCGCGCCGGAACCGGAACCCACCGCCGGCCAGCACGATCAGCCACTCGCTGTCCCGGTCGACCGCGCTCAGCCGCACCGTGCCACCCGGATCCTCCAGCTCCCGCAGCCGCTCGGCGACCCAGGGGAAGCACTGCAGGTTGGTGAGCAGCTCGTCGATCCCGTCGACACCGGCCGCCGGGTCGATGATCGGACGTTCACCCAGGGCCAGCTCGGCGTCGACCCGGTGCACGACGGCTTCGTACAGGATGCGGCGGGCCCAGTAGCGGACGTGGCCGTCGACCCCGTTGGTCCACACCGGGGCGTCAGGGTCGGCGCCCCGCAGCGCGGTCAGCAGCGCCGGCACTCCCTGGGCGAACCATGCCGCGTAGTCGGCCGGGTCGCCGGGGAGCCCGGCGTCGACGTCCTTCGACCACACCGGCTGCCGCGCCAGCGTCCGCACCACCTGCGCCACCCGGCGCTGGGAGCGACCGTGGTGGTCGATCAGCTCCGCGACCGTCCACTCCGGACAGGTCGGCACCCGTACTCCCGGATCGGCCCGCGCCGCCACCGCCGCGAACCGTCCTGACTCCACCTCGACCTCGTCGCAGTACTCCTGATAGCTCCACACAGCCGCCGACCGTAGCCGGCGGGTGTGACAACACGCCGGCGCCCGGCCCCTGACCGGAGGTCGGGCCCGGGCGCTGCGGCGCCGTGGGCCGGGTGCAGCGAGAATGGACCGATGCTGAGTCGGGACGCGGTACATGTATGGTGGGCGACGCTCGGGCAGGCGCCGGACTCCCGGCTGCACGCGCTGCTGGACCCGGTGGAACGGGAGCGGATGGCGGCGTACCGGCGGCAGCCGGACCGGGACCGGTTCCTGCTCGGCGCGAGCCTGGTACGTCTCGGCTGTGCCCGCTATCTGGGGCGGGACCCGGCGGAGCTGGCCCTGGACCGTCACTGCGACGACTGCGGCAAGCCCCACGGAAAGGTACGACTGCGCGAGGACGCCGGGCTGCACTTCTCGGTGTCGCACTCCGGCGACCACGTCGGAGTGGCGTTCGCGACCGGCGCCGAGGTCGGGCTGGACGTGGAACGGATCCGCGATATCGACGTCGCGGGGCTGAGCCGGATGGTGCTGGCGCCCGACGAGAACGCGGCGTCCATAGTGGACTTCTTTCGGTACTGGACCCGCAAGGAAGCCGCGGTCAAAGCCACCGGCGACGGGCTGCGTACCCCCCTGTCGGGTTTGACGGTGAGTGCCGCGGACCAGCAACCGGCGGTACTCGCCTGGCCGGAGCGCGCCGCGGCCCTTGCCCGGATCCGGCTGTACGACCTGGCCGACCGTCCCGGGCACCGGGCCGCCCTCGCGGTGCTCGACCCGGTGCCGCGCGAGATCACCGAACGCGACGCGGCCGGGCTGCTCACGGCCGGGTGAGCCTGAGCCTCAGTGGTGGTGACCGGCATACTCGTCGCGGCGCCAGAGCATGGCGATGAGCATCGCCGGCAACATCAGCATGTGCCCGATGCCCAGCCACCGCACTCGGCGGGTACGGTGCCGCGCTCGACGTCACCTCCCGCGACTCGTACTCCCGATTCCTGGCCGATGTCCGCGACCGGCACGGGCGGATCGACGTACTGGTGAACAACGCCGGGGTGATGCCGCTCGGCAGCTTCCTCGACGAGGCCGACGCGTTGAGCCGTACCACCCTGGACGTGAACGTCTGGGGGCTGATCCACGGGATGCGGCTGGTGCTGCCGGAGATGGTCGCGGCGGGGCGCGGCCACGTGGTCAACATCTGCTCGATGGCCGGCAAGCTGCCGCTGCCCGGGATGGCGGTCTACAACGCCAGCAAGTTCGCCGCCGTCGGGCTGTCCGCCGCGGTACGCCGGGAGTGCGACCGTAACGGCGTCAGCGTGAGCGCGGTGCTGCCCAGCGCGGTGCGTACCGGGCTGGCATCCGGGGTGCCGCTGGGGCGGGGCATGCCGACGGTGGACCCGTCGGCGGTGGCCCGCGCGGTGGTACGCAGCTGCCGTACCCGCCGCGCCGAGATCCCGGTCCCCAGCTGGTTGGCCGGCTACGACCTGCTGGCCGCCCTCACCCCGGAGCCGGTGATGCGCCTGGCCCGCCGCGCGCTCGGCGACACCCGCGCCCTCACCGAACTCGACCCCGCCGAACGCGCGGCGTACCAGTCCCGCCTCACCGCCCAGGCCACCCGCCCCGCCCGGCCGACCCAGCCCGCCCGGGGCTCGCGGGTTTGCGAGTAGTGGCTGTCTCGGCCGCCGCTTGGACGACCACTACTCGTGAAACCAGGCGCTACCGAAGGCGGAGCTTCCAGCCCACCACGATCAGATTCGGGTTCTTGATGATCGGATTGAGCTTGAGCAGCCGCTGCACGGTGGTGCCGCTGCGGTGCGCCAGCGCGCCCAGCGTGTCCCCGCGTACCACCGTGTAGCTCTTCGGCGGCGTCGGCTTCACCACGGCCGGGCGTTTCGGCGCACCGCCGTTCGCCTTCAGTTTCGCCAGCAGCTTGCGGGCACTCGCCTCGGTCATCGCGACGTGTACGTGGTTGAGGTGGGCGAGGTTGGTGGCGCGGCCGTAGAAGCCCTCACCACGGCGCTTGCCGTCCTTGATGTAGAAGCCGTTGTCGTCGTTGAACGGCGTGGTGTGGATCAGCTCCAGCAGGAATTCCGGATGCCGGTACCACCAGCGCGCGAAGTCCCGCATCGCGCGGTGACCCGATTTCGTGGTGGCCACCGCGAAGTCCACCGCCAAGCCGGCCTTGTGGTAATCCCAACCCGGCCGGCCCTTCCAACCGCCCGGCGCCCACGGCGCGGTGTCGGTCACGTTCAGCTTCGCCGGCACGAATTTCGCGATCTGCATGATCTCGTCGTACGAGTACGCCATCAATCCCACCCCCAAGTGGTCTCCCCCCACCACACCACCCCCGCCCGCACCACACCTCCCCCACCCGTACCAACCCTCTGTCCATCCCCCGACACTCCCCGCAACCTCCCCTCTCCCACTTGGGGGGCCTGGTGGCGGTGACAAAAGGCATGAACCGGACGCCAGCACCGCCACCAGACCCCCCAAGTGCAATGAAGCCCCGGCAGGGGAGGTGGGTTAGAGGGGGAGGTGGATGGTGGCGGTGGTGCCGCCGGGCGGAGTGGGGTGGAGGTGGACGGTGCCGGAGTGGAGGTGGATTAGGTCGCGGACGATCGCCAGGCCCAGGCCGGCGCCGCCGGCGTCGCGGGCGCGGGCGTCGTCGAGGCGGGTGAACCGGTCGAAGACCCGCTCCCGGTCGGCCTCCGGTACGCCGGGGCCGTCGTCGGTCACGGTCAGCACCGCGTGGTCGCCGTCGAGGCTCGCCGCCAGCGTCACCTGTGAGGTGGCGTGGCGTACGGCGTTGTCCACCAGGTTGGAGAGCACGCGGTCGAGTAGACGGGCGTCACCGCGTACCACCACAGGATCGCCGGGGGCGACCACCACCGGGACGCGCGGCTCGGCGAGTCGCTCGACGGTGGTCGCGAGCAGTTCGGTCAGGTCGACCGGGTCCTGACCCGGGTCGGCGGCACCCTCGTCGGCACGGGCCAGCAGAAGCAGGTCGTCGACCAGCCGGCCGAGCCGTTCGGTGTCGGCCAGCAGGTCGGTGACGGTCTCCGCATCGGCGCCGTGCCGCTGCGCCACCTCCAGCTGGGTACGCAGACTCGCCAGCGGGTTGCGCAGCTCGTGCGCCGCGTCGGCGACGAACGCGCGTTGCCGCGCCCGGGACGCCGCCAGCCGGTCCAGCATGTCGTTGAGGGTGACCGCGAGCGCGTGCACCTCGTCGTCGGAGTCCGGCACCGGGAGCCGGGCCGCCGCGTCGCCCGGACCCGCCGAGCCGGTGATCTCGGCGGCGCCCCGGCGCAGCGCCTCCACCG